>JBKOUM010000030.1:0-6551 GCA_046723385.1 Actinomycetota bacterium
CTCCCTGTTCCTCGCGGCGCCGGCCGCGACCGCCCATCCCCTGGGCAACTTCACGCTCAACCGCGCGAGCTCGATCGTCGTGCGTCCCGACGCCGTCGTGGTCGCGTACGCGATCGACATGGCGGAGATCCCGACGTACCAGGAGCTCCCGTCGGTCGACGTCGACGGTGACGGCGCCGCGTCGGCGACGGAGCTCGCGTCGTGGGCGCGGGCGGAGGCGAGGACGATCCTGCAGGGCATCGTCGTCCGCGTGGACGGCCGGCCGATCCCGGTCACGGCGGGGCCGGCGACCGCGACGTTGGCGCCGGGCCAGGCGGGGCTCGACACGCTGCGGTTCGAGGCGACGTTCACGGGTCCGCTCGAGCAGGGCACCGGTCGGATCTCGTACGCCGACCGGAACGCGGCCGACGGGCGGATCGGGTGGCGCGAGGTGACGGCGGTCGGCGACGGTGTCGAGCTGACCGGGTCGACCGTGCCCACGACCAGCCCCAGCGATCGGCTGCGCGCGTACCCGCAGGACATGCTCTCGAGCCCGTTGGACGTGTCGAGCATGTCGGCGATCTTCGCGGTGAGAGGGCCCGCGGTGGGCCTCGTTCCCGGAGCCGGCGACGGCGTCGGGTCGATCGCGCGCCCGCAGAGCGAGTCGGCGGGGTTCGCATCGGTCCTCGGCAACCGTGGCGTACCGCTCGTCCTGCTCGGGCTCGTCCTCGCGTTCGCGTTCGGGGCCTGGCACGCGCTCCTCCCCGGCCATGGGAAGACGCTGATGGCCGGGGCGATGGTCGGCGCGGGCGCCCGGCCCCGGCAGGCCTTCACCGTCGCGGTCGCGGTCGCGTCGATGCACTCGGCGTCGGTGATCGCCCTCGGGGTCGCGGTCATGGCGCTCCAGCGAACGTTCCGCCCCGAGACCCTGTACCCGTGGCTCGGGACGCTGTCGGGGCTCGCTGCGGTCGGCGTGGGCGCGTACCTCTTCCGAACGCGCTGGGGGGCGTGGCGGCACGAGCATCGTCATCCGCACGAACACGCGGTCGGTCACGCACACGCGCATGACGGCATCGAAGGACCGGCGCTGATGGACGCGGGCGGACGGCTCTCCAGGAAGGGGATCGCGATGCTCGCGTTCGCGGGCGGGGCGCTTCCCGCCCCGAGCGCGCTGCTCGCGATGCTCGCGGCGATCCAGGTTCACCGCGTGACCTATGGGCTCGCGCTCGTCGCCGCCTTCAGCGCGGGGCTCGCGGCCGCGCTCCTCGGGGTGGGCGTCGGAGCGCTGCGCGCGCGCGATGCGATCGCCCGCAGGGCGGGCGAGCGCATCGCGCTCGCGCTCCCACTGATCTCCGCGATCGTGATCGTGATCGCCGGCCTGCTCGTCGCCGCGCGCGCCGCTCGCGCGATCTGAAGGTGGGCGCTCAGGCGGCGGTGGGCCAGACGATGTCGCCGGGGCCGGTCGGCTCCGAGCCGGCAGGCTCACGCGTGACGAAGAGCGACCCGACCGACGAGACGGGGAGCGTGATCTCGAGGATCACCATGCCGTCGTCGTTCGGGAGGAAGTCCCCGACGTAGATCGGCTGCGTCGGCGATCCGGCCCAGAGGCGATAGACGGTGCCCGCAGGTGGTGACGGCACGTCGACACCGTAGACGTAGAGCTTCTCCGTCGCGGGAGACGAGACCTCGGTCGCCGGTCCGAACCGGTGACGCTCGGCGCTCGGGTTCGCGAGCGCGTTCGTCACATCCAGGAGATCCGCGCGAACGAGCTGGCCCTTCGCCAACCCGCCGTTCCCGCCCCGCGTGAGCGCGATCCCCCCCACGCCCGCCACGAGGACGACGCTCGCGGCGACCACGACGATCCGGTTGGTGGTCCATCGCCCCCCCGACCGGCCGCGTGGCTCGAGCTCCTTGCGGAGCCTCGCCCGCAGGGTGTCGGGGGGGGAGGCGACCGGCGCGTCGAGCGCGAGGTCTCCCGCGACCGCCTGGAACGCATCCAGGGTGGCGCGGCACTCCGCGCACCCGGGGACGTGCTCGGTGAGGATCCGGTCGGCTTCGACGGCATCGTCCCCGGAGAGGCTCCGGAGCACGTAGCCCGCGAGGAGCTCCTCGATGTCGTCGTGGCCGGGCGTCACGCGCTTTCCTCCAAGGCGACCCGCAGCTTGCGCATGGCCGCGAACGTCCGAGTCTTCACGGTCCCGAGCGGGATTCGCAGCTCGTCCGCGATCTGGATCTGTGTCTTCCCGCCGAAGTACGCCATCTCGAGCACCTGTCGCTGTTCGGGAGGGAGGCCCGCGAGGGCCTCGCGGACCTCTTTCCGACGAACGCCGAGGTAGGACTCCTCGGCGATGGCTTCCGCAGGGTCTTCGCCCACCAGCGGCTCGAGGTTCGCCGCGCGCTCGGAGCGCGCCCGGAGCCGCGACTCGCGCCGGACCAGGTCGACGGCCCGGTGGTGCACGAGCGCCAGGAAGAACGTCCGGAACGGCCCCCGCGCGGGGTCGTAGGCCTCGGGGGCTCGCCACAGGGCCAGGAACGAGTCGTGGACGACGTCCTGGGCAAGGATCTGCTGACCGGTCACGCGGTAGGCGAGCCCGTACGCGGAGCCCGCGTACCGTCCGTAGAGCTCATCGAAGGCGGCTCGGTCTCCGGCGGCCAGGCGACGATGCAGCTCGAGATCCTCGCGGTCGCCCTCTCGCACGGACCGTATCCTCCCAGCCCGTGCGAAGCGTCGTCCTCTACTCGCGCACCGGCTGTCACCTCTGTGACCTGGCGCGGGACGTGATCGTGTCGGTCCGCGCGCACGAGCCGTTCGTCTTCGAGGAGGTCGACATCGACACCGACGAGGACCTCCTGCGCGAGTACGGGATCCGGATCCCCGTCGTGACGGTCGACGGCGAGGAGCGCTTCGAGATCACCGTCGATCGGGGCGAGTTCGAAGCGCTCGTCCGGGTACGCTCGCAGCCGATGGATCGGCCACCGCCACGGTGAACGCTCGCCGCGCCGTCCCGGACGCGACCGTCTCGCGTCTCCCGCTCTACCTGCGCGTGCTCGTCGAGCTCGCCGGAGAAGGGGGCACGACCGTGTCCTCGGACGAGCTCGCCGACGCCGCCGGCGTGACGTCGGCCAAGGTGCGCAAGGATCTCTCCGCGCTGGGTTCGTACGGGACCCGCGGGATCGGCTACGACGTCGCCCACCTGATCGACGAGATCCGCTCCACGCTCGGTCTCACCCAGCACTGGTCGATCCTGATCGCCGGGGTCGGGAACCTCGGGCACGCGCTGGCTCGGTACAAGGGGTTCGCCGAACGCGGGTTCCGGGTGGCCGCCCTGCTCGACGTCGATCCGGCGAAGGTGGGGCTCCAGGTGGCGGACCTCCGGGTCCGCCACCTGGACGAGCTTCCGGAGGTCGTGCGGACCGAGGGGGTCGCGATCGGCGTGATCGCGACCCCGGCCCCGGTCGCGCAGGAGGTGGCCGACCGGATGGTGCGCGCGGGGATCCGTTCCATCCTGAACTTCGCCCCGGCGATGCTCGCGGTGCCGGAGGGCGTGACGATCCGGAAGGTGGACCTCGCGACCGAGCTGCAGATCCTGTCGTACTACGAGCAGCACGACGCGCTGCGGGAACTCGGCGTGAGCGGTCGAAGCGGGGGAGCTATCGGGGGATCGTGAGCCAGACCACGATGGCCACGACGATGACCATCACCACGAAGATCATGAACTGGATCGCTCCCTGATCCAGCAGCGGGGTCTCGAGTCCGATCATCGTCGCTCTCCGTCCCTACGCGGGTCCGTACCAGGGCGGGGCGCTGCCGCCGGTGAGGAACGCCTTCCGAGATCGCTCGGCGCGACCGAGCAGCGGCAGGTGGATCACGAACAGCAGGATCGAGCCGGCCAGGAACATCGCCGAGTACCGGGGGACGCTTCCGCTGTTGTGGTACATCGACAACACGGTCTCGGGACCGCCCGCCGTGAAGTGCGCTTCGACGACCGCGATGGGGGTCCCGTCGGACGCCGCGGCGAACTTCGTCGAGTCGACGGTGAAGTTCGTGCTCTGGAGGGCGTCGACGCCGAGGGGATCGCGACCGAGGTCCGCATTCGCTCGCTGAGCCAGGAACGTCGTCGCGGCGCCCTGAGCCGCCTGGAAGTCGGCCGACGCGGGATCGCCGGGAGCCCAGGGTTGTCCCGGGTAGCTCTCGAACTCCGCGTACCGGGTGTTCCCCGCGTTGCTGCCGGCCGAGAGCACCTGCCACGCGGGCTCGGACCCGCGCGGTCCCAGGTTCGTCTTGGTGTCGGGCCCGCCCGCCCAGAACCCGAACAACCAGAGCGACGAGAGCAGGATCATCCACCCCGAGAACGCGATCATCAGCACCAGGTACGCCATCCACCGGCCGAACACCGCGACGAGCAGGACGTAGACGCTCCCGATGAACAACACGAACCCGGCGAGCACGACGCCGGCGCCTTTGAACAAGGTGCCGCACGACACCCCGAACCCGAGGCACGTGTCGGCGATCATCAGGGCTCCTCCGTGACGACGTGGTTCTGCTCGGCGAGGTCGAGCGCCTTCGCCTGCGCGTCGGGGTTGATGCAGATGTTGTCGTCGTACGCGACGGTCTGCGAGCTCAACGTGATCAGGTACGTGACGATGTCGTTGATCTGCTGATCCGTCAGGGCGCCCGAGAACCGGATGCTCCACGACGGCATCGCGCCACGGCCTTCGTCGATCACCTGGTAGATGTCCTCGACGCTCACGATCGTCGGATGGTTGCCGGCCGGGTCCAGGATCCCGGCGCAGATCGTCGTGAGGTTCTTGGGGTACGCGTACCCCGGCTGGCCCGTCGAGGGATCCGTGAACGGGATCACGCCACCCTTGAGCTCCGACCCGTGACAGCGGGTGCACCCGACGCCGAGCTGGTTCTCCTCCGAGTACGGGTAGATCGCCTCTTCACCGCGTTGCTCTGCGAGCGACCGGAGCTCCTCGTCCTGCGTGAAGTTCCGGGACGGCTCGAGGAGCCATTGGAGCGGGAACCAGATCACGAAGAACGTCATGAGCACGACGCCCCAGCCCTGCAGGCGGTTCAGCAGCGGCGTCTCGAGGGGAGCGTCGGCCGGGCCGGGGCGGAGCGCGCCGGGGACCTGGGCTTTCCTCCCGCGAGCGCGGTTCCGGAGCGCGAACGCCACGATCGACAGCGCGATCGCGAGCGCGCCGAGGCTGACGAGGAGGATCCCGGTGACGTTCGTCTCCGCGAGCATCGACCCGACCCCCCTCAGCCCGTCGCCACGCAGAAGGGGCCCTGCGGCGGCTCGTTGATCGTGTTCGTCCCGCGGGGCGGTCCGAGGATCACACCCGACGTGTCGACGATCACCTGGTCGCCTTCCATCGTGACGGCGAACCGGTCGAGGCCGCGCGGCGCGGGACCGAGCTGGTACTCGCCCGCGTCGTTGTACTTGGATCCGTGGCACGGACACTCGAACCACTGCGACTGCTGACAGAAGGGCACGCGGCACCCCAGGTGCACGCACTTCTGGTACAGCGGCATGATGCCGTCGACCGTCACCGACAGTCCGGGATAGTTCGCCTGTCCCGTCCCCGCCGTCCCGTTCCATTCGACGATGTAGAAGCGGCCCTGGCCGACGTAGAAGGGCTGCTTGTTGCCTTCGATGAACGACTTGATGTCGCCGATCGAACCGGCGTTGATCTTGGACCCGAAGCCGCCGAGGAGGTTCGGCCACAGGAACGCGACCGTCCCGAGCCCGAACTCGGCCGAGAAGAGCAGGACGGATGAGATCAGCGCCCGGCGCTGGAAGTCGCGCCGAGACACCACCTCGACGGGCTTGGGCGGCGGCTCGCCGACACGCGCGAGCTGCCGGTTGGCGCGGAGCAGGGACAGGCTGAAGAAGAACGCGAACAGGATGACGGCGCCCAGCACGACGATGACGGCGACGGTCGCGGCGTTCAGATCGAGCGCGATCACAACTCGAAGAACACCCCTTGCGCCCACGGCCAGATCCAGTTGTAGCCCGGGCCGCGGAAGAACGAGCCGATGATCGTCAGCACGGCGCCGAACATGAACATCACGGTGAACAGCGTGATCGCGATCTTCCGATCGCCCGGCAGGATGCTCGGGTTCCGGTCGACGTAGGGGACCGCGGCGAGGCCGACGAGGATGAACGTCGGGATCGAGATCCCGGCGATCATCGGGTGGAAGTAGCGCAGGAGCTCCTGCAGGCCCAAGAAGTACCAGGGCGCCTTCGACGGGTTCGGCGTGAGGTTCGGGTTGGCCACCTCGCGGAGCGGCGCGTTCACGAACGTGGAGAACACCAGGAGCCCTGCGAAGAGGATCAGCATCGCGATGAACTCCTCGAGGAGCAGGTGCGGCCACACGTTCACGCGGTCGCCCTGCTGGCGCTCGACCCGCTGGATGCCCTCCGGCGGGACGAGCGCCAGCAGGCGGTGCTTCTCGGGCGCACCCTTCTTGGGCGTCGGGATCCCGCCGGTCGGAAGGGGCGCGTCGCGGCGAGGGATCGTCGCCGGGGCGGCCGCGACGGTCGCCGTCGCGGTCGCGGCGGCTC
>JBKOUM010000097.1:0-7886 GCA_046723385.1 Actinomycetota bacterium
TGGACGTTCTTCGTCGTCGACCTGGTGAGCCTCCTGGTCGCGGCGTGGTTGGCGTGGCTCACGCGCGACGTGACCGGCCCGTCCGGCTGGGGAGGAAACGGGTTCGTCTCCGGGTCCCTGTTCGCGCTCGCGCTCTTCCCGTTCCCGGTCGTCGGTCTGTTGATCGCGCTCCGTCGACCCGAGAACGCGATCGGATGGCTGCTGCTGGCGATCGGGTTCGCGTGGTACTTCGGCGAGGTCCTGACCGGCTACGGCGTCTACGGGCTGACGGTGTCGCCCTTCCCGGCCGCGGACTGGGTCCTGTCCTTCACGGGATGGCTGTGGATCCCCCCGATCGGACTGATGGGGACCTTCGCGCTGCTGCTCTTCCCCGACGGCCACCTGCCCTCGCCTCGCTGGCGGTGGTTCGCCTGGCTCTGCGCGATCGTCCTCGTCCTGTCGTCGGCGGCGATCCTGCTCAACCAGGGCAACCTGGCCGACGCCGGTTTCCCGAACGTCCAGAACCGGTTCGGCGTTCCCGGCACGTCGTTCCTGTTCGTGGCGCTGCTCCTGTTCCCCTTCTGCATCCTCGGGAGCGCCGCCAGCCTCGTCGTCCGGTTCCGGCGGTCCCACGGGGACGAACGCGAGCAGCTGAAGCTGCTCGCGTTCGCCGCGGCAGCCGTCGCGGTCACGTACCTGATCATCATGCTGCTGTCGCTCGTTCCGGAGTTCGACGGATCGGGTGGCGAGACCCCCGGGTGGCTCGCGGCCGCGCAGACCCTGGTGGTGTTCTCGTTCTCGCTGATCCCGCTCGCGATCGGCGTGGCGATCCTCCGCCACGGCCTCTATTCGCTCGACATCGTCGTCAAGAAGACCGCCATGGCGCTGGTCCTGACGCTCCTGATCGGGATCCCCGCACTCCTCGTGCTCGCCGCCGCGTCCGTCCCATGGCTGATCTGGGCGGTGCCCAACTCCGCCTTCACCCTCGTCGGCGGCGTCCTTCTCGGACTGATCGCGATCCCGCTCGTCCGCGTCGCCCGACGGACCGCGAACCGGATCGTCTACGGAGCGCGAGCCACGTCGTACGAGGTCCTGAGCGCCTTCTCCGAACGGGTCGGCGACGCGTACGCCGCCGAAGACGTGCTGCCACGGATGGCGCAGGTGCTCGGCATGGGGCTCGGCGCGGACTCCGCGGCGGTCTGGTTCCTGACCGGGGGCGAGCTCCACCCGGCCGCGGTCTGGCCGGACGGCGCCGATCCTCCCCGTGAGCACCTCTTGGAGGTCGCCGATCGCGGCGAACGGCTGGGCGCGATCTCGGTCGCGATGCCGCCGACCGATCCGCTTGGGTCGGGCGGGGAGCGATTGATGCGCGACCTCGCGTCGCAGGCCGGCCTCGTGCTCCGCAACGTCCGGCTGATCGAGGAGCTGCGCTCGTCCCGGCGGCGGCTCGTCGCTGCGCAGGACGATGAGCGCCGCAGGATCGAGCGGAACCTGCACGACGGTGCCCAGCAGCAGCTCGTTGCGCTCGCGGTCCAACTCAAGCTGGCGCGGACGATGGTCGACCGTGACCCCGCGAAGGCGGGGGAGCTGCTCGACATGCTCCAGGGCTCGGCGACCGATGCGCTGGAGGATCTGCGCGACCTCGCGCGTGGGATCTATCCGCCACTTCTCGCGGACAAGGGCCTCCCCGTCGCCCTCGAGGCGCAGGCGCGGAAGGCGGTCGTGCCGGTGACGGTCGACGCCGACGGGGTCGGGAGGTTCCCCGCCGACGTCGAGTCGGCCGTCTACTTCTCCTGCCTCGAGGCCTTGCAGAACGTCGCGAAGTACGCGGACGCCGCCACGGCCCGCATCACGCTCAGCGACGGCTCCGGCGAGCTCCGGTTCGAGATCCGAGACGACGGCCGAGGGTTCGACGCAACGGCCGTGAGCTACGGCACCGGGCTGCAGGGGATCGCGGACCGGATCGCCGCCCTCGGCGGCGAGCTGGTCGTGACGAGCGAACACGGCGGCGGGACGACCGTCGCAGGCCGGATCCCCGCGGAGGCGCTTCCATGACCCTTCGAACCGCTCGGATCCTGGCGTGGGGATCGCTCGGCCTCACGGTCGCGATCGCGGCCGCCGCGGCTGCGATCACGGCAGCGAACGATCCGACCGTCCCGATCCCGGCGACGGCCGGGATCTCGAGCGATCCGGCCTCCACGGTCCTGATCGCGGTCGGGATCCTCACCTTCTCCGTGGTGGGCGCGCTGATTGCCAGCCGCCGGCCCGACAACGCGATCGGATGGCTCTTCTGCGTGGATGGCCTGCTGATCGCCTCGTCGATCTTCGAGCAGTCGTACGCGGTCCACGGGTTGCTGACGAACCCCGGATCCCTCCGAGGAGCGGCGTGGTTCGCCCTGCTCTCCGACGCGCTCTGGCTCCCGTTCATCGCCGCGACGACCGGGTTCCTCTTCCTCCTGTTCCCGGAGGGCCGGCCGGACGGGCGCGCTCGCACGAACGCGGTCCGGGTCGGCATCGCGGCGGTGATCCTGGGGATCGTCGGCGGACTCATGGAAACGAACCTCTACGGGTTCCCGACGATCCCGAGCCCGCTCGGCATCCGCATACCGGCTGCGGTCCAGGCCGCGTTCACCCTCCCGGCGTTCGTCGGCATCCTCGGGATCGTGCTGTTCGGCGCCGGGAACCTGGTCGCGCGGCTCCGCCGGGCGACCGGCGACGAACGGCTCCAGCTTCGGTGGTTCACCTCGTCGGTCGTCGTCGTGATGGTGCTGTTCGTCCCGTCCGTCGTGCTGGACCGGTCACCGACATGGCTCCAGGTGCTCGGTGCGATCTCCCTGTTCACGTTCCCCGTCGTCGTCGCCTTCGCGGTCTTGAAGTACCGCCTCTACGAGATCGACGTCATCGTGAAGAAGACGGTCGTGTACGCGATCCTGGCCGCGCTCATCGTCGTCGTCGGAGCGGTCGTGATCCTGATCGTCGGCGGCATCGCCGTGGGACCGATCTCCGACAACGCCGGGCTCCTCGTCGTCGCCGGCGCCGTGATGGGGTTCGCGATCTGGCCGCTCCGGCGAGCCGCGTCGCGGATCGCGGATCGGATCGTGTTCAAGGGTCGCGAGACCCCCTACGAGGTGTTGACCTCGTTCGCGGACCGAGTCGCCGAGACCTACTCGACCGACGACGTGCTCCCCCGGATGGCACAAGTGCTCGCCGCCGGCACCGGAGCCGACACCGCAGCGGTCTGGCTGCGATCCGGGGATCGGTACCGGGTCGCAGCTGCATGGCCTCCGAGCGCGATCCCGCCGGACGCGATCCCGATCGGCGCGACCGAGGTACGTCATCAGGGCGAGGTGCTGGGGGCGCTCACCGTGGAGATGCCGGCGAACGATCCGATGAACCCCTCCAAGGAAGCACTGATCCGAGATCTCGCGGCGCAGGCGGGCCTCGTGCTCCGGAACGTCCGACTGATCGAGGAGCTCCGCAGCTCGCGTCGACGGATCGTGGCCGCGCAGGACGAACGCGCGAGGAAGCTCGAGCGCGATATCCACGACGGGGCACAGCAGCAGCTGGTCGCGCTCCAGGTGAAGATCCGGTTGACCGACGCCGTCGTCGATCGAGATCCGGCGAAGGCGCGCCAGCTGTTGGGGGAGCTGCAGCGCGAATCGAACGACGCGCTCGAGAACCTCCGCGATCTGGCCCGGGGGATCTACCCCCCGCTGTTGGCGGACAAGGGCCTGACGACCGCGCTCGAGGCGCAGGCGCGCAAGTCGCAGGTCCCCGTCGAGATCCACGGCGACGGGGCCGGCCGGTACACGCCCGAGATCGAATCGGCCGTGTACTTCAGTTGCCTCGAGGCCCTGCAGAACGTGGCGAAGTACGCGGAGGCGTCGCGGGTGACCGTGCAGCTGACGCAGGCGAACGGGAGCCTCGCGTTCGAGGTTCGTGACGACGGGACCGGGTTCGACCCGGCGCGAACCGGTTACGGCACCGGGCTGCAGGGGATCGCGGACCGGCTCGCCGCCCTCGGCGGCGAGCTGGTCGTGACCTCCGCGCCGGGCGACGGCACGGTCGTCGCAGGGCGCCTCCCTGTGGAGGGAGCGCCGTGACGGCGGAACGCCAGCGCCGGCTCGCGGTGCTCACCGCGATCGCGATCGCGGTGATCACCGCCCTCGGCGGCTATCTGCTCTGGCGGAGCCACTCGCTGCAGTACGGCAACGATTACTTCCTGTTCGGTCTGTTCACCGCGACGTCGATCGCGTACGTGACCGCGGGGCTGATCATCATCCGACGGGCGTCGGTCCCGATCATCGGCTGGCTGTGCCTGCTCGTCGCTGCGTCGCTCCAGCTGAGCCTGACGCTCACGGAGTACGGGATCTTCGCGATCGGCATCCGGCCGGGATCGCTGCCGTCGCCCGGCGCGGCGCTCGTCGTCGCCGGAGCGATGCCGTTCCTCACGCTCACCGGGATCATCCTGATCCTGCACCTCTTCCCGACCGGCAGACCGCTCGGCCCACGCTGGCGGGTGTTCGTGGTCATGGCGATCGTCGGGGAGGTGGTGGCGTTCTCGCAGGCGATCCTGTCCCCCGACCGCATCACCGACGTCTGGTCCGACGAGCTGAGTCACGCGGGCGTCTCGGCGGAGAACCCGTTCGGGGTCCAGGCGCTCGGCCGGTTCGGGGACGCCGTCTTCATCGTGATCTTCGTCCTGTTCGTGATCGGCGCCGCGGGGGCGATCGCGTCGCTCGTCGTTCGACGTCGGCGCGGTTCTCGCGAGGAACGGCAGCAGCTGCGCTGGCTGACGGTGGTCGCGGCCGCGTCCGGCATCTGGATCGTGGTGATGGTCCCGATCATGATCGCCACCGGACCGGAAGGCGTGGCCGGTGGCATCTTCTGGCTCGTCATCACGCCGCTCGTCGCGCTGGGCCCGCCGGCGGCGATCGGGATCGGGATCCTGAAGTACCGGCTCTACGAGATCGACGTCGTGATCCGCAAGACCGTGGTGTTCGGCGTCCTCGCGGCGTTCATCACGGTCGTCTACGTCGCGATCGTCGAGGGGCTCGGATCGCGCTTCACCGACACGCTGGTCCTGCGGATCGCGGCGACGGCGCTGGTCGCGGTCGCGTTCCAACCGGTGCGCGACCGCGCGAACCACCTGGCGAACCGCCTCGTCTACGGCGAGCGGGCGACCCCCTACGAGGTCCTCGCACGGTTCGGTGATCGCGTCGGCGAGACGTACGCTGCCGAGGACGTCCTGCCTCGGATCGCTCGCGTGATCGCCGAGGGGACCGCGGCCGCTCGCGCCGACGTCTGGCTCACGCTCGGCGATGCGCTGACCCTCGCGGCGTCCTGGCCCGCGTCCGGGATCGAGGCCGCCTTCCCGATCCGGGGGGACGAGCTCCCGGCCGTGCAAGGGGATCGTGTGGCGCCCGTCCGGCACCAGGGCGAGCTCCTCGGCGCGATCTCCGTGACCAAGCCGGTGAACGAACCACTCGCCGCCGGCGAGGCCGAGCTCCTCGACCGGCTCGCCGACCAAGCCGGGCTCGTCCTCGCGAACGCCCGGCTGACCGCCGACCTCGAGGCTCGGCTCGCGCAGATCGCCCAGCAGGCGGCCGACCTGCGCGCGTCCCGCCAGCGGATCGTCGCCGCACAGGACGAGGAACGGCGACGCCTCGAACGCGATATCCACGACGGCGCCCAGCAGCATCTGGTAGCGCTCGCGGTCAAGCTGCGGCTCGCCAAGACCGCGCTCCTGAAGGATCCGGAGCGCGGACGGCGGATGCTGCAGGAGATCCGTGACGAGGTCGACGCGGCCCTCGACACCCTCCGATCGCTCGCCCTCGGGATCTACCCGCCGCTCCTGGAGGAGCAGGGTCTCCCCGCCGCGCTGGCCGCGCAGTACACGCGGGGTGACGTTCCCGTGCGGATGGAGACCGACGGGATCGGGCGGTACCCGATCGAGCTCGAGGCCGCCGTCTACTTCTGCACGCTCGAAGCGCTCCAGAACGCGACGAAGTACGCGCGAGCGAGCGCGATCACGATCGCGTTCAACGAGCTCGGTGGCGCCCTCGAGTTCTCGGTCTCGGATGACGGCGTCGGCTTCCAGGTCGGCACCGGCGGCGGCACCGGGATCCAGGGCATGCGCGACCGGATGGCGGTGTTCGGGGGGGACGCCGAGATCGATTCGACGCCCGGACGCGGCACGACCGTCCGCGGCCGGGTGCCGATCGCACAGCAGGTGTCGTCGTGAGACGCGCCGTCGGCGTGGCCGCACCGGTCCTTTCGGTCTCGCTATTGGCCGTCGCGGGCGCCCTGAACGGCTGGGCCGGGAGGTCGGTCGGCGATCCGCTCGTGTGGCTCCCGCTGTCGCTCGCGTGCGCGGCCGTCGGGTCGCTCCTGGTCCTGCGTCGAGCCGGCGGGCTGCTCGGCCCGTTGTTCATCTTTACCGGGCTCGTGATCCCGCTCGTCAGCGCCGTCCAGGCGTACGTGTATGCGGCGCTTGCGCACGATCTCCCGGGCGCGGCATGGGCGGCCTGGTTCTTCCAGGCGTCGATCGCGCTGTCGCTCGGGCTCTTCCTGATCCTCCAGCTCTTCCCGACCGGTCACCCGTTGTCGCCACGCTGGCGCGTCCTGATCTGGTTCACCGTGGCGAACTCGCTGCTCGCGTTCGCAGCGGCAGCGCTCGGGGTGGTTCCCGAGTTCCCCCTGAACTTCCCGGGCGTCACGCATCCGCTCCAGGCGATCTCGCCCGGCGCCGCTGCGGGTCTCGAAGGCTTCTCGGGGATCGCGAACGTGGTGCTCTTCTGCGCCTGCGCGGCCGAGATCGTCCTCCGCTACCGGCGCTCGAGCGGCGATGAGCGTGCGCAGCTGAAGTGGTTCGCGGCCGCGACCGTCGTCGCGGCGATCGGGTTCGCGATCGGGATCCTCACGGTCCCGAGCGGTCCGGCCGCGGTCTTCGCGTTGCTCACGCCGCTGATCCCGATCGCGGCAGGCGTCGCGATCCTCAAGTACCACCTCTACGACATCGACGTCGTCATCTCGAAAGCCGTGCTCTTCGCGCTGCTCGCGGTGTTCATCGCGGCGGTCTACGTCGCGATCGTGGTCGGGGTCGGCGCGCTGTTCGGGTCCACGACGAGCCCGGCGCTGTCGCTCGCCGCGACGATCGTCGTCGCGATCCTGTTCCAGCCGGCGCGCGGGCGTGCGAACCAGCTCGCGAACCGGCTCGTGTACGGCGAGCGCGCGACCCCGTACGAGGTGATGGCCAGCTTCTCCGAGCGGGTCGCCGACGCGGTCTCGACCGACCAGGTGTTGCCGCAGATGGCGGCGGCCGCCGGCCGCGGAGTGGGAGCGGAGGACGCCGTCGTGCGCGTGCGGCTCCCCGAGGGCCTCGAGCGCGCGGAGCGATGGTCGGCCCCGAGGGGGTCGAATCGCCTCGGCGACCCGTGGACGATTGCGATCGCCTACCAGGGCGAGATCGTCGGCGACCTGACAGTAACGAAGGCCGCGAACGACCCACTGTCACCGGCCGAGCAGGGCCTCTTACAGGACCTGAGCGCCCAGGCGGGTCTGGCCCTGCACAACGTCCGATTGACCGATGAGCTCGCGATCCGGTTGCGCGAGCTGGACGTGCAGGCCGCAGCGCTGCGTGTCTCGCGCGAGCGTTTGGTGACCGCGCGCGACGCGCAGCGCCACGGCCTGCAGCGGGACATCTCCGAGGGACCGGAACGGCGCCTCCTCGACATCGGTCGCAAGCTCACGGCGATCGATCGACCCGACCAGTTGGACGCCCTCGTCGAGGAGGCGAACGACACGCTCGATGGGCTGCGAGACCTCGCCCGTGGGATCTTCCCGCCGTTGCTCGCCGAGCAGGGCGTCGTCGCGGCGCTCGGTGCGCACATCCGCAAGGTCGGAGC
>JBKOUM010000007.1:0-5179 GCA_046723385.1 Actinomycetota bacterium
TACATCGGCACGTACTCCGGGCCGGTCAGGTTGACGTACACGACGGCGGGGATCTGCTCGACCAGCGTGCGGTAGAGCTCCTCGGTCTCCCGAGCGCTCCGCTCGACCTCCTGCCGGCGGATCGCCGCGCCGAGGGTTCCCGCCGCCACGCGGAGCGCCTCGATCTCGGTCCCGGTCCAGTCGCGCTCGTGCTCGCAGTCGTCGAACCCGATCGATCCCCACCACTCGCGGCCGGCGAAGATCGGCATGTCGAGGAGCGACACGATCCCTTGCGACCCGAAGTCGTCCCGCGTCGCCGGGGGGAGGTCCTTCACGTTCACCATCCAGGGTTCGCCCCGGCTGAGGGCCGATTCCCATCCCTCCTGCGACGGGTCGAAGGGTTGGTCGATCGTCGCCGGGTTGCCGAGCTGCGGCTCGACACCCGGCGCGCACCACTCGAAGCGATGCGAGCTCCCCCGCTCGTCGCGAGCGAGCAGGACGTTCTGGAAGACGTGCACGCGCGAGACCTCCGCGGCCTCGCCGAGTCGTCGAAGGACCTCGCCGATCGCGTCCTCCCACCGCTCCACCTGCAGGAAGAGCTGCGCCGCCGCGCCCACGGTCTCGAGGATCGCGTCGCGACGTCCGAGCGCGAGCTCCTGGCTCACGGCGAACGAGGCGTCGGTGAACGAGGCGAGGAGGTGGGGCTCTCCCTCGATCTCGGTGAGCCCCACCGCCATCCGGGCGAACGCCTCCTCGCCGTCGGGGAGGCGGTATCGGATCCGCGTGACGTAGTCGCGGAGCGCGGGGTCGCCGCGCTCGACGAGCGCGGCGACCTCGCGCGCGAGCGCCGCCGCGTCCTCCGGATCGATCAGGCCGATCTCATCGGGCGTGCGCCCGATGAGATCGGCCACCCCCCTCCCGGACGCCCGTTCGAACTCCTGGTTCACGGCGACGAAGGTGAGATCCGCCATCCGAAGGACACAGACGGAGGAGGGATGATCCCGGAAGACCGCCTCGAAGACGGCTGGGGTCGGGTACGGCTCCTTCCCCGTGTCGTCGAACGGCCGGCGCGTCCCGCTGGACGGCTCGGGCCTGTCCATCACCGAATCGTAGCCCTCGGCGCCGGGTCGGGAGCTTCAGCCGAGCGCTCGCTTGAGCACCGCGCAGGCGCGGAGCGTGACCCACTTGCTCGGTGCGCGAGGCGTCTCCACGTCGGCCCAGAGCTTGCCGCGGTACGGGTGCTCGTTCCTCCACCGGCCCCGCGCGTCCTGCTTCGCGAGCACGAGCTCGAGCGCGTGTTCGAGGCGCCGATCCTCCGCATGGCCCAGCTCGGCGAGCACCTCGAGGTTCTGCAGGACGTCCGCCGTGTATCCGGACGGGAACCCCAGCTTGAACCAGGTCGGGCTGACCCTCGTGTCGGTGGGGTAGTCCGCGACGGCCGGGTCGCGCGACAGCAGGAACGCGACTCCGCGGTCGAGGGCCGCGCGAACCCGGCGTGTCCGGCGACGGGGCGGGATCGCGACGAGGGCGCGGAGGGCCTTGATCGCGCCCCATGCACAGGGTTCCGTGCCGTTGATCCCGCACCCGAACCCCGGGCCTGCGGTCGCCCACCGGTGGTAGTCGGTGAACCCGTCGCCCGTGATCGACCGGGCCTGCCAGTCGATCGAGGCGCGAACCCCCGGATCGTCGATCCGGCCGAAGTCGATCAGCGCGCGAAGGAGGTTGCCGTTCAGGCAGTGGACGACCGCCGAGCTCTGCGGCGACCATCCGAAGCCTCCGTTCCGCGCCTGCGTGTGCGCCAGAACGTAGGAGCACGCGAGCTGGACCTTCCGGTCGCCCGGGTCGGCCCCCATCTGATCGAGGAACATCAACGACCAGACGGTGCCCGTGTACTTCGGTCCGTACCCGGCCCCCGGCCGGACCCAGAACCCCTCGTCGTCCTGGGCCTCGAGGATCGTCGAGATCGGCGGGACGCGCATCGCGGCTGCCCCCGCGCGCCGGACCGCGGCGGCGCCTGCCGGCTCGTCCATCAGGGATCGGAGCGCCAGGTGCCGGACGGCCGGGTCGTCTCGCTCCAGCAGCCACGGAACGGGGTCGTCGCGCAGCGCGCTCCGCCACGTGTCCACGGTCTCACTCCTCCATGAGGTAGATGTTCTTCACATCAGCAACTCAGTCATCGAGCCCTCCCGGATGAGCACGCTCGCGATCGGGCGGCGGGATGTCATCGCCGACGAAGACGGCGCCGTTCCAGTACGCCTCGACCCGACGCTTCGGGAAGCGCTTCAGCTCAAGGTGAAGCTCCTGAGGAGGCCCGAACCTCCCGTACTCGACGTGGATCTCGAGGTCGTCGGTGTCGAAGACGTGGAACCGGTGCGACCGCCGCGCCGCGCGGAGTCGGCGCGTCGCCCGAGAGACTCCCGGCGGCTCGGTCGCCGTCTGGAGGTAGGTGTAGACGACGCCGCCGACCCATGTGTGCGGATCGAGCCAGACCCAGAGGCGCCCACCGCGGTCGCGGATGAACGCGGCGGCCGCGTCGCTTACCACGATCTCCATCCTCACGGACCGTACCGTAGGCTGGCGCCGCCGCGACGGGGTCCGGCGACGGCGGGAGGTCGCATGCGTTTGGAAGGCAAGGTGGGCCTGATCACCGGCGGCGGCAGCGGGATGGGGAGGGTCGCGGCCGAGCTCTTCACACGCGAAGGCGCATCGGTCGTCCTCACCGACGTCGTGGACGAGGCCGGCGAGAGCACCGCGCAAGCGATCGGGGATCGCGCCCACTTCGTCCACGCGGACGTGTCGAGGGAGAGCGATGCCGAAGCGATGGTTCGAGCGACCGTGGATCGCTTCGGACGGCTCGATGTCCTCTACAACAACGCAGGCGTGATGCTCTCGGACGACGGGTCGGTCGATGCCACTTCGGAAGCGATCTGGGACACGACACTCGCCGTCAACGTGAAGGGGGTCGCGTTCGGCTGCAAGTACGGCATCCCGGCGATGGTCGCGAGCGGCGGGGGGTCGATCATCAACGTCGCCTCGTTCGTCGCATGGGTCGGGGCGGCGACGTCGCAGACGGCGTACACGTCCTCGAAGGGGGCGGTGCTCGCGATGACGCGAGAGATCGCGGTCGAGTACGCGCGCCGAGGGATCCGCTGCAACGCTCTCTGTCCAGGCCCCGTCGAGACGCCGCTCCTGATGCAGCTCCTGTCCGACGAACAGCGTCGCCAACGGCGGTTGGTCCATATCCCGATGGGCCGCCTGGGGCGAGCCGAGGAGCTCGCCAGGGCGGCGCTGTTCCTCGCGAGCGATGACTCGAGCTACATGACCGGAGCGTCCCTTATCGTGGACGGCGGGCTGACCGCCGCGTACGTCACGCCGGAGGATTGAGAACGATGCCACACGCGGATGCCGCCGGATTCGCCGATCGGACCTTCACCTCCACACTCGGCTACTTCGACGTCCTCTCGATGTACTTGGGGCTCCGGCTCGGGCTCTACGTGGCGCTGGCCGATGGTCCCGCGACCTCACAGGACCTGGCCGAGCGAGCCGGGATCGTCGAGCGCTACGCGCGGGAGTGGCTCGAACAACAAGCCACCCGTGGCATCGTTCACGCGGAGGTGGAGGTGGAGCCGGTCCGATTCACGCTGCCGACCGGCCACGCCGAAGCATTGCTGGACGGCGACTCGCTCTCGTACGTCGGCGCGACGGTCGCTCAGCTGATGAGCCTCCGCAACGCGATCGGTCGGCTCGAAGAGGCGTTCCGGAACGGCGGGGGCGTGCCTGCCGACGCCTACGGCGCGGAGGGGGTCGAGGGACAGGGCGGGAGCAACCGACCCACGTACCTCACGACCCTCCCGAACGACTGGTTGCCGGCGATCCCTGCGATCCACGACACGTTGCGTGCAGGCCCATCGAGGGTCGCTGATATCGGGTGCGGAACCGGGTGGTCCTCGATCGCCATCGCGCGCGCGTACCCACTCGCGACGGTCGATGGGTTCGAGCCCGACGAGCTGTCGGTCGTGACGGCTCGCGACAACGTCGCGAACGAAGGGCTCGCCGACCGGGTGCGATTCCATCAGGAAGACGGCGTCGCCGTCGCCGGTCGGGGCCCGTTCGACGTTGCGGCAGCGTTCGAATGCGTCCACGACATGGCGCGCCCCGTCGAGGTGCTGCGAGCCGCGCGGGACTCGCTCGTCGACGGGGGGCCGATGCTGATCGTGGACGAGCGGACGAACGAGACGTTCACCGGCGAACCAGACGACCGAGAGGCCTACTACTACGGGTGGAGCGTGCTCGACTGTCTGCCCGCCGGGATGTACGAGCAACCGTCTGCCGGAACAGGGACCGTGATGCGGCCGTCCACCCTCCGGCGCTACGCCGACGAGGCGGGCTTCGCTTCGCTCGATGTGCTCCCGATCGAACACGATGCGTTCCGCCTGTATCTCTTGCGAACGTAGCCTGATGCATCACTGCGCGGTCATCGCGCCATCGGCGACGACGGCCGACCCCGTCATGAACGAGGACTCATCGCTCGCGAGGAACAGGACGACGTTCGCGATCTCGCGAGGCTCGCCAGGCCGTCCGATGGGCTGGAACGAATCGATCGTGTCGTAGACGTGCTGCAGCCCGCCAAGCATCTCTGCGTGCGCGTGATTGACCGGTGTGTCGACCCAGCCGGGGCACAGACAGTTGCATCGGATCCCGTGCTTCGCGTGGTCCAGCGCGATCGAGCGGGAGAGCATGAGGATCGCGCCCTTCGTTGCTGCGTAGATCGACAGGAACGGCTCGGATACGAGCGAGTTGACGGAGCCGGTGTTGACGATCGACCCGCCTTCGGCAGCGAGCATGTGCGGGATCGCCGCGCGACTCCCGAAGATGACCCCCTTCAGGTTCACCGCGATCGTTCGGTCGATCAGGTCGTTCGGGCGCTTCGTGGAAGACGGTCGGGAGGTTGACGCCGGCGTTGTTGAAGACCACATCGAGACGTCCCCACCGCTTCACCGTCTCGTCCGCATACCGGCGGACCTGGGAGTCGTCGGATACGTCCGCCGCCACCGCGACGGCTGAATCACCGATCGAAGTCGCGGTCTCGGTCACCGCGCCGGCGTTGATGTCCACGCACGTGACCAGCCCGCCTTCCTCGGCCAACCGGATCGCGCTCGCGCGGCCGATGCCCGAACCGGCACCCGTGACGATGCAGACC
>JBKOUM010000131.1:0-6631 GCA_046723385.1 Actinomycetota bacterium
TGGCACGGCTCGGCCGCCGAGTTCGCCAAGACGCTGCTGCCACGTGGAACGCGGCTGGTCGCCGCGTTCCACACGATCGCCGCCGGCGCGCTCCGCGATCTCGCGGAGCCCGTCGATTCCGACGCGCTCGTGACGGGGGACGACCCCGACGCGAAGGCTCTGGTCGGATCGCTGATCGACGACATCCCCGGCATGCGCTGGGTGGACTGCGGCCTTCTCCAGATGGCGAGGATCGCCGAAGGCCTCACCCCGCTACTGATCTCGGTGAACGGTCGTTACAAGATCCGTGACTCCGGGTTCCGCGTCACCGGACGCGATGTGTGGGGCGATCCGCGCGGATGACCTGTCCCGGGTCCGAGATCCGGATCGACGACTGCACGCTGTGGGTGGTCGAGCGAGGTCCGGCCGACGGGTTCCCGTTGATCGTGCTGCACGGGGGGCCTGGGCTCGACCATCACGAGTTCGGCGACTATCTCGATCCACTCTGCGACCGAGGGATCCGGCTGCTCCTCGTCGATCAGCGCTCGCAGGGACGTTCGGAGCCGACGCGCGCGATCACGTGGACGCTCGAGCGGATGGGGCAGGACGTGATCATGCTCGCGCTCGCGTTGCGGCTCGGCCCGTATGCGGTGCTCGGCCACTCGTACGGTGCGTTCGTCGCCCTGCAGAACGCGGTCGACTACCCGGGCCAGGCGGCCGGCACGATCGTCAGCGGAGGAGTCCCCTCGGTCCGCTACCTGCAAGGGGTCGGTGGAGCACTCGAGACGTTCGAACCTGCTGAGCTTCGTGAGCGGGTCGCCACATCCTGGGAACGTGAGGGAGGTGCCGTCACCTCCGACGACGTCGCGGAGCTGGTCCACGACCAGATGCCGTTCCACTTCCGCGACCCGCTCGACCCCCGGATCGATGAGTACGAGCGACGGTCAGCGGGCGGTGTCTACTCGGCCGACGTCCTCCGTTCCTTCGCCACGACGTCGTACGGGGGGATCGAGGTCGAGGACCGGCTCCCGGACGCGACCCAGCCGGTCCTGGTCCTCGCCGGACGACACGACCGCGCGTGTCCCGTGGACGCGTCCGAACGGATGGCGGAGCTGCTCCCGCGCGCCCAGCTGCGTGTGCTCGAAGACAGCGCGCACATGACGTTCGTCGAGGAGCCCGCGGCGTACCTGGACGCCGTCGGCTCGTTCCTCGAGACCGTTCGCTCATCGACGCTGCGGCACGGGTCCGGTTGGTAGGGTGCCGCCTCTCCCCGGTTGGAGCGTGATCGATGCCTGACACCGACACCGCCGTCGACGTTCGCGGTCTGGTCAAGAGCTTCGGCGATGTCACCGCGCTCGACGCGTTCGACGTCAAGGTCGAGGCCGGCACGATCCACGGCCTCGTCGGACCGAACGGCGCCGGCAAGACGACCCTGTTGCGCGTGCTGTTCGGGTTGGTGACCCCCGACGCCGGCTCCATCGCGCTCCTCGGTCGCGAGTGGGATGCCGACGAACGCGCGACGATGGCCGGGGTCGGCGGCTTCGTGGAGGATCCACGGTTCTACCCGTACCTCTCCGCGCGCCGGAACCTGGAGCTCCTGGCCGAGTTGGACGGTGTCTCCACGGATCGGATCGACCGGTCGCTCGAGGTCGTGCGGCTGACGGATCGCGCCGACCGGAAGGTGGGCGGGTTCTCGTCGGGGATGCGACAGCGGTTGGGTCTGGCGTCGTCGCTCCTCCGGTCACCGCGGCTCCTCCTTCTCGACGAGCCAACGGTCGGCCTGGATCCGACCGGGGCTCGCGAGGTGGAGGCGCTCGTGAAGGGTCTCGCGGCAGATGGCGTCACGGTCCTCATCAGCAGCCACAACATGCCGGAGCTCGATGGCGTGTGCGACGGCGTGACCGTGATGAAAGAGGGCCGGTCCGTCTGGCACGGTTCGATGGACCGTCTCCGGTCCGAATCACCCGCGCCGGCGCATCGGCTGTGGACCAACGACGACCATCGAGCGATGGAGATCGCCGGCTCCGATCTCGCCGTCGGCGTCGTGCCCGATCCGGAGGGCGGGCTGACGGTCCACGCGGATCGCGACGCCCTCGACGCGTTCGTCGTCGGTCTGGGTCGCTCGGGCGTCGCGGTCCGGCGCTTGGAGCTCTCGATGACGGCGCTCGAGTCGATGTTCTTCGCGCTGACGGGCGCCCGGAGTGAGCCTCCAGCGGCCGGCGAGCGGCCGGATCCGATCGAGGTCACCCCGTGAGCGTGTCGGTGGAGCGGACCGCGCCCGTGCCGGCTTCGCGACGTCGGGGGAGTGGGGTCCGGGCCGTGTATCGGGTCGAGATCGCCAAGATCGCCTCGCAGCTCCTGCCTCGGGCCGCCGCCGTCGCGTGCCTCGTCGGGCCGTTGGCGTTCGCGGTCTTCATCAACACTCAGTCGTCCGTCCCGGCCGACTCGCTCTTCGGTCGTTGGGTCCATTCCTCGGGCTTCGCGATCCCGCTCGTCGTGCTCGGGTTCGCCGGGATCGCCGGCTTCCCGCTGCTCGCCGGCGTCGTGGCCGGCGACATCTTCGCGAGCGAGGACCGGCAAGCCACGTGGAAGACCGTGCTGACGCGTTCCTGTTCGCGCGAGGACGTCTTCTGGGGCAAGGTGCTCGCGGCGTCGACGTTCTCGACGGCGATCGTCGCGTTGCTGGCGGTGACGAGCACGGTCGCCGGCGTCCTGGTCGTGGGAAGAGAGCCCTTGATCAGCCTCTCCGGCGAGCTCCTCGCGCCGGGCCGTGCATCGGTGCTGGTGCTGGAGAGCTTCGGTATCGCCCTGATCCCCACGCTCGCCTTCACCTGCCTGGGGATCCTGTTCTCGGTCACGACGAGGAACAGCATGGCCGGCGTGCTGGGTCCACCGGTGGTCGGGCTCGTGATGGTGGTCCTGGCCTTGCTCGGGAGCGGCGTCATCGTCCGGTCCGTGCTCCTCACGACGCCGTTCGAAGCCTGGCACGGCCTCTTTGTCGAACCGGCGCGGCTCGCCCCGCTCTGGATCGGGCTCCTCGTCTGCGCGGCGTACGCCGTCCTATGCCTGGACGCCGCTCGGCGGTCGTTCCGCCGGAGGGATTTCGCCGGCGACGCCCGGCCGGCTCTCACCTGGTCCCGCCTGACTCGCGGCATCCTCGTCGGTGTGGCGATCACGGGGCTCCTGGTCGTCGGCGCCGCGCTCGACCGCACCTGGATCACCTCGGAGCGCGTCGAAAGCGCCATGGCGGCGACCTTCACGAACCTCGTCGTCATCCAGCAGGGGATGCTCGGACACCAGGAGGACACGGGATCCCTGAAGGTGTTCCCCGTCTGCAAGCGGGAGAGCGTGATCGGCGGTCCCAGCTCGGGAGCGGGAGACGACTGGGCGTGCCTGCTCTACGTCTCCGGTCCCAACGTGGGACGACTCCAGGTCGACTACGCGATGACCGTCAGACCCAACGGCTGCTACACCGCGGAGGGCCAGCGGTCGGTGATCGGTCCGCTGCACATCGAGACGGCAGACGGCACCGTCGAGGTGAACCCGTTGT
Source organism: Actinomycetota bacterium (assembly GCA_046723385.1). Lineage (GTDB taxonomy): Bacteria > Actinomycetota > UBA4738 > UBA4738 > HRBIN12 > AC-51. The sequence goes on from JBKOUM010000131.1 coordinate 3,530, forward strand.
ACGCCTTCGACGGCTGCATGATCGCTCCGTGAGCCGATCGACGATCGCGTGCGGGCGCTGCGGTTCCTAGCGGTCGGCGCCCTGATCGCGGCCGGGATCGCGGCCCGGCTGACGACCCCTGCGCCTGCACCCACGACGAACGCCGACATCGAGAGCAGGCCGCTCGCGGTCGCGTGCCCGACCCCGGCGCGGTGCATCGCCGTCGGGCTCATGGGGACCGCCTACGGCCTCCACGTTCCGTTCGGGGCGGGCCTCACCGATGGTGCGTGGGCGCTGGCATCCCCCGACGCCCCCTCACCGGTCGTCGAGAGCGGTCTCTTGTCCGTCTCGTGCGTGTCGGGCGGGTGTATGGCGGTCGGTCGGGAAGAGGTGCCGGCGCCGTACCTCGGCGCTCGGTCCGCGGGCGGCCGTCCCTTGATCCGATCGTGGGACGGATCGACGTGGGTGGATCTCCCCGGGCCGATCCCGCCCGGGACCCGGGACGCCGGGTTGAACGGCGTGTCGTGCGTCTCGTCGGTGTGCGTCGCGGTCGGCCAGTACGGGAGGAGATCCGGCCACGACCGGGCCCTGGCCATGTCGTGGGATGGGGATCGGTGGACGGTCCACGTTCCGCCGCGGCGTCGTCATCAGGACGACGCCGCGCTCGAGGACGTCGCGTGCCCGTCGCCGGCCTCGTGCATCGCGGTCGGACGCTTCGGCTTCGAGCTCCAGGAGCTGTTCACCGGGGTCGCTCCCTTGATCCAGCGGTGGGACGGGAGCGAGTGGAACCTGGAGGTCTCCGCGAACGTGCGGGGCTCGGTCGACACGGAGCTCAACGCGATCGCGTGCCCGACACCGGGTCGATGCGTCGCCGTCGGGTTCCAACGCCATCCGGGCGGCATCCTCTCGACGTTCGCCGAGATCCGAAACGGTGGCGTGTGGACGGTGCTTCCGACGCCGAACCCCGAAGGGTCGCCCGATGCCGAGCTCGCGGACGTGGCGTGCCCGCGTCCCGATCGGTGCTTCGCCGTCGGGACGTCGGTGAGCGGCTCCCGAACCCAGGGCCTCCTCGAGACGTGGGACGGGACCCGTTGGACGATCGAGAGGACGCCTGCGCCCGAAGGCTCCACGTCGAGCACGCTCTCGGCGATCGATTGCGCGGGTCCGCAGACGTGCTCCGCGGTCGGCGCGTACGAGCGAGGTTCTCCGACCGGACACGCGTTCTCGTTGGCGTGGGACGGTGCCGGCTGGTCGATCCTGTCGATCCCCGAGCTCGTCGGTCCGACGGAGCCGCCTCGGCAGGCCTAGTCGATCACCACGAGCAGCGCGCCCAGCTCGACGACCTGGCCGGGCCGGATCGGGAGCTCCGTGATCTCTCCTTCGCGGTTCGACGCGATGTGGTTCTCCATCTTCATGGCCTCGAGGATGCAGACGACGTCGCCCGCCTGGATCGATTGCCCCTTCTCCACCAGGACCTTCACGATCGTGCCCTGCATCGGTGCCCGGATCTCACCGTGGACGTGTTCGCCGTGGTGGCTCGCGTGCGTGGCCGGGACGCCGGGCGCGACCTCGCGCCGTTCGTCGAAGATCCTGACCGGGACGCGACGGCCGTCCACCTCGACGAGGATGTCGCGGGCGCGGCCGGATCTGACGGGCGCGGCGGCCGGCTCCAGGTCGCCTTGCGCGGGGAGCTTCGCGTCTACAAGCGCGCGCTCGAGCCACGTGGTCGTGTGGGTGCCGGCGACGAACGCCTCGCTCTCGAGGACCCACCGGTGCACCGGGATCGTCGTCGGGACGCCCTCGACGACGAACTCGTCGAGCGCTCGGATCATGCGCCGGCGAGCCTGGTCGCGGTCGGCGCCGCTCACGATCAGCTTCGCGAACATCGAGTCGTAGTCCCCCGGGATGTCGCGGCCCGCCGTGAACCCGCCGTCGACGCGGACGAAGGGACCGCCCGGTTCTTCGTACCGCGTGATCCGCCCGGGCCCCGGCAGGAAGTTGCGACCGGGGTCCTCCGCGTTGATCCGACACTCGATCGCGTGTCCGAGTGGCACCACCTCGAGCCCGGCGAGCGAACGGCCCATCGCCACCTCGATCTGCAACGCCACCATGTCGAGACCAGTCACCATCTCCGTGACGGTGTGCTCGACCTGGAGGCGCGTGTTCATCTCCAGGAAATAGAACGAGCCGTCCTCGTCCAGGATGCATTCGATCGTCCCGGCGTTGAGGTACCCGGCGCCTTTCGCGAGCGAGACCGCGGCCTCGGCGAATCGCTCGCGGAGGGCCTCGTCGAACATCGGCGACGGGGTCTCCTCGATCAGCTTCTGGTGGCGGCGCTGGACCGAGCAGTCTCGCTCGCCGAAGAAGACGACGTTGCCTCCCGCGTCCACCATGATCTGCGCCTCGACGTGGTGGGCGCGGTCGACGAATCGCTCCAAGAAGACCTCCGGGCGCCCGAAGTATGACCGCGCCTCTCGCTCGGCCCGATTGAGAGACTCCTCCAGGTGGTCGGCATCCCGAACGACATGCATCCCCTTCCCGCCGCCGCCGAACGCGGCCTTGACCAACAGCGGGTACCCGATGCGCGGGGCTTCGGTCTTCGCCTTCCCGACGTCGACCGGGTCGCGGGTGCCGGGGACGATCGGCATCCCGGCCGCGTCGGCGATCCTGCGCGCCGCGGCCTTGTCGCCCATCTGTTCGATCGCGTCGGGGGTCGGGCCGACGAACGTGAAGCCCGCTTCAGCGACCGCGCGCGCGAAGTGGGCGCGCTCAGCAAGGAAGCCGTAGCCGGGGTGGACCAGGGTCACACGCGCCTTCTGCGCCGCCTCCAGGATCGCCCCGATCGAGAGGTAGGAATCAGACGCGAGCGCCGGCCCGATCCGGTAGGACTCGTCGGCCATCTCCACGTGGAGGGCGTCGCGGTCGGCGTCGGAGTAGACGGCGACGGTCTGGATGCCCATCTCGCGGCACGTCCGGATGATACGGACGGCGATCTCCCCCCGGTTCGCGACCAGGAGCTTGGTCCGCTTCCTCGGGGTCCTCGTCACTCGCGTATCGTTCTCCCGCGACCTGATGGCGGAGCTCGAACGAGGAGCCCGACGTGCTGACCCGTGACGACCTTCT
>JBKOUM010000091.1:0-4921 GCA_046723385.1 Actinomycetota bacterium
TGGGGGGCGCGCGCGTGCTGGGGGGGGGGCCCGGGGGGGCGCGGGCGCGCGCGCCCCACCTCCACCTGATCCAAGGTCTTCGCGACGCTCCGCGCGGTCCCCTGGGTGTCCTCGAGGATCTTGCGGAGCGTGATCTCGAACTGCGCGAGCTTGGCGTCGACGTAGTCTTCGGCGTCACGTCGCATCGCATCCGCCCGGTCCTGCGCGCCCTCGAGGATGGTGTGGGCCTCCGCGTCGGCTCGACGTGCGACCTCTTCCTTGAGCGCCATCCGGCGCTGATCCTCGTGAGCTTGGTCGACGATCCGCTCCCCCTCGGCCCTCGCCTTCGTCAGCAGATCCTCCCGATCCTTGACGATCCATCGGGCCTGCTTGATCTCCTCGGGGAGGCTCTCCTGCATCTCGGCAAGCATCTGCAGGACCTCCTCGCGGTTGATGAGCACGGAAGACGACAGGGGCATCGATTTCGCTTCGAGCACGAGCTGCTCGAGCTGCTGGAGGCGACCGGAGAGGTCCATCAGTCCGCCGCCAGCCGGTCGATCAGGCGCTTGCGGACGTGATCGGGAACCAGGCCATCGACCTCGCCACCGAAACGGGCGACCTCGCGGACGAGAGAGGACGACAGGAACGACCACTTCGGGCTCGTGGCCATGAAGAGGGTGTCGATCTGTCCGATCCGCTGATTCATCTGTGCCATCTGGATCTCGTATTCGTAGTCGCTGACCGCCCGGAGTCCCTTCACGATCACCGAGGCCCCTTGGGCGCGGGCATGCTCGACCAGGAGCCCTCGGAACGACCCCACCCGGACGTTCCGATGGTCCCGCACCGCTTCCTCGAGCAGCTCGACGCGCTCGTCGAGGGTGAACAGCGGGGTCTTGGAGGGGTTCTCCAGGACCGCGACGATCACCGACTCGAACAGCTCCGCGGCTCGCCCGACGACGTCCAGATGGCCGTTGGTCACCGGATCGAACGTCCCCGGACACAGGGCGGTCAAGCCCATCGATCCTCCCCGTAGAGGGTCAGGAGGCTGTCTCCGTATCGAAGGGTCCTCCGCGCGGCCCAGTGTAGCGGAAGCGAGGGTAGGACCCCTTTGTGACCACGGGTCAGGACCACCGTCCAGCCTTCGGCGGCAAGCCATCCGGCCGCCAGATCGGCCAGCCGGTCGGCGATCTCGCCGGCCGCCGTTCCGTAGGGCGGATCGAGGAACACGAGATCGAAGCCTTCCTCCTCCGGCGGGTGCGCCCGGAGGAAACGCCCCACCTCCGCGGTCGCGACCGAGGCCCGGTCGGCCAGCCGCGTCCTGGCGAGGTTGTCCCGGATCCGGGAGACGGCCTCCCGTGAGCGATCCACGAAGGTGCATGCGAGGGCACCGCGGGACAGGGCCTCGATGCCCATCGCACCCGTCCCGGCGAACAGGTCGAGGCACCGCGCCTCGGGGACCGAGGCTCCAAGGCTCGCGAACACGCCCTCCCGCGCTCGATCCGACACCGGACGGACCCCTGCCGGAACCGGTCCGAGCCGCGTTCCTCGGGCCGACCCCGCGATCACGCGCACGCGATGAGGGTAGCCCGGGGAGCGTGGTCCCCCCCGACGGGCTCAGGACTGGAACAGCCACTCGATCGAGCGCTCGAAGCGACGCCGGAGCTCGTCCAGCAGCTCCGGGTGCCCCGAGAGCTGGGGGTCCTCCTCGAGCTGTGCGAACGCCCGAGCGCGCGCGCGCTTCACCAGGTCGAGGTCGTCCGCGAGCCGCGCGAGCTGGAGGTCCGGCATCCCCGACTGCTTCGTGTCGAACAGCGTCCCCTCCCCCCGGAGCCGGAGGTCGTCGTCGGCGAGCTCGAACCCGTCGTTCGTCCTCACCATGGCGTCGATCCTGGCGCGCGCCTCCTCGTTGTGCTCGTCGGACCCATCGACGAGGAAGCAGAACGAGGCGGCCGTTCCTCTTCCGATCCGCCCCCTGAGCTGGTGGAGCTGGGCGAGGCCGAAGCGCTCGGCGTCCTCCACCATCATCACCGTCGCGTTCGGGATGTCGACGCCAACCTCGATCACCGTCGTGGAGATCAACACGTCGGCAGCACCCTCTCGGAACGCCTGCATCACGCGCTCCTTCTCCTTGGGTCGCATCCGACCGTGCAGCAGCTCGACCCGAAGATCGGGGAAGACCTCGGTCCGCAACCGCGCCGCCTCGGCCTCGGCGGCCTTCACCTGCGTGCGGTTGCCCTCGTCGATCGCGGCGCACACCACGAACGCCTGCCGGCCGGCCGCGGCTTCGGACCGCACCCGCTCCTCGGCCGCCGCCCGCGCCGCAGGGTCGCGGATCGCGATCGTCGTCACCGTCGGCCGGCCCTTCGGCATCTCGTCGAGCACGACGACGTCGAGGTCGCCGTAGTACGTGAGCGCGAGCGTCCGCGGGATCGGGGTCGCGGTCATGATCAAGACGTCGATGTCGCCCGACCCCTTCCCCTTCAGCGCCATCCGCTGATGGAGCCCGAAGCGATGCTGCTCGTCGACGACGGCGAGCGAGAGGTCGTGGAACGTGACGCTCTCCTGCACGAGTGCGTGCGTCCCGATCACCAGATCGATCGTCCCGTCCTCGATGCCCCGGACGATCAGCTCCCGGTCCTTCCCGGTGACGGACCCGGTCAGCATCGCGAAGCGGAGGGTCGGATCCGGGCGTTCGCCCGTATCCGACCCGCCGAACAGCGACGCCTGCGCGTCCGGCCGGGCGCCGGATGCACCGAGCGCATCCGCACCCCCGATCGGCCGCAGGAGCTCCCCGATCGACCGCGCGTGCTGTCCCGCGAGGACCTCGGTCGGCGCCATCACGGCAGCCTGATGACCGGACTGGATCGCGACGAGGCACGCGTGCACGGCGACGAGCGTCTTCCCGGAGCCGACGTCTCCTTGGAGCAGGAGGTTCATCGGCTCCGGCGCTCGCATCGCGCGGTCAACGTCGTCCATCGCGCGGAGCTGCGCACCCGTCGGCTCGAAGGGAACGCGCGCTCGGAGCTCCCGCGTAAGCGCCCCGTCGGGATCGTGCACGATCCCGCTGCGGTCCCGGGCGAGGCGTTGCTTGCGGAACCCGACGCCGAGCTCCAGCGTGAACAGCTCGTCGAACTTGAGCCGCTCCCGTGCCGCCGCGAGCTCCCGGTCGTCCGCGGGGAAATGGATCCTCCGGAGCGCCGCGTCCCACGACGACAGCGACTCCGCTGCGATCACCTCTTCGGGCATCGGATCGGGTTGGGGGGGCAACCCGTCCAAGGCCCGCCAGATCAGCTCCCTGATCGTCCGGGTCGTGATCCCCTCCGATGCGGGGTGGACCGGCGTGATCCTGCCGGTGTGGACCAGATCCTGCGGGTCGCCCCGGAGCACCTCGACCTCCTGGTTCGCCAACTGCAGGCGGCCGCGGTAGAGCTGCGCGACGCCGGACACGGCAACCTCGACACCGACGCGATACGAGGTCGCCGCCCACGGTTGGTTGAAGAAGGGCAGTTCCAGGAAGCCCGTATCGTCCCCGACCGTCACCGTCACCATCGGCCGGCGCTGCCGCGTCTGACGTTTGTTGACCTTGCGGACGGTCGCGATCACGGTGGCGTAGGCGCCGATCTTCAGGCCGCGGATCGTCTCGACGCGCGAACGGTCGATGTACCGACGCGGGTAGTGATGCAGGAGCTCACCCACCGTGTGGATGTCGAAGGCCGATGCGAGCACGTCGCGCGCCTCCGGCCCCTTCGTGCGGAACCCCGACCGGCGGAGCGCGACCTTGGGGTCGATCGCGACGATCGGGGAAGACAGCGTCAGCGGCACGAACGGATCCTCACGCTGGACCCGGTTCTACCATGGACCCGTGACGGCACCCCGAGGACGCCTCCTGGCCATCGTCTCCTTCCTGGTCCTGATCGTGCTTCCGATCTCCGGCTGCACGCGCGACGCCACGGCGACGGGCACCGTGCCCGCCCGGAACGCCACCACGGCGCCGGCCCTGCCCACCGTCGCGGATGCGCTCCCCCAGGTGGACGCGTCCGGGTTCCGGTCGCTCATCGCCGAGCTCAAGGGCACACCCGTCGTCGTGAACTACTGGGCGGCCTGGTGCACGCCGTGCAAGGAGGAGGCACCGCTCCTCGTCGATGCGCATGCGCGGTGGGGTGACCGCGTGCAGTTCCTGGGTGTCGACATGCAGGACTTCCGAGACGGCGCGACCGCGTTCATGCGCGCGGAGGGGATCACGTACCCGAGCGTGTTCGATCCCCCGAACTCGATCGGTCTGTCCTACGCCCTGTTCTCCCCGCCGATGACGCAGTTCTGGGACGCGGACGGGAACCTCGTGGCCACCGTCCGCGGACAGATCTCTCGTGAGTCGTTCCAGAGCAACATGGATGCGATCGCGCCGTAGACGCCTGGTAACCTCTTCGAACGATGGCAGCGGTGTGTGACATCTGTGGCAAGAAGCCGTGGTTCGGCAAGTCGGTGACGTTCTCGCACAAGCGGAACAACCGCCGGTGGGACCCGAACGTGCAGCGCGTCCGCGCGCTCGTGAACGGCACCCCGCGCCGCATCCACGCCTGCACCAGCTGCATCAAGGCCGGGAAGGTCGTCAGACCGTCCCACGCCTGAGGGCCGGGGCCGCCGAGCTCAGGCGGCCGGTCCGGGCCGCGGTGGGATCTGCCAGAGCTGATCGACCGGTCCGATCCCGTGTCCCAAGCGGAGCGCGTGGCGGATCGCCTCGGTGACGAAAGCTTTGGCGGCGCGGGCCGCCTCGGGGACGGAGACCCCGAGGGCGAGCCGCGCCGCCGCCGCAGCCGAGAGCGTGCATCCCGTTCCGTGGGTGTCGGGCGTGTCGATGCGCTCGTGGTCGAGCCATTCCTCGCCGTCCGGGTGCACGAGGAGATCGGCAGCTCGGTCCCCGGCGAGGTGGCCGCCCTTGACC
>JBKOUM010000183.1:0-13304 GCA_046723385.1 Actinomycetota bacterium
ACCGCCGGGACCAGACCGATGCCGAGCGCCGTCGCGACCGTCGGGATCAGGGCGGGCGTGCCCGGCCGTTCGCCGACGAGGGAGATGCCCTCGGCGGCGCCGACGCGCGACCACCACAGGTATACGGGCATGTCCGGACCGACGGCGAAGGGATAGTGGTGCACGAGCGTCGGCCACACCGCCACGCGGAGGAACACCGCGCCGAGCGCGACCATCAGCACCAGATCGACCACCGCGCGGACGGGATCGGTCCGCGACCGGGGCGTCGTGTCGGGCGTCGTCGTCTCGATGGTGGTCACGGCCGCCCGGCGACCGTATCACCGAGGTCCCCGCGAGGAGCCGCAACCGGAGACGCTTAGTAGCATCGCCGGCATGCTCGACCGCCAGCTGGTCGCCGACGTCCTCGTCGCCGCGCGCAGGAAGGGCGGTGACTTCGCGGAGGTCTTCGTCGAAGAGCGCTCGTCGACCTCGATCCGTCTGGACGACGGCAAGGTCGAGGAGCTCACGACCGGCCTCGATCGAGGAGCCGGCGTCCGCGTCGCCCAGGGAACGACGTACGGCTACGCGTACTCCAACCGGCTCGATCGCGACGCCTTGCTCGAGGCCGCCGCGGCTGCGAGCGCCGCTCTCCGCGGCGACGCGGCCGGCTCGGTCGTGGACCTGACCGAGCGTTTCGGACCCGGCACGAACCGCGCCGAACGCGCCGCGGACAGCGTCGCGGCCGCGGACAAGGTCGCGTGGCTCCGCGAGGTGGACGAGGTGGCCCGGGCGGAGAGCCCCGAGGTCGTGCAGGTCACCGGGATCTACTTCGACTCCCTGCAGCGGCGGCTGATCGCCACCTCGGACGGCAGGTGGATCGACGAGGAGCGGCCTCGGATCCGCCTGGTTGCGCAGGTCGTCGCGAAACGGGGCGACGTGATCCAGACCGGCTGGGACGGCCCCGCCGCGTGCGCCGGCGTCGAGTTCCTGGACGCGCACCCGCCCCGCGTGACCGCGGAGCGGGCAGCCGGCCGCGCGGTCACGATGCTCGACTCGATCCCGGCACCCGCCGGCGAGATGGCGGTGGTCGTCGCGAACGGCTGCGGCGGCGTGCTGTTCCACGAGGCGGTCGGCCATCCGCTCGAGGCGGACGCCGTCGACAAGGAGGCCTCGGTGTACCGCGGCCGGGTCGGCGAGCGGTGCGCGAGCGAGCTGATCGACGGCGTCGACGACGCGACGATCGCGAACGGCTGGGGTTCGTACGACTTCGACGACGAGGGAGAGCCGGCACAGCGCACCGAGCTGTTCCGCGACGGCGTCTTGCAGGGTTTCCTCCAGGACCGGCTGCGCGCCCGCAAGATGGGCGTCCAGCCGACCGGGAACGGGCGGCGCGAGTCCTACGCGCACCCGCCGATCGTCCGGATGACGAACACGAACATCCTCCCGGGCAAGGAGGACCCCGACGAGGTGATCCGGTCGACCGAGCGCGGCGTCTACGTTCGAGGGCTCGGCGGCGGACAGGTCAACCCCGCGACCGGCGACTTCGTGTTCGGCGTGTCGGAGGGCTATCTGATCGAGAGCGGCGAGGTCACGAAGCCGGTGCGCGGCGCGAACCTGATCGGTCGCGCGATCGAGGTGATGAGCTCGGTCGACGCGGTCGCGAGCGACTTCGAGACGTGGGAAGGCGTCTGCGGCAAGGACGGCCAGGGGGCGCCGGTCGGCAGCGGCTCGCCCACCCTCAGGATCGCCAAGATCACCGTGGGGGGCACGGGTGCCTGACCTCGGCGAGCTCGTCCACGCCGCGGTCGGTGTCGCCGACGGCGACGAACAGGTCGAGGCCTACGCCGAGGAGGGCCGACAGACCGAGGTCAGCGCGCTCCGCGGCGAGGTCGAGGGCATGACGTTCTCGGAGTCACGCGGACTCGGGGTCCGCGTGATCCGTGACGGCCGCCTCGGCTACGCCTGGGCGGCCGATCCCTCGCTCGACGAGGCGGAGGAGGCGGTCTGGCGAGCCCGGGACAACGCCGCGCTCGCCGAGCCCGACGAGCACAACGGGCTCCCCAACGCCGAGGCCATCGCCCCGATGCCGGAGATCTTCCGCGAGGACAGCGCCAACGTGAGCGCCGACGACAAGGTCCGTATGGCGCTCGACCTGGAGCGGTACACGATCTCGCGAGACCCGCGCGTGGACAAGGTCGACCTGGCGCAGGTCGGCGACACGGTCTCGCGGGTCGCGATCGCCTCGACCACCGGTGTCGACGTCGAGTACGCCCGCACCGACGCCTGGGCGCTCGCGGTGACCCTCGCCGTTGAGGGCGAGGAGACCCAGACCGGATTCTCCTACGTGATCACACGCGGGCTCGACGCCCTCACGTGGGAACCGGTCGCCGACGAGGCGGTCGACCGCGCGGTCGCGATGCTCGGCGCGACCAAGCCGTCCACCGCGAAGGTGCCCGTCGTGCTCGACCCGTTCGCCGCGTCCAACTTCCTCGGCGTGCTCGCCGGCGCGCTCAACGCCGAGAACGTGCTCAAGGGCCGCTCGCTCTTCGCGGACATGGTCGGCCGGGAGGTCGGGTCACCCGTGTTCACCCTGGTCGATGACGGCCGCCGTCTCGACGGCCCGGGCGCGTGCCCGTTCGATTCGGAGGGCGTCCCGAGCGGCCGGACCGAGCTGTTCACCGGAGGCACGCTGAACGGCTTCCTCCACGATACGTACACGGCGCGACGCACGGGCGACGGACAACGCTCGACCGGCAACGCCAAGCGCGGCGGCTATCGGTCCGCTCCCGGCGTCGGGACGTCCAACTTCTTCGTGGATGCGGGCGATCTGTCCTTCGAGGAGCTCCTGGCGAAGGCCGCCGGGGGCGTGTTGATCCGCGACGTGTCCGGTGCGCACTCGGGGGCGAACCCGATCAGCGGCGAGTTCAGCGTGGGCGCGACCGGGCTCCGGATCGAAGGAGGCGCGACGGGGGAGCCGCTTCGCGAGATGACGATCGCCTCGACGCTCCCCGAGATGCTCGCTGGCGTCGCGGGCGTCGGGAGCGATCTCCGGTTCTTCTCGAGCGTGGGGACCCCGTCGATCCTGATCGGCGAGATGACCCTCGCCGGCGTCTGATCCTCAGATCGTCGCGGAGCGAACGCCGGTCGCGATCAGCAGCGACACTACAGCGGCCACCGCGAGCCGGTAGACCATGAACAGCAGGAAGTCGTGGCGCCGCAGGTACCGGAGCAGGAACCAGATCACCACGAACCCGCTCGCGGCCGAGGCCACGAACCCCCAGAAGAACTGCGGTCCGTAGCCCTGGAGCCCGTCCTGCACGACGCCGACCGACTTGTAGAGCCCGGCGCCGGCGATGATCGGGATCGCGAGCAGGAACGACGCCCGCGCGGCCGCCTCACGCTCGATCCCGATCAGCCGCGCGGCCGTGATCGTCACGCCCGATCGCGACACACCAGGCTGCAGCGCGAGCGCCTGGGCGGTCCCGAGGAACAGGCCCGTCCGCGGCCCGACCGTCTCGAACGACCGGTCCTGGCGACAGACCCGGTCGACCACGTACAGCACGACGCCGAAGCATGCGAGCATCGTCGCGATCAACCAGGGCTCGCCGAGTTTGTCTTCGATCGTGGTCTCGAACAGCGCCCCCACGAGCACCCCGGGGATCGTGCCGATCACGAGCGCCCATGCGAATCGTTCGTCCGGCGTCCGGATCGCGCGCGCTTCGACCGACGCGACCCACGCCTTGACGTAGCGCCAGAGGTCGCTGCGGAAGTAGATCACCGCTCCCAGGAGCGTCCCCATGTGCAGGGCCACGTCGAAGGTCTTGTTGAGCGCTGGATCCTGCACGATCGACCACCCGAACAGCCACGGGACCAAGATCAGGTGTCCGCTGCTGGAGATGGGCGCGAACTCGGTGATGCCCTGGGTCAGACCCAGGACGATCGCCTGGAAGATCGTCACTGCGCGTCCTTCCGGTCGGGAGGCGCGCTGAGTCTATCCGGGGGTCGGAACCGCTCCGGGCGAGAGAGATGCAGAAGGTGTCGGACCGCCCCCCGCGCCGAGCGCCACAAGCGCGAGCGTGCCCGTCGCGTCGGCCTGCAGCAGCAATCGCGCGGCGGTGGCATCGACGTCGAGGGTCACCACCGTGCCCGTATCGCCGTCGAACCCCGAGTCGACCGGCTCGATCCGGAGGACTCGGAGTTCTTCCCCTACGAGCTCGGTGTACGGGCGCGCCCCGCCGAACGTCGCGAACGCGTCGACCCGATCGGCGGCGGTCAAGCCGTCCGGGATCGACGCGAACGTGGCGCTCACGACGAGCCGGCCCGGTCCCACGGCGCCGGCGAGGACGCTGCGTCCGGTCCTCGCGCTCGACAGCGGTTCGCCCCGCGGGACCGCCGAGGCCACCACCAAGCCCACGGCCTCGCTCAGGGATGAGATCGCCATCGGTGGCGCGTACGCAGCGGGCATCGAGACAACGCGGAGGTCATCGGAGGAGAGGGTTGCGCCGGCGTCGATGTCGTGGGACGCCACCACCACGTCGACCGTCGGCCCCTGGTCGACGCCGCCACCCGCCCGGGCCGCGTCGCCGCGTACCAACAGGAACGAGGTGACGGCGCACGCCGCGGCTATCGAGAGGAAGACCTTGGACGACCTGGGGAGCTTCCGTCGGAAGGAGAACCCGCGAGGGATCTGCATGGCCGCGAACCTACGTGGCGATGCGGGTCCCGGCCGTGACCGGGGTCACGTCAGTCGACCGGTCGCAGGTGGTCCTTCTTCTTGGGGTCGAGCGGCAGCGCCCGCACGCGGAACTCCTCGAGCCGGTCACGGCCGACGATGAGCGCGACCGACTCGCGGATCCGCTCGCCGGTCTGCTCTGGGTCTTCTTCGCTGACGAACGCGAGCTCCACGCGGATCAGTTGCCGGGCCATGTCACGAGGATACGGGGATGAGCCCGCGAAGAGGAGCCGCGTCGCTATTCGCCGTCATGGCCCGATCCGCCGAGCGCGTTCGCACAGTCGCAGCCGTCGCGATCCGCCGGCACGTTGGGGATCGCTGCGAACAGAAGGTCGCGGAGCGAATCGATGTTCTCCCCGAAGACCTTCAGCACCTCGGCGTGGGAGACCGGCGCGATCCCGTCCACACCCACGTCGTAGTCGGTGACGAGCGCCACGTTCGCGAAGCACAACTCCAGCTCCTTCGCGAGCGCGACCTCGGGGAACTGGGTCATCCCGATCACGTCCCCGCCCACGTTCGCGAACATCTTCGACTCGGCGCGCGTCGAGAATCGAGGTCCCTCGATCACGACCATCGTTCCGCCCACGCGATGCTCGATCCCGGTCTCCATCGCTGCGTCCACGAGCGTCTGACGCAGGACCGGGCAGTACGGGTCGGCGAACGAGACGTGGGTGGTGACGGGGCCGTCGTAGAACGTCGTGTCGCGCGACTTCGTGAAGTCGATCGCCTGGTCGCACACGACGAAGGTCCGCGGCGGGATGTCGCGACGGAGCGACCCGGCCGCCGACGGGCCGAAGACCCGCGTGGCGCCCAGCTCCTTCATCGCCCAGACGTTGGCGCGGTACGGGACCCGGTGCGGGGGGAACTCGTGGTCGACGCCGTGCCGAGGGATGAACGCAACCCGGCGCCCGCCGACGGTCCCGACCGTGACCGGGGCGGCCGGCTTGCCGTACGGCGTGTCGACCGCGATCTCCTCCGGGTCCTCCAGGAACGCGTAGAACCCCGAGCCCCCGAAGACCCCGATCTCCGCGGTCGTCACGAGTCCTTCCCTTCCTTCGCCGAGCCGGATGTGGAGCTCTTCGACTCCGTCTTGGTGGCCGATCCGTCCCTCTTGCCGTCGCCGGAGGCCGCCGGCTTCTTGACGTCCTTGTCCGGCTTGGCCTTGTCCGAGCCCTCGTCCGGCCGCTTCGCCTTCTTGCCGTGGTCGGTCGCGTAGAACCCGGAGCCCTTGAACGCGATCGCCGGCACCGCGAACACCTTCCGGAGCCGCCCGCCACAGTTGGGGCAGACGGTAAGCGGCTCGTCCGTCATCTTCTGGACGATGTCGAAGGTGTGACCGCAATCGCGGCAGGTGTACTCGTACGTGGGCATGGCCTGGGCAAAGTGTACCGACGGCCCGAACGTCGGCCGTGCGGCGTAGGCCGGTGCGACGATTTGCGCTCGCGCCACGTGCGCGTATCGTTCGCGTTCCGCGGGTAACGGGGGGAGCCATGAAGGTACGGAAGGCGGTCATCCCGGCGGCCGGGCTGGGCACGCGGTTCCTCCCGGCGACCAAGGCGCAGCCCAAGGTCATGCTCCCCGTGATCGACGTCCCTGCGATCCAGCTCGTCGTGGAGGAAGCTGCGCGCGCCGGGATCGACGACGTCTTGATCGTCACCGGGCGAGGTCAGCGCGAGATCGAGGATCACTTCGACCGGAACCTCGAGCTGGAGCGGTTCCTCGAGGAGAGGTCCAAGTTCGACGAGCTCAAGAAGATCCGCCAGATCGCGGAGTTGGCCGAGATCCATTACATCCGTCAGAAGGAGGCGCTCGGGCTGGGTCACGCCGTGTCGATCGCTCAGGCACACGTCGGCGACGAGCCGTTCGTCGTGATGCTCGGGGACGATCTGATCCACCCGAACGAGCCCCTGCTCGCGGAGATGCTCCGCGCGCACGACCGGTTCGGGCGGAGCGTGCTGGCGGCGATGGAGGTCAGCAAGCGCGACATCTCGATGTACGGCTGCATCGAGCCCGAATCCTTCGAAGACGACCTGGTGCGGATCCTTTCGATCATCGAGAAGCCCTCGCCCGAAGAAGCGCCGTCCAACCTCGCGGCGATCGGACGCTACGTCTTCACGCCGGAGATCTTCGGCGCGCTCCGGCGGACGACGCCGGGCGTCGGCGGCGAGATCCAGCTGACCGACGCGATCAACCTCCTGGCCCAGGAGCAGGCCGTGTACGCGTACCGGTTCGAGGGCGGGCGCTACGACGTCGGGAACCCGCTCGACTACTTGAAAGCGACCGTCGAGCTCGCGGCCGAGCGCGAGGACCTGGGGCCGGAGTTCCGGACGTGGCTCGCCGAGTTCGTCCAGCGGGCGAAGCTCGTCTGAGTCGTCGCAGGTTCGGCCGATAGGTCCGACCGATAGGTCCGACCGAACGCCTGAGTAGACTCCCCGCATGTCCGAGCGGCACGTCCACGATCACGATTCCGCCCAGGGCCTGATCCCCCTGGAGGAGGCACGCGAGCGCGTGCTCTCCCGGATCGAACCGCTCCCGCCGATCGAGCTGCCGCTCACCGACGCGTACGGGTGCGTGGCGGCGGCCGACATCGTCTCCAGTGTGGACCTGCCGGAGTTCGCGTCGTCGGCGATGGACGGGTTCGCGGTTCGTGGCTCCGACAACGTCGGAGCCACGCCCGCGAACCCGACCGAGCTCAAGGTCGTGGGGAACGCGTTGATCGGGCAGCGGCCGGAGGCGACGGTCGGGATGGGCGAGGCCGTCGCGATCGCGACGGGCGCGCCCATCCCGGCCGGCGCGGACGCCGTCGTCCCCACGGAGAACACCGATGCTCGCGATCACGACCTGGTCCAGGTCTTCGAGGCGGTCGCGGAAGGGCGCCACGTCCGGCCGCGCGGCGAGGATGTCCACGAAGGCGACGTCCTCGTCCCCGCCGGCAAGCGCCTCAGCGCGGGCGAGCTGGGGCTGCTCGCGAACGCCGGCGTTCCGCATCCGCTCGTGCATCCGCGTCCGCGCGTGATCGTGCTCTCGACCGGCGACGAGCTGATCCCGCCGACCGAGGCTCCGCACTTCGGTCAGGTGCGCGACTCCAACGCGTACACGATCTTCGGATCGCTCCGGGAGTCCGGAGCGATCCCCGTGCTCGCCGGGATCGTCAAGGACGATCCCGACTCCCTCAAGGACACCGTGTTCAACTTCGAGATCCAGGCCGACGCGTTCGTGTCCTCCGGCGGTGTCTCGGTCGGGGAGCGCGACGTCGTCAAGAAGGCGGTCTTCAAGCGCGGCGACATCGACTTCTACAAGGTGGCATTGCAGCCGGGGATGCCGCAGGGGTTCGGCTTCGTCGAGGGCAAGCCGTTCTTCGGTCTCCCCGGCAACCCCGTGAGCGTCTTCGTGAGCTTCGAGATGTTCGTTCGTCCGGCCATCCTCAAGATGATGGGGCGCACCAACCTGGACCGCCCCGAGATCACCGCGACGCTGACCGGCGAGATCGGCGGCCCAAGGGACAAAAGCGTGTTCGCCCGCGTCGAGGTCTCCCGTGGCTCCGACGGTTGGACGGCGACCCCGGCGGGCGGCCGCGGCTCCAACCTGATCGCGACCGTCGCGCGCGCGAACGGGCTCGCGCTCCTGGCCCCCGGCGTCGAGCGCGCCGGTGCCGGCGAGCGGGTGCGGGTCCGGCTCTTCCGGTCGTCCGAGGATTGAGGTGTCGGACCAGACCGGCGCCGACGGTGTCACCCGGATCGTCGAGGTCGGCGCCAAGCCGGAGACCGCGCGCGAGGCGGTCGCCGAGGCCTGGCTCGTGACCACCCCCGAGGCCATCGCGGAGCTCGTCGCAGGGACCAAGAAGGGCTCACCGCTCGAGACCGCGAAGGTCGCCGGGATGATGGGCGTCAAGCGAACGCCCGATCTCCTGCCGCACTGCCACCCGCTCCGCGTCACCGGCGCCGAGGTGGTCGTCGAACCGGATCGTCCGGCCGGCCGGATCCGCGTCGCCGTGACCGTCCGCGCGTTCGATCGCACGGGCGTCGAGATGGAGGCGCTCACCGCCGCGAGCGTTGCGGCGCTGTCGCTCTACGACACGGCGAAGGCGTTCGACCGTGCGGCACGGATCGACGGGGTCCGCCTGCTCTCCAAGTCGGGTGGGAAGTCCGGCGACTACCGCGCCGAGGCCTAGATCCCGGCGAACGGACCGGGGCCGCGCGAGAACGGCGGGTGGATCGAATCACACGGATGTGCTTTCCGAGCACTAGATGTGGTGCTACGGTCCCGTCCCAGCCCAGATGTAGTGCCGGATCCGGGGTCCGCCAGGCAGGAGGCTGGGACGTGGAGTGGATGGTCCTCGCCGCGTTAGGCATCATGTGGGCCGCGTTCTTGGTGCCGTGGGGCCGACGGAGGCCCAGCTCCGAGTCGCGGTCGGTGAACGACTTCGAGCACAGGATGGAACTGTTGGCCAACGCTGAGGTGCACGGGACGACCGGTCGCTGGATCGTGACCCCGCGCAAAGGCGTTCGGTTCCTCGGCCCCGACGATCGCCGCCGCGCCCGTGCCCGCGATCGCCGCCGCAAGATCTTCGTCGCGCTCCTCGAGCTGATCGCGCTCTCGTTCCTGATGGGACTCGTTCCACCGCTCCGCCAGGTCTGGTACGTCACCGCCGGGCTCGGGGCCGTGCTCCTCGTCTACATGTGGGCGTTGCTGTCGATGAAGGGCCGGACCGTCCACCAGCGCCGGCCGGTTCATCCGATCCCAACGGTCCAGCGGGAACCCATCGAGATCCCGCGGTTCGTGGACCTCGCCGCCCCCGAGTCCGCCGCGGACGACGGCTCGTTCAACATGTTCGAAGACGAGCCCGTGCACGTTGTCGTCCGCGAAGCGTCGTCGGTCGGCGTCTGACCGGCGTGGATCTGGACGCCCTCTCCAACGCGCTCCATGAACGCTTCGACGCCAAGACCTCCGCCCGCGAACGCGCGTTGCCCGCCGCTCGGCGATCGATCCGTGCGTCCGCCAACGCGATCCGTGCGGTGCACCGGGGGGAGTTCGAAACCGCACGGTCGCTGATCGCAGAGTCGCGCGCGGCGCTCGACGAAGGGATGAGTGGGGTGACCGACCATCCCGACGTCCGCTTCGCCGGCTACCTCTTGGACGCAGAGAAGGAGTACGCGGAGGCGAACCTCACGCGCGCGCTCGTCGCCGGCGAGGAGCTGCCGCTTCCCGACGAGCTCGGGGTTGGCGACGCGCCGTACCTGAACGGGCTCGCCGAGACGATCGGCGAGGGACGGCGGCACATCCTGGATCTCCTCCGGACCGGCGATGTCGCGCGAGCCGAGACGACGCTGGATGCGATGGAGGACATGTACGGCGTGCTCGTCACGATGGACTATCCGGACGCGATCACGATGAACCTCCGGCGGTCGACCGACGTCGCCCGGTCCTTGATCGAGAAGACCCGAGGCGACCTGTCGATCGCCTTCGTCCAGCGGGATCTGCACGACGCGCTGGAGCGCCACGCGGAGGCGCTCCGGTCCCATCCGGCCTGAGCCGGCGGGTCCAAGCCCTCTGCTACGCTGCGTCCTCGGACACGGGGGTGTAGCTCAGCCCGGTAGAGCACTGCGTTCGCAACGCAGGGGTCGTCGGTTCAAATCCGATCACCTCCACCACAAGGGGCCCGGATCTACAGCGATCGGTTGCGAAAGCGTGACCAGGAACGTTCCATCCCAAGCGACGATCACACGGTAGACGTAGAGAGCGTCGGTGTAGCCGGGTGGGTTCCCGGGGAGGGGACTCCCGTCGAGTTCGTAGCGGACATCAGGTCCGTTCGGGCACTCGAACAGGATCTGCCGAGCGGAGGCGTCCCACGTGGTGTTCTCGCCTTCTCCGCAACTCTCGATGTTGGGTCCGAGCGCATAGACGCCTGCCGGAGCACGCACGAGGTACCCGAGATCGACGTCGGAGAGGAAGGCGGGGGTCCCGATCCCCGCTTCGTAGCCGCGGACCCCGAGCGAGTGCCAGATCCCGCGGTCTTCCCCCTCTCCGATCGAGGGGAAGCGGATCGAGGAGACCACCCTGTTCATCCGGTCGATGTCCGCCTGACTTGCGTCTGCTCCCACCGACAAGGTGGCTCGGTAGCGCACACCGTTGCCCTGATACTCGGCGACACGATCGCCCTCTGGGTGCGCGATGAAGTCAGCGTCATCCAACGGGAACGATGAGTCGTGGTCGGCGAGGTCGAGCAAGCCCACGTCGAGTTGAGAGATCGAGAGCCGAACCGTCTCGGCCCCGGATCCGTCCGGGTTTGAGAGAACGACGGAGTCCCCGGTGGTCGAGATGGACCATCGATCGGGGTAGTCGAACTTCCATCCGATCGGCGACGTGTACGTGGAAAGGCCCGCGGCGAGCTGATTCTCTGGAAGTGACACCAAGATCGGCACGATCGTCACGAGCCCCCAGGGCGAGCTGTCGCCGCACAAGGGGCCGCATCCGCCGGACTCGAACCGGAACGATCGAGTCCCGAACCAGAGGTACCCGCCCTCTTCCGTTCCGCACTCCATACCTGAGGAGGCGTCCGAAGGCACGCGAGGGACGAGTGAGACGTCCGTACCGTCGATCGTGTTGCCCCCGGCCGCGAAGCATGGGTGCTCGCCGTTCGTGTCACCCAGCACGTATCCCCACGCCGCGTGCTCGCCTTCGGGCATGTGGATCTGGCCCTCCATCGAGGATCCTTCCAGGACGACCTGGCCAGGCTGAGCGTCGATCGTCGCTCCTTCGGTCGCGACGGATCCGACACCCCATACGCCACCCTCGCCCGTTCTCACCGGCTGGATGAGCGTGATGGTCGCGGTGACGCCCAACTTCGGGTTCGTGACGCTGGCGATGGTCTCGCCGCGCTCACCTCCCGGGACCGTCTCGAGGGTCATATCTGGCACCGGGTACCAGCCCATCACCGTCTCGATGAAGCGGTCGACGAGCGCATCTGGTTCCAGGACGTACTGAGGCGCGTGCCCTTCGCCGTCGGCCCGTGCCTGCATCTCGAGGTACGAGTTCGGATCGATCTCCGGGAACAGGAGCGTGCCCTCGGCACCGGCGGGTTGCACCGGCGGCGCCGGGGATGGGGCAGGGGTGGGCGTCTGATCCAGCGGTGTCGATCGGTCGAACCGTGTGACCAGCAAGGCTCCAGCCGCGACCGCGACCACGATCGCCGTGAAGGCCGCGATGACTCGGCGCCTGGTTCTTCCGGATTCGGTCGGCGGACGAGCGGGCATCCGTCGTTCGATCGCCCGCCAATCGTCGGGCGCGGCGAGATCGTCCAGGGCGGAGAGGTCTTCACGCATCGGTTCGCTCCTCCAGGAGAGGCCGGAGTCGCCTTCGAGCGGCGCTCAGGTGGACGTGAACGGTGGCCCGCGTCGAGCCGAGGATCGCGGCCACCTCGCCGGTCGGCCGATCTGCGTAGTCGTGCAGGACGATCGCCAGACGTTGCTTCGGGGGCAGCGTGGCCAAGGCCGCCACGAGGTCCCGGATCGGGTCGGGGAGCTCGTACTGCGTCTCCGCGCCGGATGGCTTCACCGGTTGATTCCGCTCCTTCAGGATGCCTCTCGCGACACGGAAGCTCGTCGTCCAGACCCACGCGGCCGCGGATCGCAGCTGCTCCTGGTGAGCGAGCGCTTGCGCGAACGCCTCTGCTCGAGCCTCGCTCGCGACGTCCGGATCGGCGGCGAACGCCAACAGGGCGCGCCACAGTCTCGCGCCGTCGGTCCTGAAGAGCTCCTCCAGCTCGTGCCGCCGCTCGGTCGTCGTTTCGCTCACCGTCTGGAGGTATGGACGCTACGCCAACCGAAACCTGTAGTTGCGGCTCTCAGATGCCAGCCGACGACGCGGCGCAAGCTTGAGGGTGGCGGATCGCAGCGATACCCAGGTCATTGCACCGGGAGCTCTGCCGGGGGAGCATCTCGGCGTTCCAGCCGATGGAGGGGATCGCTCCGATGGGCAGCAAGCTGAACTACGCCGGCATCGGGGGTGCCGTGGCCGGCATCGTCGCGTTGCTCGGCATCTACTCGGACTGGTGGACGAGCGACACCACGCTCTACCACGGCGTCGCGGACATCTCCGGGCGGCTCGCGCTCGCGACGGCGATCGGCCTGTTCGCGTTCGGCGTCGCCTACGTCCTGATCTCGGATCAGGCGATCCGGCGCGCGATGGGAGCACTGATGACGGTCTGCGCCGTCGTCCTCACCCTGGCGTGTGTGTGGGGCGTCCTGCGAACCGACGACGTCGAGGCAGGCGCGACCGTGGAGCTCGGGCTCTGGGTCTCCGCGATCGGCGGCGTCCTCGGGATCGTCGCGTCGCTCATGGCGCTCCGCGACTCGATGGCGGCCGACGCCGGGTCACCTTCCTCGGCGAACGCGAACTGACGCGCCGGGTACGCTGCGGCGGATGGTCGCCGAGCTCGCTCGAACGTGGTGGTCACGTCCCGGCCTCGACGTCAGCGACGGGCACCTGAGGATCGCGGGCCGCGACGCCGAGGAGCTCGCTCGCCGCCAGGGACGCCGGCCTACGTCTACGACCTGACGCGGGTGGAGGAGCAGGCCGCGGGGCTCCGCGACGC
>JBKOUM010000051.1:0-9104 GCA_046723385.1 Actinomycetota bacterium
CGTCGAGACCGACGTCACCGACCTCGACGGGAGCGGTCGCGCGTCCTTCTGGGTCGCCGACCAGGGGAACGAGCGGATCGTGCAGTTCAGCTACACGGGACAGTGGCTGCAGACGATCGGGCTCGGAGGGAGCGGCACCGACGCGGCGCACCCCGGCCACAACTGGCCGCGCGGCTGTGGGAACGGGCAGATGCTGATCCCGACGCACATCTGGGTGAACCCGGACAACGGCAACCTCTACGTCTCGGACCCGCGATGCAACCAGGTCTACGTGTACACGCACTCCGGCAACTTCCTGTTCCAGTTCGACTGGTCGGGGTGGAAGGCCGCGACCGGACTCGGCTCGGCCAAGCCGCGCGGCATCGCCGGCGGGCGTGACTGGAACGGCGACGGCCAGGGCGATATCTACGTCGTGGAGAATTACTACAGCTCGGTGGACGTGTTCAGCCGCGCCGGCAAGTACCTGGGCATGATGGACCGCACCCTCGACATGAACGATCCGCGCGGGCTGGACGTCGATCCTCGGAACGGCGACGTGATCACGGTCAGCGCCTACAAGAACAAGGTCTACAAGTTCGACTACCCGACCGGGAACCTCGTCGCGTCGTGGAACGAGGTCGACGGGACCGGGACGTCGTCCGGCAACGCCAGGTTCGACTCGATCCGGTTCCCGGCGGTCGATGGGAACGGCAACATCTACACCGGTGACACCTGGGGCGAGCGGCACCCGGACCCGCGGACCGGCGACACCTGGACGGGGCATCAGATCTACAAGTTCACGCCCGATGCCGCGCCGTTGAGCTGGGCGACCGGTCCCGAACCGCCGCCGGACGGCGGCTACAACCAGAACAACGCCGTGGCCGTCGCCGGCTCGTCGGTCTTCGTGATCGAGACGTTCGGGCAGCGCGTGCAGAAGTTCAACACATCGTCCTCCTGCCGGTCGGCCGGCAACTGTCCTGCGTGGCAGCTCCAGTTCGGGTCGCGCGAGCCGCCGGGCGCCCAGTCGAAGGGCTTCGCGTATCCGCGGGGCCTCGCCTACGGCAGCGGCTACCTGTGGGTCGGGGATACGCACGACGCGCAAGCGTGGACGACCGACGGGGTGTTCGTGCACCGGTTCGGCACCGCCGGATCGGCCCTGGGGGCTTTCAAGGGTGGTGGTCTCGGCATCGCGGCGCCCGGCGACGGCAACGTCTACACGACCGATACCGGCAACTGCCGACTGCAGGTCTTCACCGTGTCCTCCGCACTGAACCAAGCCACGCCGGCGCCGATCGAGTACATGGGCTCGTGCGGCGGCGCCTCGAACCAGATGAGCGCACCGCGCAGCATCGCGGTGAAGGGCTCCACGGCCTGGATCGCGGACGTCGGGAACAACCGGATCGCACGGTGGGACGTGCCCAACCGTACGAGCCTGGGTCCCGTGCGGCCCACGTGCGGCGGCGTCGCGCTGCGCTCGCCGACCGGGGTCGCCTGGGATCCGGCCGGGACTTGGCTCTACGTCGCGGACACCGGCAACAGGCGCGTCGTGCGGATGAAGGGTGACGGGAGTCAGTGCGTGGTCGTGACGAACGGCTCGGACACGCCCGCCGGGTTCCAGGGTCCGGACTATCTCGCCTTCGACGGCCAGGGTCGCCTCTACGTGAGTGACAACGGCTATCACATGTATCGGTTCACGATCGGCTCGTAGCGGGATCCAGGAGGACGAACAGCCGTGGCGATCGGTCGAGGCGTCGCTGTCGCGCTCATCACCGTCCTCGCCGCGGTCGGGACGCCGGTCGCCGCCGGCGCTCACCCGGCCCGCATCGCTTTCTCGAGCAACAGGGCGGGCGGCTGGGAATTGTGGCTGATGAACGGGGACGGCTCGAACCTCAAGAGGATCACGAGCACGGCGGCGGGGAACCGCTTCCCCACGTGGGCTCCCGCTGGCCGCTATCTGGCGTTCATGTCCTCGCGGGCGGGCAACCCGGACATCTATCGGATGCGCGTGGACGGCTCGCACGTCCGCCGTCTCACGTTCGCCGCCGTGGAGGACTGCTGTCCGGAGTGGTCGCCGAACGGCCGCAGGATCGTCTTCGAGAGCCTCCGAACCGGGAACTTCGACATCTTCTCGATGCGTGCCGATGGCTCGAGGGAGGTCAACCTCACGCGGAATCGGTCGTACGACGGTACGCCGACGTGGTCCGCGAACGGACGCCGCATCGCGTTCCGCAGCATCCGGGCGGGATCGAGCGACATCTACGTGATGCGATCGAACGGGTCGGACGTTCGAGGGCTCCGCGCACCCGGCTTCGACCGGACGCCGTGCTGGTCTCCGACCGGGCCTCGCATCGCGTTCGTGAGCGACCGGTCCGGGAACGACGAGATCTGGGTCATGCGTGCGGATGGTCGGCACCGCCGGCGGTTGACGTTCAACGGCGCTCGCGACCGGGACCCGTCATGGTCGGCGAACGGCCGGTGGATCGCGTTCGAGTCGAACCGCACCGGCAACTGGGAGATCTACAAGATGCGACCCAACGGATCACGTCTCAGCAGGCTCACCTTCGATCCGGCGGCGGACATCCTCCCAGCGTGGCGTGGTTCGAGGTGATCGCTGAGCGTCGCGATGAACACCCTCGTCGGGTGCGAGCAAGCGCGAACGACACGGATCACCTAACCCGGGGACCGAGTTTCGACGGCATCAAGCGAGTTCCGACCTGAGCTGCGCTCGTGTCCCCGCAAGGGTCAACGAGTCCTTCCGGCTCTTCAGCTCCTCGAACGCAGCCACCGTTCGCCTCGCGGCGGTCTGGACGTACGCCGGCGGCGAGGGTTGTCTCATCGCTGACAGGAGATCCGTGAGCTCGCCGATCATGTGTCCGTAGGCAGATTGAAGCGAGGCAGCCTCCCTGGCGGTCTCGTCGTACCCGAGCAGCTTCGGGATCGCAGCCGCGAGCGCGGAGACGAAGGCCACCAGGGAAACGGCTGCGATCGCCGGCCATGCACTTGACGCCGCGATGGTCGGCCAAACGCCGAGCGTGACGATCGCGCTGCACGCGACCCCCGTCCATACCCATCTCTTGGAGGTCGTCTGCGCCTCCTGCGCGACCTCGCCAAGCACTCGGTGGCACAGCTCTGCGCTCCTCAGACAGCGCGCCACTCTCTCAACCGTGACCGGTACCAGCTGGTGTTGCGACGGCCGGATGGGCATACGGGTCCTCTTGCTGTTGGCATGCGTCTTCATCGGAAGCACTTCGGGCCGAGTTCGACCGCGGCGCGCCGGGGTGGAGAGTCGCTAGGGGCAACCCAAGACGCCGCGTCCATAAGGTACGCGCGGGGTGTGACACAGACGCCGCCGACCGGGAACCGGAGGTCCGATCTCATCGCGCAGCATGCGACGCACCGCATCCAAGCGCGTGGACGCTCCGAGCTTCTCGAGGTGCCCGTCTACCGAAGGAGCACCCACGAGACCAACAGGCCGAGCCCCACGAGCACGGCGATCGTGATCGGTACTCAGTGACAGTGCTGCCGTCCGCTCATGTCGATCCTTCCTGTTGACCCTCGAGTTCTCGCGAGATCGTCGTTGGGTCGCCGTTCCGAGCTCGGATGGTGCCACGGAGGCGAGCGATGTAGTTCCGAACTTCCTCCTCGGTGGAGCGTTGGAGGTACCGCTCGAGCACGTCGAGCCGGCCGTGCGCATCCCACCGCCGGAGCATCGAGATCTCACGAAGGACCGCGGCCATCTCGATCGCTCGCACGTCGGGCGGGATCGAAGCCTTGGCCTCCCTGGCTCGGTCACGCCGAGCCTGATCTCGCTCCTCCCTCTTCGGGCGGGCTTGCCGCGGGCGACGTCGATGGCGCCTGGCTGGTTCGGAGCGGTTATCACCGTCGGCGAC
Organism: Actinomycetota bacterium; assembly: GCA_046723385.1. Classification (GTDB taxonomy): domain Bacteria; phylum Actinomycetota; class UBA4738; order UBA4738; family HRBIN12; genus AC-51. Next base: position 3,870 of record JBKOUM010000051.1, read on the forward strand.
GGGTCCGTCTCCGGTCGTCCCCTGATGCTTGGCCGTCGCAAGCTCCTGGAGAAGCGTGTCCTCGATGAGATCGAAGATCCCGATGCAACGGAAACCTGAAGCCGCAGCCTCGGGGAGCCGCTCGGGCGCTTCCGCGTTACTCACTCTCGGGCTCTGCAAGCTCAAGAGGTGCAGGACGTCGTTCGCTTTGGCGTCCCGATCGGTCAAGGGGTCGAACCCGAAGTTCCGCTCCAGCGTCGCCGGGATCGAAGAGTGGTCGTACACGGTGTGATCGATCGTGTTCCGAGGGATGAGCGGAGAGATGATGACCGCGGGCACTCGAACGCCCAGTTGATCGAACCTGAACCCGTGTTTGACGTTCCCGGAGGCGCTCACACCGTCGCCTGGGGGTACGGCAGGCCCTGGCCGAGCATGATCGTAGAAGCCACCGTGCTCATCCCATGTGACGATCAAGAGACTCGAGGGCCATAGGGATGAGTTCCGTATGGCCTCGTAGGTGTCCTTGATCAGCCGCTCGCCAGCAGTCACATCATCCAGAGGGTGCTGGGAGTTGCCGCATGTGAAGTCCTCGCTCGTCAGCGGCAAGACGTTTCCATAGTCGGGCTCGATGAAGACGTATGGGGGAGCATCACCTCCTTCGCCGAGCCGCCCGATGAAGTCGTCGAAGTCGGTGAAGCGGTTGCGGACCACGCGGTTGAACGTCATCCCTGCGAACGAGCCGACCGCTGGGAACTCGTCGCCCTCGACGACTTCCCAGTCGATGCACTTGACATCGAGGGCTTCGAAGACGGTGCCGTTGTTGAACCGGAACCCGTCCAGCAGGGTGTTCACGCCGACCTCCCAGCCTGCCGGCGAGTCGTCGAGTCCGCCCGAGGAGGCTGCATGCACGAAGAACCGATTCGGGAAGGTCGGACCGGGCAGCGAGCTGAACCAGGCATCGCAGACGGCGAACTCACGGGCGAGTGCCGTGAGAACCGGGAGCTGCTCAGGGGTGAAGCAGTCCATGATGCTTCGCGGCGCAGAGGACCCTCGATCCGTGTACGAAGCGACGAAACCCCGGTTCGAATCGGGCGACTGCGGGAGCGGATATGGGCTCCCGGGGGCGTAGGTGGTCTGCGAAGTGAGCTGGAGGAGCACGTTGTCGAACTCGTGCCCGGGGTCCTTCACGCCTCTGGCGATCGCGAACGCGGCGCCTGGATGCACGTCCACCGGCTGCTGGGGCGAGTTCGGATCCGGGTTCGTGAATCCAGCACCGACGGCTACGCCATCGATCGCCGTCGAGGAACCGGTCTCCGCATCGATCCCGCGGATCCCTGAGAACCCGAGCATATGATCGAACGAGCGGTTCTCGAGCATCAAGACGAAGACGTGCTCGATCCGAGGTCGCTCCTTCGAGCCTCCACCGAACAGAGACCCGATCCACTCGAGGATCGCTTTGATGCCGCAGATGATGATCGACCACAGCCCGCACGCGGTGACGGTGACCCAGCCCCACGCCACGCAGACAGCGGTGACGACCCAGGTCCATCCGTAGCAGACCCACTTCGCCACCCAGTACCAGGCTTTACAGACCCACGAGGAGACCCACACCCATGCATCGCACACCCAGGAGCAGGGCGCCCAGTCACAGCAGTCCTTGTATCGCTCTTCCTCCCACTCGGAACACTCCCGATGGCCTTCGTCGCCCCATTCCAGGCACTCTTGGCGCTTCTCCTCCGCCCAGGCCTTGCAGACCAAGACCGATCGGTCGGCCCACTGCCGGCAGTCAGCCATGAAGGACAGCCTTCTGGCATCTACCCACGGCTTACCAACCCGCTCACGATCCAGCCTCGAAACGATCGGTCGCCGCCTATGACCGTCGCACGAACGTTTCGTGTGGTCTGCCGGGTCTCCGGCCTAAAGCAGTTGCATCACACCTCGATGAGCCTCCAGCGCGTGCTCAGAACAGCGATCGAACGCGGCACGACTTCACCTATTCACTGCGTGACAGTTCGCGCGTGAAAGCGATGAGGTCGAGCAGGCGCGCGGGGGAGCGAGCGTGTTCGCGAGCTTCGTCCTGCGCCTCGATCGCGATCCGGTCAAGGTAATCCTCCGCGTCATCGAGGGTGTCGATCAGCCGTTCGGTGAATGCCTCGATGGCGTCTTTGCGGGCGAAGAGGCGCGCGGCGTCCGGGCGACGGATCGCGAGCGCGGCGGGAAGTGTGAGGATCCCGTCGGCGATGTCCTTCTCGCTCCCACCTCCAAGCGCTGCGCACCCGCGCACATCGGCTACGTCGTCACAACCGTGGTACAGCAGGCCGAGAAGTTGCCCGAATCTCGCGAGCCGGCGGTCGCGGGTCCCGAGTCGGGCGCAAACCTCGAACATCGATCCTGTGTCCTCTCCCGCGATAGCCCGCCAGTCTTCCACCCCGAGGGGCTGACGTCGCAGTCGCCATTGGGCGCATTCAGCCACCGCAAGTCGCTCCATCAGCTCCGCGAGGAGCCGAACGCTGTAGGGATCGTCAGCCACGAGGGCCGTGGCGGAGAAGCTCAAGTAGCCGGACGTCATCAATGCCGGCAGGAAGCCGAAGCGGCAGTGCAGCGACGTCATCCCGCGCCGGGAGCGCGACCTGTCGAGGATGTCGTCGATGATCAACGAGACGTTGTGCACCAGCTCGACGGCGGCGGCAGAGCGGACGACCTCGTCAGGAGGACGCCGCGTTTGCATCGCCCGGTGACACGCGAAGGTCGTCACCGGTCGGTAGCGTTTGGCGCGACCCGACAGTTGGCGCTCGAGGAAGGGACGAACTTCCTCCGCCACGCTGTCCGCCCAGGACGCGATCGTCGCGTTCAACCGACGGATATCTGCACTGAGGCCGAGGTGGGTGGGGAGATCCCAAACGCCGCCAACATCGAGCGCGGATCCAGCGTTCACCGGACTCGGCTGATGAGCAGCCTCACGCCTTCGCCCGCCCGCGTCTCGTGCGAGGGGCCTTGTTCCTCGGTTCCTTCGCGATCTGCTCGCTGAAGTGGTCGGCTGCCTTGCGCGGAAGGTCATTCAGTTCTCGCAGGTACGCACTCGTCGCGTCGGCGAAGCGCACTCCGGCTTCATCTGAGGCCGTTCTGCCCTCCAGGAGGTCGCAGATCTCGGTCCCAAGAGCCTGCGCGTATCGGTCGGCCGTCTGAGCCCAGCCAGACCAGAAGGTGCTTGCGGCTGTCATCGCCGCGACCTGGGCGTGACCGGCTCGGAGCATCAGGTCGACCGCGGCGTCGGTCTGGTTGCTCGTTGCGGGCGCGGCTGCGCGCCTCGCATCACTCGCCTTCGGCCGGCTGGACGATTGTGGGGACATCGCCTCCTCCTCGTTCGGTGGTCCTGGTAGCGGATCTCGACCCGGTCGGCGAGCCTGGCCTCGTGCCTGTCGTTCACGCCCAGCTTGCGTCATCTGGGGCGATCAAGGAAATGCACCACGAAGTTGATCCCCTGGACCACACCCTGGCCCGACGGGTCTTGAACTTGGATCTCGGAGACCTTGACAGGGCTCTCTTGGCTGATCGGTCCTTCCCTTGCCTTCTCGAACTCGGAAGCTGCGGATACCCGGAGCTCGCTCGTCGCCCGAGTCACGTCCGTTCCCCTGCCGGGGGGGATTGGCTGCGGGTTCAGTTCGACTTGGGCCGCAGGGCTCGCCTTCCGGAACTCTTCCTCCAGCCGCACCGAGTGCCCAGGAGGGATCGGTTGCGGGTTCAGTTCGACCTCCTCCCCTCCCGATCGTGACCGAACGTCGCGGAACTCGTGGGCGATCTCGGGCGCTGGATGGATCGTGACTCGCCCGCTCCAGCCATCGCGTTCCGGACTGGGGATCTTGCTGCCGGCATCGCCGCTCCATCGCACGCTCCCGACGCCGGCGCACTCCAACTCGATCGCCTCATCGATCGGCAAACCAACGAGCGAATAGTTCACCACGTGCTCCGTCTCGGTCGGGACGTAATCCATGCTGGCGAGGTGGGTAACGTCCGCCGCCTGAGCGAACTCACCTGAGGCGGCGCCGCGGTCGACGGTCGCGGAAAGCGTGAATGCTCCGACGAACGGTGGATCCAGCTCTGGTTGGCCACTCGAGAGCGGCCAGTGGATCGAACCTCGCACGACTCCGTCGCCGGTCACGGGCTGAGCCAAGACCATCAGCGGCGTTGCCTCGGTTGTTGTCGACGAGCCCCCCAGCGAGAGGGCCTTGGGGGACAGACCCGACGGAAGGGTCGCGTCCGGGAACATGGCGATGATGCTTCCCATGCCTTGTTTCGCCAACTCACCGAGCTTGTCGTTCACTGGTTGGAGAGCCTTGTTCATGACCGACGCGAAGTCGTACTGGCCGATCGCCTCTTCAACCAACGCGACGTAATCCGGCCCTCCGAACCACGGGCTGACCGTGCCCATGAAGAACTTGGCGATGTCGCTCACCCAGTTCTGAGAATCCAGGTGGGGGTTCCCCTCGAAGTCCTTCCCCGTGGTGTGGGCAGAGCCCACCTCAAGGCCGATGGTCATCTCTTCCGCCTGCACCACGAGGGAGAAGTCGATCAACACGGCGAAGTCGATGCTGAGCTTCGGGTCGAAGTCCGAGCCGAAGATGCTCGGCGTGGTGGACTTCGCGATGATCAGATCGGGCCCGAGGCGGAACTGCAGCGGGATGTGTCCGGCGGCGGACGACGAGCCCGCGGCACGGGCAAGCGCGACATCCCCGAGTCTCAGATCGATCTCGTAGAGCGTGACTCCCGGAGCGATCAAGTCTCCCTTTCCCAGCGCCGCCTGCAGTTGGTCGTGCACCGGCTGGCGGGCGTTCTTCCAGGCCTCTTGGGCTCCGTCGAGCAACAAGCGGTTCCACATCTCTCGTTGCTCGGCCGAATCAGAAGAGGCGACACCGCCGAGGACATCACCGAGATAGGGCAACCAACCGGTCATCGTTCCCCCTTGGATCCCGAAGTCCTCAGGGTGGACTCTTCGTTCCCGTCAACCGAGTCAGCCGATGGACTTACAGCGGGGCGACCTACCTCAGACGATCCTTCCGTCGAGTGCCATGCTGCCTCGAGGTGAGCGACATGCCATCGATATCCGGCTCGATCACTGGGTTCACCCCGAGTGGATCTGGTTTCCGGTTCCCGAACCTGTTCCCTCACGTTCCGGTCCGTCGGATCGGGATCCCCGGTGTCGTGACCGTGCCGATCGGTGATGCATCGAACGGCTTATGCGGGGGGATGGTCTTCGCT
>JBKOUM010000023.1:0-15286 GCA_046723385.1 Actinomycetota bacterium
GTCCTCGACCCCGAACGCCTGCTGCACCGCCTCAGGATCCGCCGGGTCGATCGACGCGAAGCGCTCTTGGATCGCGCTCACGTCGATCGTGAGGGTCGAGAGGAAGTCGTCGACCAGATCCCGGAAGCGGGCGGGCATCCACGCGCGCGCGAACTCGATCCTGTGCGTCACCTCGTGCAGCGCGACGGAGGTTCGGAACTCGACCGGGTCGAGCGACCAGTCGTGCTCGAACGCGGCGAGGTTCGGGACGACGAACAGCAGCGAGCCCGTCCCGCCCTCGCGCGGAACCGCGATGTCGTACTGGCCGAGCACGCGCGTCGCGAGGAAGCCGAGCACCTGCCCGACCTGGGTGCCCTGCAGGAGCGGCCCGAGCTGGCTCAGCAGCCCCACCATCGGCGCGGAACCCTCCGGGAGCTGCTCCCGCATCGCTCGTTCGAGCGCATCGCCCATCCGTGTCGCCGCCGGCTCGAGCAGCCCGCGCAGCCCCCCCGTGTTCGCGCTCACCCACTCGGCGCGTCGGATCGGGCGGGCGGTCGCGACCTCGGCGGGGGCCTCCATGCCGGTGAACGACGTCACCTGGAGCTCGGCGACCCGGACCGCCTCCTCCAGGATCCGACGGTCCTCGTCACTCGGCTCGGCATCCGCCCCCGACTCGAGCGCGGTCGCGATCCCGACCTGACGCGCGAGCTCCCAGTTGATCGGTCCTGAGGACGAAGCCATGACGCGCTGCAGCTCACGGAACAGGGGCGCGTCGCGCAGCTCGTCGGGATCCATCCCGAACGGGAAACCGGGGACGTCGCTCATGTGCTCAAGCGTACGACGGACCCGCGCTACGATGGGCGTCGTGTCCGACGCCACCACGCTCGTTCGCGTCTCGGCCGAACCGGTGTCCGTCGACGAAGCCCTCGCGTTCATCGCCGATCCTTCGGCGGGTGGCACCTGCGTCTTCATCGGGACCGTCCGGGACTCGGGTGCCGACGGCGCGACGGTGACGAGCCTGCGATACGAGTCGTGGGACGAGGTCGCGGTCGACCGGCTCCGCGCGATCGCGGATGAGCTCCTGCACCGATGGCCGCTGCGGAGGGTCGCGCTGTTGCACCGCACGGGCGACCTGGACGTGGGGGACGCGAGCGTGGTCGTCGCCGTCTCCGCGGCGCACCGGGCCGAGGCGTTCGACGCGTGCCGCGAGGGGATCGAACAGCTCAAGCACGACGTCCCGATCTGGAAGAAGGAACTCCTCGCCTCGGGCGAGGGTCACTGGGTGATGGGAGCCTGATGGGACGGGACCTCGCGATCGACCTGGGGACCGCGAACACCCTCGTGTACCGGCAGGGCGAAGGCATCGTGTTCGATCAGCCGACGATCGTCGCGCTCCACACCGCGACCGGCGCCGTCGTCGCGACGGGCAACGAGGCCTGGGACCTGATCGGCGGCGATTCAGGGAGCGTCGTCGCGATCCGGCCGCTCCGGGAAGGCACCGTCACCGAGTTCGAGCTGACGCAGCGGTACCTCGGATCCGTCCTGCGGCGCGTCGCGCCCGGACGGTTCCCCAAGCCGCGCGTGCTGGTCTGCATCCCGTCCGAGAGCTCGGGCGTCGAGAAGCGCGCGCTCGAGGAAGCGATCACGTCGAGCGGAGGCAAGCAGGTCACGCTCGTCGAGGAGGCGCTCGCCGCCGCGATCGGGGCGGGCCTCCCGATCCACGAGCCCGTGGGGCACCTGATCGTCGACATCGGGGGAGCTCGTTCCGAGATGGCGGTGGTCTCGATGGGCGGCGTCGTCTCGGGGCACGGCGTGGCCGTGGGAGGCTTCGATCTGGACGCCGCGATCCAGGAGCACCTCCGCGCGACCTACGGCGTCGCGATCGGGGAGAAGGCCGCCGAGGAGATCAAGATCGCGATCGGCTCGGCGTTCCCGGCGGTCACCGGTCGCGCGGCGCTCGTGATCGGACGCGAGCTGTCGACGGGGAACACCGTCGAGGTCAAGGTCGACGAGGACGAGGTTCGCCAGGCGATGTCCGTGCCGGTGCGTCGCATCGTCGAGGGAGCCAAGTGGACCCTGGCGGACGCGCCGCCCGAGCTCACCCACGACGTGCTGGAGACCGGGATGTTCCTGACCGGCGGGGGGAGCTTGCTGAAAGGCATCGACCAACTCCTGTCGGAGGAATGCGAGGTCCCGGTCCACGTCGCGGAGCGCCCGCTGGAAACGGTCGCGATCGGTGCGGGGCACATGCTCGAGCATCTCGAGGAGTACCGTTCGGCGTTCCAACTCGTCCGCCCGGCGGCGCGGCGCTGATCGAGGAGGGGGCCGAGTGACGTTCTCGATCGTCGGGTTCGACCCCGGCAACGGCGATCTCGGCGTCGCGGTGGCATCGAAGTTCCCGTGCGTCGGCGCGGTCGTGCCGTGGGCGAGAGCTGGCGTGGGAGCGGTCGCGACCCAGGCATGGGCGAACACGGATCTCGGACCAGACGGCCTCCGGTTGATGGCAGGGGGGATGCCGGCCCCGTCGGCGCTCGACGCCGTGCTGGAGGGCGACGACGGTCGGGACGAACGGCAGGCGGGGTTCGTCGACGCGAGCGGTGGGGCCGCGACCTTCACGGGATCGGGGTGCGTCGACTGGGCGGGCGGCGTAACCGGCGAGCACTTCGCCGCGCAGGGGAACATCCTCGCGGGGCGCGAGGTGGTGACCTCGATGGCGGACGCGTTCGTGGGAACGGAGGGCGACCTTTCGGACAAGCTGCTCGCCGCGGTGCGCGCGGGTGACGCAGCCGGCGGCGACCGTCGCGGGAAGCAGTCCGCGGCGCTGCTCGTCGTGCGGGCCGGCGGCGGCTACGAGGGCCGCAACGATCGGTACATCGATCTGCGCGTCGACGACCACTCGGACGCTCCGACCGAGCTCGCGCGCCTGTTCACCGTGTGGGACGACACGATGCTCGTCCGGCACGATCCGCCGCTCGAAGCCACCGCGGAACTCGTCGGGGAGATCCAGCGGCGGCTCGCCGCGCTCGGCCGCTACGCCGGCACGGCGGACGGCTTCTACGACGAGGGGACCCGGGGAGCGATCGAGGACTGGGCCGGCTGGTACAACCTCGAGGGGAGTCTGCGCGACGACGACCAGATCTCCCAGCACCTCGTGATGGAGCTGCGGGACATCACCCCGGACGTGTCCTGAGGCTAACCGACCGATCGATCGATCAGCCTCACCAGGAACGCGATGCCGAGGTACGCCCCGAGGGCGAGCGACACGGCCCCGATGATGATCGCGATCACCAGGCCGAGCGCGCCGGTCACCCGCGATTCCCAGCTGGCGCGGATGTCGGATACCGGGACGTAGCTCCGTTCGGGGGTCGGACCGGAACCGGGGACCGGAACCCCGACCGGCTGCGTCCCTCGATGCCGCCCGTCGGCCGTGGGCGCGACGCCCTGACGGAGGGTCGCACGGAACGCCGCCGCGCCCACGGCCGCCGCCACCAGCACCACCAACAGGTACGCCATCGGAGGCCGAGCGTACCCCCAGCGGGGCGGCCAGGCGAGGAACCGCGGCTCCCCGGTGAACGAAGCATCCGTAGGATGACTGCCCGCATGCGCCGCCCGCGTCATCCATACCTCATCGCCGCCTTCGCCGCCGCCGCCGTCCTCCTGGTCGCGGCGGCGTGGGTCCGGTTGCCTTACTACGCCGTCGGGCCGGGCCCCGCCCGATCCGTGATGCCGCTGATCACGTTCAGCGAACATCCGCGCTACGAGCCGGCGGTGGGCAGCGACCTGGAGATGACGACCGTGCGCTACTACCAGGTGAGTCCCTTGCAAGCCGTCGCCGTCTGGCTCGAGGCCGATTGGACGCTCGTCTCACGGAGCGAGCTCTACCCCACCGGCGACATCGCCCTGGAGAACCAGCGTTCGATCTCGCAGATGGATCAGAGCAAGATCGACGCGACCTCGGTCGTCCTCCGGCGCGTCACGAGCTACCCGAAGCAACACGGCACGGGGGCGCTCGTCGAGTCGACCGTGCCCAGGTGTTCGGCGGACGGCCGCCTGTTCCCCGGCGACATCATCACGGCGATCGATGACGAGCCCGTCCGCGACACCCGAGACGTGCGACGCATCCTTCATCGGGCCGACGAGGGCGAGCCGCTCTCGTTCACGCTCGACGTCGACGGCAGCGTCGAGCACGCGACGTTCACGCGGAAGCCGTGCGGTCCCGACCAGGAGCTCCTGGTCGGCTTCAGCTCGCTCGACGCGTTCCCCTTCCCCGTCTCGATCTCGAGCGACGACATCGGCGGCCCATCGGCCGGGCTGATGTGGGCGCTCGGCCTCTACGAGCTGCTGACCCCAGGAGATCTCGTCGGGGGGCGGACGATCGCGGGGACCGGAACGATCGACCTTTCCGGGAAGGTCGGTCCGATCGGCGGGATCCGGGACAAGGTCATCGCCGCCGAGCACGCGGGGGCGCAGATCTTCCTCGCACCTGCCCGGGACATGCCCGAGCTCCAGGGCGTCGACACGGGGGACATGCAGGTGGTCTCGGTCGCCACCTTCGCCGATGCCCTCCGGGCCCTCCGGCCGGGCGCCGTGACCGCGTGAAGTAGGCTGCGGCGATGTCGACGGTCCGTCTCCCGACCCGAACGCGCCGGTGGCCCCTGGTCGTGATCGGCATCGTCGTGCTGACGATCGTCCTGTTCACGGCGCTGTCGGGCTTCGTGATCGATCTCCTCTGGTACCGAGAGATCGATCAGTCGACCGTGTTCTGGACGGTGCTGCGCTCCAAGGTCGTCCTCGCGGTCGTGTTCGGACTGCTGTTCTTCGGGATCCTCTACGTGAACCTGTTGATCGCGCGCCGGATCCGGCCGACGACGCGGGTCCTCTCGCCCGATCAGGAGGTGATCGAGCGGATCCGCGACGTCACCGATCCACTCTTGCGGTGGGCGATCCCGCTCGGGTCGGCCGCCCTCGCGTTCCTGGTCGCGTTGGGCGTCACCGGTCAGTGGAGCGCGTTCCTGTTGTGGAGGAACTCGGGCGGGGTGAGCTTCGGCACGACGGAGCCGCTGTTCGGACGCGACCCCGCGTTCTACATCTTCACGTTGCCGTGGCTGCGGTTCCTGCAAGGCTGGCTGTTCTCGACGCTCGTCGGCGTGACGATCCTGGTCGGGATCGCGCACGTGCTGTGGGGCGGGATCCGGCCGCAGGCGCCGATGTTCGCCGACAAGGTCACCCCGGCCGCTCGAGCGCACCTCTCGGTCCTGCTCGGGCTCATCATGCTCGTGAAGGCATGGGGGTACTGGCTCGGGCGGTTCGACCTCCTGACGTCGCCGCGCGGCGTCGTGGAGGGTGCCTCCTACACCGACGTGCACGCCCAGTTGCCCGCGCTCAACTTCCTCACGATCGTCGCGGTGATCTGCGCGATCTTGTTCTTCGCCAACATCCGGCTGCGCCAGTGGAGCCTGCCGATCATCGCGGTCGCGCTGCTCGCGCTCGTGTCCGTGCTGCTCGGGGCGGTATACCCGGCGTTCATCCAGCAGTTCCGCGTGAAGCCGAACGAGCAGCAATACGAGCGGGATTACATCGGAGACAACATCGCCGCGACGAACACCGCGTTCAACCTGGGGGCGATCGAGGCTCAACAGCGCGATGTGACCGGGCCCTTGACGGCGAAACAGATCGCGGACAACGCGGGAACGGTGTCCAACATCCGTGTCTGGCGTCCTGGGGTGCTGAAAGAGAACCTCCAATCCGTGCAGCGCTTCCGTCAGTACTACGACTTCAACGACGTCGACGTAGACCGCTACTCGGTCAACGACGAGGAGAGGGTCCTGATGGTCTCCGCGCGCGAGATCGCGCAACAGGGCCTCGACCCCTCGGCGCAGACCTGGCAGAACGTCCATCTCGCGTACACCCACGGGTACGGGGCGGTGGCCGCGCAGGTCAACACCGCGACCACCGAGGGGCAGCCGGACTACGTGCTCGAGAACCTCCCACCCACCACGACCGACCCGTCGCTCGACATGTCGAGCCAGCCTCGGATCTATTACGGGGAGAGCGACCAGGAACCGTTCGTGGTCACCAACACCAACGTCAACGAGCTGGACTTCCAGCAGGAGACCTCGGCGAACGTGCCGTACCAGGGGTCGGGCGGGATCCCGTTGTCGAACGTCCTGCGGCGAGCGATGTTCGCTTGGAAGTTCCGCGACTACAACCTGTTGGTCTCGGGGAGCATCAACTCGAGCAGCCGCATCATGATCTATCGCGACATCCAAGAGCGGGTGACGAAGGCGGTGCCCTTCCTCAAGTTCGACAACGATCCGTACCTCGCGATCGTCGCGGGACGGCCCGTGTGGATCTGGGACGCCTACACCTCGACCAACGAGTATCCCTATTCCCAGCAGGTGAACCTGCAGCAGACCGCGCCTGGACAGGACTCATCGACCACCATCCTCCAGGGGAACGTGAACTACCTTCGGAACTCGGTGAAAGCGGTCGTCGATGCGTACAACGGCACGATCACGTACTACGCCACCCTCGACGAGCCGATCGTGCAGGTCTGGTCGCGTGCGTTCCCCGGGTTGTTCACCGATATCTCCGAGGCGCCGCCGGAGCTGCAGGAACATTTCCGCTACCCGGAGAACCTGCTGCAGGTGCAGGCAGCCCAATACGCGGCGTACCACGTGACGGATCCGACGGACTTCTACCAGAAGCGCGACTTCTGGGCGATCCCCGCGGACCCAACGCTCGCACCGTCCGGTCAGTCCGTGGAGTCGATCCGCCCCTACTACCAGTTGATCCGGTTGCCGGATGGCACCGCGGAGCAGTTCCAACTGGTGATCCCGTTCGTGCCCGCCGATCGCCAGAACATGGTGGCGTGGATGGCCGCGTCGTCCGACCAACCGGACTACGGGAAACTCACCGTGTTCCGGTTCCCGGAGGGCCGCACGATCGAAGGACCGACCCAGGTGTTCGCGCGGATCAACCAGGATGCGCGGTTCTCGAGCGAACGGACGCTCCTGAGTCAGGCTGGTTCGAACGTCATCTTCGGTGACTTCCTGGTGATCCCGATCGGCAACTCGTTCCTCTACGTCCAGCCGGTCTACGTACAGGCGCAGCAGACGCCGATCCCGCAGCTGCACGACGTGATCCTGGTGAACGGGAGCGGCGGGCCCGTGACGATCGGCGACAACCTGCAGGATTCGTTGCGCGCCGCGGTCACCGGGCAGGTGCCCCCCAGCAACGGGGGAGGTGGGGGCACGGGAACCAACGAGCAGCGGATCGCGCGTCTGCTCGCGGAGGCGCAGACGCACTTCGCCAACGCGGAGGCCGCGCTGAGGCAAGGCAACCTGGCGCTCTACCAATCCGAGATCGCTGCCGCGCAGGCGGCCGTGCAGCAGGCCGCGAAGCTCGCCGCGCAGGAAGGCGGTCAGGGGACGCCCACGGGCTCACCGACGCCGACGGTGAGCCCGAGCGCGTCCCCCTCGGCGTCGCCCTCGCCTTAGACCTCGACCTCGAGCCGGAAGCTCAGGTCCGCGGTCACGTCCGCGACGTCCATCTGCGCCTTCTGGAGCCGGCCCGAGTAGTCCCAGTTCATCGCCTGCCAGCGCGTGAACTGGTCGAGGACCCACACGCCGGACTGTCGTGACCCGTTGCCGCTCTTGCCGTTGCCGCCGAAAGGCAGGTGCGCCTCCGCTCCCGACGTGGAGTTGTTCACGCTCACCATCCCCGCTGAGACGCGTTCGCGGAACCGGAACGCGTGGAGGGGATCGGTCGTGTAGATCGCGGAGGAAAGACCGTAGCCGTGCCCGTTCGCGAGCGCGATCGCGTCGTCGAACGTGTCGAACGACGCGACGCCGACGATGGGACCGAAGGTCTCGGTCCGGTAGAGCTCGTCGTCGATCGTGACGCCGTCGACGATCGTGGGGTGGTAGTAGAGGCCGGCGTCGGGATCGTCGCCGACGAACCCGTCGCGGGGGGCCTCGCGCGTGATCCGGCCGACCGACGACGAGCCGAGGACGGAATGGTGGTCGCGGATCAGCCGCAGCCATCCCTCGAACCGCTCGGCGAACCGGTCGTCGATCATCGGCCCGTAGAGGACGTCGGTGGTCGGATCACCGATCGCCGCCTCGGTCACGGCCTTGCCGAACCGCGCGATGAAATCGTCGTGCACCTCGCGGTGGACGATCGCGGTCCCGAGCGACGTGCAACGCTGCCCGGCGGTCCCGAACCCGCTGAACAGGGCGCCCTCCACCGCGAGGTCGAGGTCGGCGTCCGGCATCACGACGAGCGGGTTCTTCCCGCCGAGCTCGAGGCAGGGCGTCTGGAGGTGCCGCCCGCAGAGCTCGCCGAGCCTCGCTCCCACGGCGGTCGACCCGGTGAAGCCGACCTTGTCGACAAAACCTTCGCCGAGCGCACGCTCGAGCCCGGCGAACGTCTCGTCACCGTCGGTGAGGACCATCTGGACCGCGCCATCGGGGAACCCCGCGTGGAGGAACAGCTGCGTGAACGCGTCGGCGATCGCGGGCGTGTACTCGGCAGGCTTCCAGACGACGGTGTTGCCGCACAGCAGCGCCGGGACGAGGTACCAGGACGGGACCGCGACGGGGAAGTTGCCGGCGGTGATGATCGCGGCCACGCCGACGGGCACGCGGAACGTGAACAGTTGCTTGTCCGGCATCTCGGACGGGACGGTCATCCCATAGAGCCGTCGTCCCTCGCCCAGGAAGAAGGTGCACGTGTCGATCACCTCCTGGACCTCGCCGCGGGACTCCTTGATCGGCTTGCCGATCTCCCGCGTGATCAACCGCGCGAGCGTCTCGGCATTGTCCTCGACCAACCGGCCGAGCTGCTGGATCGCCCGGCCACGGACCGGAGCCGGGACGGACGCCCACCCCGGCTGCGCCGCCTTCGCGAGGCGTGCCGCCTCGATGAGGGTGTCACCGTTCCCCAGGTGTGCCTCGCTCACGATCTCGTCGAGCCGGCTCGGGTTCGGGATCTGGCGGATCCCGCCCGGCGCGTCGGAGGTTGGACCGCCGTTCAAGAGTGAGTGCACGTCGCGCATGGCGGGGATGCTACGTCGGCCGTCGCTCGATGAGTTCCGGGTCCTCGCGCGGTCTGTCCTTCGTATGGTGATGGCATCGCCGACGGGGGGAACGGAGATGAGGAAGCTGCTCGTGACGACCTTCGTGACGCTCGACGGGGTCATGCAGGCGCCGGGCGGACCCGAGGAGGACGATGAAGGCGGGTTCGCGTACGGCGGCTGGTCCGTCAGATACTGGGACGACGCGATGGGCGACGTGATGTCCGAGATCATGGCCACGCCGTTCGATCTCCTGCTGGGTCGCAGGACCTATGAGATCTTCGCCTCGTTCTGGCCGAACGCGCCGGAGGAAGCCGGCGCGAAGCCCCTCAACGACGCAACGAAGTTCGTCGCGTCCCGGAGCAGCCCGGAGTTGACGTGGGGCCCGGCCGTCCTCCTCGAAGGGGACGCCGGCGAACGCGTCAGAGAGCTGAAGGAGGGCGACGGGCCGGAGCTCCAGGTGCACGGTAGCGGGAACCTGATCCAGACGCTGCTGCGCCACGGGCTGATCGACGAATTCCACGTCTGGCAGTTCCCCGTGGTCATCGGGTCGGGGAAGCGCCTGTTCTCGGACGGGACCGTCCCGGCCGGTCTGAAGCTCGTGGACACCAAGGCGTCCACCACGGGGGTGACGATCGGCACGTACGAGCCGGCCGGCGAGATCGTGACCGGGTCGTTCTAGCTCTGCGATCCGGGGGCCGGTCGATGCTCGCGGATCCGTCCCGAGGTCTGCTAGCCTCGTGATGCGGGGTGGAGCAGTCCGGTAGCTCGCTGGGCTCATAACCCAGAGGTCGTAGGTTCAAATCCTACCCCCGCGACGAGAGGAACCGCAGGTCAACGAGGGTCCCGGTCGAACCGGGACCCTCTCGCGTCAGAGCGTGGGTAGGGAGGCAGGGTGGCTGAGGATCGCTCCTACGTCGATGCGAACACCCGCGAGCGCGAGCGCCTGCGCGCGCTGGTCGAAGGTCTGAGCGATGACGCCCTCGTGGCCCCCGTGAACGAGTACTGGACCGTCGCCGGCGTCCTGGGGCACATCGCGTACTGGGACATCCGCGTCCTGGTTCTCGCCGAGAAGATCGATCGCGGCGAACCGTGGGCGCCGGGCGACGCCGAGCCGGACGGCGACTGGCTCAACGACTCGACTCGTCCACTGATCCACGCGATCCGGCCGAGGGACGCTGCAGAGCTTGCGCTCCGGATCGCCGAGCAGACGGACGCGCGCGTCGCGGAGATGCCGCTCGACCGGCTGTATCCTCACGATCCCGACAGCCCGATCTACGCCGGCCGCAGCGAACACCGCGGCGAGCATCTGGACGAGATCGAGTCTGCCCTGCGAGCCCGCGGCTGACGCTGGCATCCTCGACGAGACGGTTCCGGCTTCCGCTTTGCGCGATCGCGCTCACCGTGGTTGAGTCGTGGGCTGCCGGGCGAGTCGGGGCGACGATGGGTCATCTCTCTCGATCGAACCTCATGAGGTTGCGCCTGATGGCCGGGATGGTGGCGGCTGCCACGCTCGGCATGGCAAACGTCCACGCGGGAGCGGCCGATTGGCCTCAGTACGGCTTCGGACCGGCCCACAACGGTTACAACCCCAACGAAACGACGATCAACGCGGCGAACGTCGCCGATCTCCATCAGGTCTGGCGAACGCCGTCTCTCGACGATCAGCAGCAATCGCAACCGATCGTGGCCGGAGGCAGACTGTTCGTGAACACGGGCAGCAACGGGACCGAGAACCTCAACGTGTTCAACGCGACCACGGGGGCGCGTCTTTGGACGGCATACTCAGGTGAGTTCTCGACCTCGACGCCAGCGGTGGCGGGATCGTTCGTCTACGTCGGGGACAGCGTCGGCGGTGGGCTGCTCGCGTACCACGCGAGCGGCTGTGGTTCGAGCTTCTGCTTTCCGCCGGTGTGGCGGTCTGCCGAGGTCACAGGCACTGTCCAGGGGAACTCACCGGTCGTGGCGGGTGGCGTGGTCTTCTTCGCGGTCAGCGACGGTCGTATCTCTGCGTGGCCCGCCGCCGGTTGCGGTGACGCAACCTGTCACCGGTCGTGGAGCGGCACGATCGGCGGCGGGATCGCCGCCGGCACCCCGGCGGTCGCGAACGGGCGGGTCTACGTCGCGGCCGCGAAGCGGCTCTGGGTGTACGCCGCGGATGGCTGCGGGGCGACGAGCTGTGCTCCGCTCTGGACGGCACCCTTGCCGACCGCAGCCGGGTTCACGCCGATCGTCTCCTCCGGTGCCGTGTACGTCGCCGCCGGTTTCAAGCTCGTCGCCTTCGACGCCGCGGGTTGTGGGACGAGCACCTGCTCCGCTCTTTGGACGGGGTTCGTCGGCGGAAGGGTCGAGACACCCCCGGTCGCTCGGCGGGGAGAGGTCTACGTCGGCGGCGGCGACATCCTGACCGATGCGGGCTCGCGGCTCGTGGCCTTCGCGGCCGGCGGCTGTGGAGACTCGACCTGCACGCCGGCATGGATCGGACGCGTCACGCGACCCGTGGTCGGGAGCATCGCGCTCGCCAACGGCCTGATCTACGCCCCGACGTTCGATGGCTACCTGCGTGTGTTCCGCATCGGCGGATGTGGCTCCGTCCGGTGCAGACCGCGGGCGTCGATCCACGTTGGTGCGGGTGGCAACAGCGACAACCCCATCGTCGTGAACGGCACCGTGTACGCGGGCACGAACGACGGCCACGTGGTCGCGCTGCGACCCTGAGCGCGCGGCCGCGAAACGGTCGTCTGCGTCGATCGCGAGCGAGCCGACGAGGGCTCCTGCGACGACGCGATCGTCCTCTTCCCCGAGTCTCAGCACGAGCTCACGGAGAGCATCCCGCTGCTCAACGGTGAACACGGGCTGCGACGCTGCATACGGTCGAGCGCGCCCGCGGGACCGCAACACAGGGAGCGTGACTCAGGGCATCGGGCGTTCGAACCAGGCCACGTCCCAGTAGCGGCCGAACTTCCGTCCCTGTTCCGTGAACCGACCGACCTCCGTGAACCCGAGGCGGCGGTGGAGCGCGACAGAGCCTGGGTTCGGCAGCGTGACGCCTGCGACCGCTCGGTGGACGTCGACCCTGCGGAGCGCTTCGATCAGCGCCCGTAACAGCTCGGTCCCGATCCCACGGCCCGTCCGGCCGGGATCGACGTACACGCTCACCATTACCGAGGTGTCATATGCCGGCCGCGAGCGGTTTTGGCGGCTGCTCGCGAAGCCGACCAGGCGGTCGTCATCGAGGGCGACGAGCACGCGATGACGACCGCCCGACCGTTCGTAGAGCCATGCGCGGCGTCGATCCAAGCTCATGGGCTCGAGGTCGAACGTCGCGGGTGACGTCGCCACGTAGTGGTTGTAGATCGCGTTGAGGGCGGGGGCGTCATCACGGGCCGCGGAACGGACGGCGACGCGCGCGCGAGCCACGCGCGGCATCATCGTGCCGATGATGCAGCGCGTGGTTACGTCAGCGTAAACACCGCCGCTTACACTCGTGGTCGATGGCCACCTTCCCCCGCGCGGCGGCGCTCGCCTTCGCGCTGACCGCCTGTTCTTTCGGCGGCTCGGACCCGGTCCCGGTGCTCCCGTCCGCGGCTTCCCAGAGCCCCGCGCCCCATCAGCGCGAGGTCGTTCGGAACCCCGCCGACCCCGACTACACGGTCCATCTGCGCGGGGACGCGACCGGTCGGACCTGGACGGGATGGGAGGAGGTCTCGTTCGCGAACGCGGAGACGACGCCGCTCGGCCGTGTGTGGCTCCGGCTGTGGTCGAACGGGCTCGACGGGTGCGACCCGATGGCGATCTCGATCAGCCACCCGGGATGGGGTTCGTGGGGCGCGCCGACGACCGACTGCACCGCGATCCCGGTCGACCTGGACTCGCCGCTCGCTCCGGGCCAGCGGACGACGCTCCGCTTCGATCTCTCGATCCACGTGCCGGCGCGCAACGACCGGTTCGGGTACGCGGAGGGGATGGCGCTCCTCGGCACCCCTCTTCCGACGCTGGCGGTCCGCGACGATCACGGATGGCACCTGGACCCGTTCGTGAGCTTCGGGGAGAGCTTCTATTCGGTCGTCGGCCGGTACCGCGTGACGCTCGACGTCCCCGCCGGGCTCCGCACGCCCACGACCGGCGGGCAGGTCGGCGTCCGTCGCGTCGGCGGCCGCGAGATCCGAACCTTCGCCGCCGACGACGTGCGGGACTTCGCCTGGGCGGCTGGCGACTTCCGGGAGATCGAGCGACGTGCCGGCACCGCGCTCGTCCGCGTGTGGTTCCGGCCCGAGGTCGTGCCGCCGGTTCGGGCCGGCGAGATGGCGGGCCTCGCGCGCAGATCGATGACCACCTACGGGTCCGCGTTCGGTGCCTACCCGTACGAAGAGGTCGACGTGATCCTCACCGACTTCCGAGGGTACGGCGGCATGGAGTACCCACAGATCGTGTTCGCGAACCCGATCGACCGCGACGTGACGCACGAACTCGCCCACCAATGGTGGTTCGGCATCGTGGGGAACGACGAGTACGGCGAGCCCTGGCTCGACGAATCGCTGGCCACGTGGTCGATGTTCCTTCCGCTCGAGCCGTGGCGCGCGTGTCGTTCGTACCCATGGCCGAACGCGACGGCTCGGATCACGGGGGACATGGCCTACTGGTCGAACCACCAGGAGGACTACGGGACGATCTACGGGGGCGGCGGATGCATGCTCGCCGATCTGGCGCATCGCTTCGGATTGGCGCCCTTCGAGGCGATCCTCGCCGAGTACGCGCGCGGCCGGTGGTTCGGCGTCGCCCGCGGGGAGGACCTCATCGCGGCGATCGACCGCGCCGCCGCCGAACGACTTCCGGACCTGGACATGGCGGCGTTCTGGGCACGATGGCGGGTGGGTTGACGGGTCTCGACGCCGACGGGGGTCCGCGGGGTAGCATCGCCGAGCACGGAAAGGGGGGGTCGTGGCGAGCAAGGACATGGTGGAGCGGCTTTCGCGGGTGCCGATCTTCGCCGGGTGCTCCAAGAGGGACCTCCAGACGATCGCGAAGGCGGTTCGGCCCATCCAACACCGAGCAGGATCGGTCGTCGCCGTGGAGGGCGAGCCCGGCGCGGGCCTGTTCGTGATCGACCGGGGCGAAGCCGACGTGACCATCGGCGGCAAGAAGCTGAACCACCTGGGGCCGGGAGACTTCTTCGGGGAGATGGCCCTGCTCGACGGGGGCCCACGGACCGCGACCGTGACGGCGACGACGGATCTGTCCCTGTACGCGCTGAGCGAATGGGTCTACCGCGGGCTGCTCACCGAGCACCCCACGATCGCGCTGCGAACGCTCGAGGCGATGGCCGCCAGGCTGCGTCGGGCGACGAAGGCCGTCATCAGCTGACCGCAACGTGCCGTCGCTCATCCGCCCGGACGGCTGCCGGATCCAGTACGAGCTGAACGGCGAACGCGGTGCGCCTCCGCTCGTGATCCTCGAGGGGGCCGGCGACGCGATCCCTTCGTGGCGCAGGAACATCCCGACGCTCGCGGCCGAGTTGTGTGTCGTCGCGATCGACCACCGCGGCAACGGCGAGAGCGACGAGCCGCCGGGACCGTGCACGATGGCGACGTTCGTCGCGGACGCGATCGCGGTGCTGGATGCACTCGACCGCGATCGCGCGCACGTGTACGGGCAGTCGTTCGGGGGGATGGTCGCGCTCGAGATGGCGCTGACGCACCCCGCACGAGTCCGGACGCTCGTGCTCGGATGCACCCATCCGGGCGCCCACCATGCGGTCGAGGTCGACGGGGCGACCGTTCCCAAAGGCGAGGCCTGGCGCTCGTGGTACGCGCCCGGCTACCCAGACGCACACCCCGAGCGGGTGGAGGAGGACCTGCGGGTGACTCGCGCGCAGCCCGATCATCCCGAGGGGGGTCGGCGACAATGGGAAGCGATGGTCGGGTGGGACGCCTACGACCGCCTGCCGGCGATCGCGATCCCGACGCTCGTGCTCCACGGGACCGAGGACCGGATCATCGCGCCGGTGAACGCGGAGATCCTGGCGGAGCGGATCCCCGGTGCCGAGCTCGTGTGGCTCGAGGGTGCCGGCCACGTGTACACCTGGGAACAGCCCGAGCGCGCCGACGCCGCCGTGCTGGACTTCCTCCGGAGGCATGCGGATGCCTGAGGTGCCCGAAGAGATCGTCGCGATGGCCGAGCGGCGCGCGCAGGCGCGCGCCGCGAAGGACTTCGGGGAGGCCGACGCGATCC
>JBKOUM010000020.1:0-21089 GCA_046723385.1 Actinomycetota bacterium
CCCTCCGGCGTGCCTGCCGCAGCCCAGACCCGATCGAGCGGCATCAGGTCTCGGTCCACGAAGCACTGGAGCGGCCGGGCGTGGCCGAACGGCGGCGTGCCGCCGATCGCGTAGCCGGTCGACGCCCGAACCTCCTCGGCCGTCGCCTTGCGCGCCCCGGACGTGCCGCAGAGGACCGAGATCTTCGCTGGATCCACGCGGTTCGCGCCCGACGTGAGCGCCAGGACGGGCTCGCCGTCGGCGACGAACACGAGGGACTTCACGATCTGCGCGACGTCGCAACCGATCGCCCGGGCGGCATCCTGTGCCGTGCGGGTGCCCTCGGGGAAGTGCAGGACCTCCGGCGTCAAGCCGAGCCGGCCGGCCGCGTCTAGGAAACGGCCGGCACCCCCGCTCACGAAGCCACCCCGATGCTGAGCTCGCTCGCGACCTCCTCGGCGACGATCTCGAGCGACCGGCGCGGATCGGCGAACGCCCGGTCGGGCCCCACCCGTTCGACGAGCGAACGCACCGTGACGCCCTCCGGGTGGATCAGCGCCGTCCCGCAGAGCACGGCGACCGGAACGTTCCGCATCGTGGCCGCGCGGATCACGCCGTCCGCCACCTTCCCGTGGAGGGACTGCTCGTCGAACGACCCCTCGCCGGTCACGGCGACGTCGGCTCCGTCGAGCCGCTCGGCGAACCCGGTCGCCTCCATCACGACGTCCACCCCAGGACGGAGGATCGCGCCGCAGAACGCGAGGAGCCCGAACCCGAGCCCTCCGGCCGCTCCGGCTCCGGGCTCGTCCCGGCGGTCGACGCCCAGGTCGTGCACCGCGACCGCGGCGAGATGCCCGAGGGCGCGATCCAGCTCCCACACCGCCTCGTCGGTCGCCCCCTTCTGTGGCCCGAAGACCGCGCTCGCACCACGTGGACCGCAGAGCGGGTTGTCGACATCCGTCACACCAACGACGTTCACCCCGGCGAGGCGCGGATCGACGCCTCGGGCGTCGATCCGCGCGAGGTCGAGGAGGGCCGTACCCCCGTCGCCGATCTCCTCCCCTGCCGCATCCAGGAAGCGGATCCCCAACGCCCGTGCCATGCCGGATCCGCCGTCGTTCGTCGCGGATCCTCCCAGGCACACCAGGATCGTGCCGACGCCCTCGTCCAGGAGGGCGCGCATCAGTTCGCCGGTTCCCCGCGTCGTGGTGCGACGCGGGTCCCGGCGAGCCTCGGTGAGCAGCTGCAGACCCGACGCCCGGGCCATCTCCACGATCCCGGTCGCGTCGACGACGCCGGCCGTCGCTTCGACCGGATCGCCGCGAGGTCCCGCGACGATCCGCGTGATCCGGCGCGCGGGCGTCGGCGCGTGCTCATCCACGGGCGCCACCACGTCGAGGGTCCCCTCGCCGCCGTCGGCGAGCGGGAGCACGACGAGCTCGTCACCCGGCCGCGCGCGTCGCCATCCGCGAGCGATCGCGTCGGCCGCCTCCCGAGCCGTCAACGTGCCGCGGAACTTGTCGGGACACGCCAGGACGCGCATCGGGCGACTGTACACTTCGCCCCGGTTGGCTCCGCCGGACCGGTCGGGGCCCACGGACGAGAGGACGCGCGCGCGTGGCGATCGGTCGGGAACGCATGCTGGGCATCGCGCATGCGGAGCGCGAGCGCCTCGGGCGGATGATCCAGTTCGCGGACCCGGACACGTGGGAGCTCCCGAGCGCCGCAGCCGGATGGTGGAACCGTGACGTCATGGCACACCTGGGCGCGGGCGACACGGCCGCCGCGCAGCTCGTCGCGGGCGAGCCTGCCGAGGAGCTCGAGGAGTACCGCCGTGAGCTCGGCGACGATCCGTTCGACGTCGACGGGTGGAACGCGTGGACCGTCGGCCGCCGATCGGGGACGGACACCCGCGAGATCCTCGACACGTGGGGGCGGGCCGCGGAAGCCTTGCTGGTCTATGCGGCGCGACTCGACGACGACGAGTGGCGGGACGCGCGCTACCAGTGGATCGCCGGAGACATCGCGCCCACGTACCTGGTCCAGTCACGGGTCGTCGAGTGGTTCCTGCACGGAGAGGACATGCGGGCGACCAACGGCGTCGCGCAGGGCTGGCAGATCGGCTGGCAGCACTGGCCCGTCTATCTCACGATCGACCTCGGCGTCCGGATGCTCCCCTGGGCCCTCGGCCAGATCGGGCTCGACCTGCGGGGTCAGAGCGTGCAGATCGACGTGAGCGGCACCGGTGAGGGTTCGTGGCACTGGGGACTGGGCGTGGGCGACGTTCCCGATCCGGACCGGAAGCCGGACGCCCTCATCGTGGGGCGGGCACCGCAGTTCGCCCTCGTCGCGGGCAAGCGGCTCGATCCGGACGAGGTGCTCGCCTCCGGCAACGTCGTGTTGGGCGGGGACGTGGAGCTCGCCGAACTGATCCTGCGGACGATCAGGGCCTATCCCTAGTCAGGGTCGCTGCACGATCAACCGCCGCACGCGCCGGGGCACGGCGCCGAACCGGTACTTGTACGCGTAGTCGCCCTTCAACAGGTCGAAGACCGTGCAGCCTTCTTCGATCGCCCGGCGGATGTCCTCGCCGACGAGGACCATCCCGGGCGCCAAGGCGCCCCACGTTCGGTCGAACGCCGAGTTGTAGAGGTAGGACGTGCCGTCGCAGACGAACCCGATCGTGCCCGCGGCCAACTCCCCGGCGACCTCGATGAACGTGAGCCGGAAGATCCCCTCGGGGAGGAAGGTCGCTGCGAGACGACGGAAGAAGATCTCCATCCCAGGCACCATGAACACACCCTTGGGACCCTCGCTCAACCGGTGGAGTTCGACGAAGCGATCCAGGAGCGAGACGACGGACCCCTGGTCCGCGGTCAGGATCCGGTAGGGACCGGCCTCCGTCTCGAGCTTCTTCGCCTTCCGACGGATCTCGTGCCGGAGCTTCGCCGGCAGACCGTCGAGGTACGCGTCCCACGAGGGTGGGAGCGTGAGGTAGGGAGCCGTTCCGTTCTGATCGTCGCCCTCCAGGACCGAGAGACCGGCACCCATGGCGGCGTCGGAGAGGAGCGGGAGCCACGTGCGGTCCTCGGGAAGGCCACGGAGGTTCGCCGAGCGCCAATCGTCGCGCTCGGTGAGCGCGCCGACGAGCGCCTTCGCGATCTCGCCCTGGGCGTCGGGGATGCCGACCGGGCCCATGTAGTCCGTGACCTCGGTTCCGCCGAGGAAACGGAGCTCCTCGTCGATCCGTTCGAACGCGACGGCACCGACCTGCGTGCCGTCGTCCTCTTCCGCGAACGCCAGGAGCAGGTGCTCCGGCGTCTCACCGAACTCCTCCCAATAGAGCTTCAGGTACGCGGGCCGGTGGAAGAACGTGCCGGCCGGATCGCGGGTGACGAGCTCGGACCAGTCACGGCGGACGAAGTCGCGAGCGTCCTCGCTGAAGACGATGCGCATGAGGCGACATGCTACGGGGGGCTACCAGGAGCCACCGCCGCCCCCCCCGACACCTCCGCCGGAGAACCCGCCGCCGCCCGAGAAGCCGCTGCCGCCCGATCCGGCCGGCGTCGAGGCGATGATCCCGGACGTCGCCACGGTGAATCCGTCGATCGAGTGTGCGAGTTCGGCGTAGACGAACGGGCCCGCCCCGACGTACCACGTCGTGTCCGCGGGAGCGGGGGCACTCAATCCTTCGAAGGCCTTCGCCCACTTCTCGGTCGCGCCGAACACGATCGCGTACGGGAGGTACCGGGTGAAGACGTTCTCCTGCTCGGCCCAGACGGCCATATGCGTCTCGGCCTTCTCGATCACGGTTCGGAACCCCCGCACACGGCGCAGCATCGCGGTGCCCTTCGCCGTCCGGGAGGGCATCCGCTTCGCGCCCCACCACAGGAGCAGGCTCGCGAGCACGAAGGGGACGCCGAGGATCCCGATCCGCCAGACCCGCGCCAGGATCGCCGTGAGGATCACGGAGGCGATGAACGCCCCGACGGCGATCACGTACCAGGCGGTGCGGACCCGATCGGGTCGTCGCAGGAACCATCCCTCGTCGACGAGATCCTCGTAGAGCGTTTCTTCCACCGTCCCGAGGCGCTCGGCGAACGCCGTCCGCAAGGACGACATCAGGACCTCGTCGCCGTCGCGGAACAGGCCGTCCAGGAGCGAGCGCTCGTACGGGAGCAGGTCCGAGGGATCCTTCACGAGCTTGACCAGCCGCCAATCAGGCTTCCCGAACCAGCCCTCCTTCGGGATCTCCTGGATCGTCAGGAAGCCTCGCACCGCGAGGTCGATGATCGTGGCCGTCACATCGAGCGTGTTCGCTCGTTCGTCGATCAGGGTCCCGATCTGACCCGGGCGAAGGCCCTCGGGTGGCGCGAACTCCACCGGTGCGCTCGTGTCGGCGTCACCGATCGGCACCGGCTCCTCGCCTTCGTCACCGCCCATCGTCTGATCCACGGGGGAACCGCGGTACCGACGATCCCTCCCGGTCCTCCACTGCGTCACCCCGATGCCCGCGACCAAGCCGACGGCCAGCGCGCCGGCGATCCCGGCCCGGAGGGGGGTCACACGGAACGCGTTCAGGAGGGTGACGCGCTCCCGCAGGATCGGCTCGGGAACCGGCGAGACCGCCTGGAGCGGCAACGCGACGACCACGGTCATCCCCTCATGGGGGAACAGGCCCTTCGCACGGAAGATCGCGTCGGTCCCGTCGGACCGGGCGCTCGAACACGGGTCGGTCGATCCGGTCGCACCCGCGAAGCACGCCACCCGTTGCACCTCGGCGGGCGCGTGCACGACCACCGCCGCGCGCTCGATCCCGACGTCCCACCCGTCGCCGATCGCGTTCCAGTTCAGCTCCAGGTGATCGTCGAACGCGTTCAGCGCACCTTCGACCCGGTACCGGATCTCGTAGACGTGCTCGCCGGTGATCTCCTTGTCCGGGTCGCCGATGCGGATCCTGGTGACGCCGCCACCGGCGCCCTCGATCTCGTAGCGATCGGGTGCGGTCGTGGAGGTGACCGAGTCCACCTCGAGCGGGAGCACGCGGTCGTACCGGTCGTCGTAGTGGAGCGTCGTCGGGATGTCACGGAAGATGCCGTGGTGCGGGGTCGATCCGAAGTCGTAGTCGATCGTCTCGGAGACCTCGAGGGATCCATCTGGCTCGATCGTGATGTCGACGTCGTACGAAGGGATGCGCTCCGCGGCGCGAGCCGGACCGGCCCCGACGACGTGGAACGAGAGCGCGATCGCGATGAGAGCGAGGACCCGAGCCACGCGCGGAGCCTACGGGCCGCGGTCGCGTCGAGCCAGCGGCGCGGTGCTAGCCGACCGTGTGGGGGTGTGCGCCCGTGGCCTCCCCCGCGCCCTGGAGCGCTTCTTGGAGGACGTCCCACGCGAGCACGGCGCACTTGATCCGGATCGGGTACTTCACGACGCCCTTCAGCGCGACGAGGTCGCCGAAGCGATCGTCGTCCGGGTCGACGTCGCCCGCCATCATGCCGCGGAACCCGGCAGCCAGGTCGAGCGCATCCGCGACCGGCTCACCGGTCGCCGCCTCCGTCATCATCGATGCCGAACTCTGGGAGATCGAGCACCCCGCTCCCTGGAACGCCAGCTCGGCGATCCTGCCCCCGTTGACGTGGGCGTACACCGTGATCTCGTCGCCGCACAGAGGATTGTTGCGCGTGCAAGAGAGCTCGGCCGAGGGCAGCTCGCGCTTGTTCCTGGGGTTCTTGTAGTGGTCCAGGATCACTTCCTTGTAGATGTCGTCGAGCGCCACGTCGTCTCCTGTCGTCGCCGGTCGAGCCCTAGATCGCGAAGATATCGCCCGCGCGGGCGAGCGTCGCGACCAGAACGTCGATCTCCTCGGGGGTGTTGTACACGTAGAACGACGCCCGGGCGGTCGCCGGGGTCCCGAAGCGTCGCATCACGAGCTGCGCGCAATGATGCCCCGCGCGGATCGCCACGCCCTCCTCGTTGAGGATCGTCGCGAGGTCGTGAGGGTGAACGTCGTGGTACCAGAAGCTGACCGTCCCTCCCCGGATCGCGGTGTCCTTGGGGCCGAAGACCACCGCGCCGGCTTCGAGGAGCCGGTCGAGCGCGTACCGGGTGAGCTCGACCTCGTGGGTGCGGACGGCATCCATCCCGAGCGCGTCCAGGTAATCGCACGCCGCCGCCAGCCCCACCTGCTGAGCGACCTGCATCGTCCCGGCTTCGAACCGGTACGGGACGTCGTTCCACGTCGCGTGGTCGTGGAAGACCTCGCGGATCATGTCACCGCCCCCGAACACCGGCTGCAGTCGGTCGAGGAGCTCACGCTTGGCGAGCAGACCCCCGCTCGCGGTCGGCCCCAGCATCTTGTGACCGCTGAACGCGAGGAAGTCGACGTCGAGCGCGTCAGCATCCAGGGCCATGTGCGGCGCGGCCTGCGCGGCATCGACGACGACGACCGCGCCGACGGCGTGAGCCGCGTCGACCAGCTGCCGGAGCGGTGTGATCGTTCCGAGCGCGTTGGACATCGCCGTCACACCGAGGATCTTGGTCCTCTCGGTAAGGACCTCGCCGAGGTTCGACAGGTCGAGCGACCCGTCGTCGGTGAGACCGATGTAGCGGAGCTGCGCACCGGTGGCGTCGGCGGCCAACTGCCACGGCACGATGTTCGAGTGGTGCTCCATCTCCGTGATCAGGATCTCGTCCCCCTCGTGGAGGAAGACCCGCGCCCATCCGTAGGCGACCAGGTTGATCGACTCGGTCGTTCCGCGCGTGAAGACGAGACGCGCGGGGTCGTCGACACCGAAGAAGCGTGCGATCCTTCCCCGGGCGCCTTCGTACGCCTCGGTCGCCTCCTCACCGAGGGTGTAGATCCCCCGATGCGCGTTCGCGTTGTGCTCGCGGTAGAAGCGCGACTCCGCCTCGATCACCTGGTCGGGCTTCTGAGACGTGGCGCCCGAGTCCAGGTAGACCAGCGGCTTGCCGTTGAACGTGCGCCGGAGGATCGGGAAGTCGTTCCTGATCGCCTCGACGTCGAGCGTCTTCATCTCACGCCACTCCCTCATCCAGCTCCACCGGGGTCTCGACCCCGAGTTCCCTCCGCAGACCCTCGTACCCCTTCTCTTCCAGCTCGTGGGCGATCTCCGCCCCACCCGACTTCACGATGCGCCCTGCCATCATGACGTGCACGAAGCCAGGGGTGATGTAGTTCAGCATCCGCTGGTAGTGCGTGATGATGAGGATCCCGAGCTCGGGACCGGCGAGTTCGTTCACGCTCTCGGCGACGAGCTTCAGCGAGTCGATGTCCAGGCCGGAGTCCGTCTCGTCCAAGATCGCGAGCGCAGGTTCGAGCACCGCGAGCTGCAGGACCTCGTTCCGCTTCTTCTCCCCACCCGAGAACCCCTGGTTCACGTACCGCTGCACCATGGCGTCCTCGATGCCCAACCGATCCATCTGCGTCTTCATGTGCTTGCGGAACGCCATCGCCGAGATCTGCTCGCCCTTGATCGACTGGTACGCCGTTCGCAAGAAGTTCACGACGGAGACGCCGGGCACCTCGGTCGGGTACTGCATCGCGAGGAACAGCCCACGCTTGGCCCGCTCGTCCGGGGTGAGGCCGGAGATGTCCTCCCCGTTGAAGAGCACCTGTCCCGAGGTGATCCGATAGCCGGGTCGGCCCATGATCACGTTCGAGAGGGTCGACTTCCCGGACCCGTTCGGTCCCATCAACGCGTGGATCTGTCCCTGCTCCACGGTCAGGTCGATCCCGCGGAGGATCTCCCGCGCGTCGACCCCCGCGTGCAGGTCGCGGATCTCCAAGGTCGCCTGCGAAGCGCTCGTCGTCTCACTCATCTCGTCACACCTCGATCAAGACTTCGTCGTCGGATACCGTGACCGGGAACACCTCGACGGGCGCGATCGCGGGGAGGACGATCGGGCGGCCGGTCGCCAGATCGAAGGTCGATCCGTGCTTCGGGCATTCGATCGTCCCCTCCTCGACGTCGACCTCGCCCTCGTCGAGGTAGTAGTGCTCGTGCGAACAGACCGCGTCCACCGCTCGGAACCCTTCATCCCCGAGGTTGACGACGGCGACGAGCCGGCCGTCGACATCGAACCGGCGGGCCTCCCCCGCCGGCACGTCATCGACCGAGCACACACGAACCGACATCGCCATCAGCCCGCCCTCACGAGCTGATCGGACCCCAGCTCCTCCTGGATCGCGAGCTCGGCGTTCCGTCGAACCTCTTCCAGAGCGACGCGATCGAGCACCTCCTGGAAGAAACCGGTGACGATCAGTCGCTCCGCTTCCGCGCGCGGGATCCCGCGGCTCTCGAGGTAGAACAGCGTCTCCTCATCGACCGGGCCGACGCTCGCCGCGTGTCCGCAGCGGACGTCGTTCGCCTCGATCTCCAGGTTGGGGATCGCGTCCGCCTTCGCGTGCTCGGACAGCACGATGTTCCGGGAGGTCTGCATCGCGTCGGTCTTCTGCGCGCCGGGCCGCACGTGGACCCAGCCGCTGTAGACCGCGCGGGAGGCGTCTCGGAGCGCGCCCTTGTAGAGCAGGTCGCTCGTGCAATGGGGAGCCGTGTGGTCCTGGACGGATCGGTGGTCGAAGTGCTGGGTCCCGTCCGCGAAGAACACACCGAGCATCTCGGAGAACCCGCCGGATCCAGCCAGCACCGTCTCGGCCTCCGCCCGGGCGAGCGACGCGCCGAACCCGATCGCGAGCGAGCGGAACTCGGCGTCGCGGCCGACCCTGGCTCGCTGGATCCCCAGATGGGTCACTCCCGAACCCCACTCCTGGATCGACGCGTACCGCACGCGGGCTCCGTCACCGACGTAGATCTCCGCGATCGCGTCGGAGAACGCTCGCGGCAGGTCCGGTGAGGCGTAGCGATCGATCAGGGTGACGTCCGCCCCTTCGTCTGCCACCAGGACGGTGTGCGGGAAGACGGCGGTCCCGTCGTCGTGGAGGCTCGTGACGGTCTGCAGGGGAAGTTCGATCCGAACGTCCCTGGGCACGTAGAGGAACGCCCCGCCGGTCCGGAAGGCCCCGTGGAGCGCGGTGAACATGGTTCGGTTGGTCGGGACCAGGCCGTGGAGCGCGGGCTCCACGAGCTCCGGGTGCTCCTCCGCCGCCCGGTCGAGGTCGCAGAAGATGACGCCGGTCTCCTCGAGGCGCTGGTTCGACGTGGTCAGGGTGTGGCGCGGCGGTCTGGGCTCGAAGCCCAGGTCGAACGACGAGAGGTCCGTGTACCGCCACTCCTCGGTCTCCTGCGACGGGATCGGGAGCGATCGGAACTCCTCGAACGCTGCCTTCCTGATGGACCGGACGAAGTCCGGCCCATCAGGAAGGCCCTCGAAGGCGCCGTCGTCGAACGTGGGGTTCGCCATGGGTGAAATCCTATCGGAACGGTCGGATTCCCCTCCGGGACGGACCGGAGAGGACGCCACACCGGAGCCGTCAGGTGACGGCGTCTACCCGACGGAGCCCTCCATCTGCAGCTCGATCAGCCGGTTGAGCTCCACCGCATACTCCATGGGGAGCTCGCGCGTGATCGGCTCGATGAACCCGTTCACGATCATGGCGGTCGCCTCGACCTCGGTCAGCCCTCGGCTCATCAGGTAGAAGAGCTGGTCCTCGCCGACCTTCGAGACCGTCGCCTCGTGCCCGAGCGCGGCCGTCTCGTCCTCGACCTCGATGTAGGGGTAGGTGTCCGACCGCGAAGCGTCGTCCAGGATCAGGGCGTCGCAGCGGACGTTGGACCGGGCGTGGTGAGCGTCGGGCTCGACGCGGACGAGCCCTCGGTACCCGGTGCGCCCGCCGTCCTTCGACACCGACTTGGACGTGATCACGCTGGTCGTGTACGGAGCGGCGTGGATCGCCTTGCCGCCCGCGTCCGTGTGCATCCCCTTGCCGGCGAACGCGACGGAGAGCACCTCGCCGCGCGCCCCTTTGCCCAGCAGGTAGATCGACGGGTACTTCATGGTGACCTTGGAGCCGATGTTGCCGTCGACCCACTCCATCACCGCGTCCTCGTAGGCGGCCGCCCGCTTGGTGACCAGGTTGTAGACGTTGGTCGACCAGTTCTGGATCGTCGTGTACCGGACCCGCGCGCCCTTCATCGCCTTGATCTCGACGACGGCCGAGTGCAGGGAGTCGCTCGTATAGATCGGGGCCGAGCACCCTTCGACGTAGTGCACGTAGGAGCCCTCGTCCGCGATGATCAGCGTCCGCTCGAACTGCCCCATGTTCTCGGCGTTGATCCGGAAGTAGGCCTGGAGCGGGATCTCGACGTGCACACCCGGCGGCACGTAGATGAACGACCCGCCCGACCACACGGCCGTGTTGAGCGCCGCGAACTTGTTGTCGTTGGCCGGGATCAGCGTGCCGAAGTGCTCCTTGACGAGGTCGGGGTAGTCCCGAAGAGCCGAATCCATGTCGGTGAACAGCACACCGATGTCGTCCAGCTCCTTCTTGATCTTGTGGTACACGACTTCGCTCTCGTACTGCGCGGACACGCCCCCGAGGAACTTCTTCTCCGCCTCGGGGATCCCGAGCTTGTCCCAGGTCCCACGGATGTCCTCGGGCAGGTCCTCCCAGTTCTGGGCTTGCTTCTCCGTCGACCGGATGAAGTAGTAGATGTTGTCGAAGTCGATGCCGGACAGGTCCGCTCCCCACCAGGGCATGGGACGGGCCTCGAAGTGCTTCAGCGCCTTGAGTCGGCGCTTGCGCATCCAGTCCGGTTCGGACTTGCGCGCGGAGATCTCCTCGACCACGGCTTCCGACAGCCCTCGCTTGGGCTCGAAGACCGAGTTCGACTCGTCCTTCCAGTCGAAGCGATACCCCTTGCTGAGCTCCTTCAGGTGCTCTTCCTGGCTGATGACCATGGGAGGACTCCCCCTTCGCGAACGCGACGCAGCCGTCGCGACCAAAAGTCTACCCGAGCGGTCGGATTCGCAACCCGGCGCCGAGTTCCTTACCGTCGGGGCGTGGGCCCCACCCCGATCGTCCGACGGCGCGCCGACGTGGTCGCCGGGGCCGCCGGCGCGCTGGTGTTCGTCGTCTGCGCCCTCGTGGCGGCCGGTGGGAGCGTGCCCGCTCCGGAACGGCAGGTGTTCGAGTCGATCAACGGCCTCCCCGACGCCCTCGCCGGGTCGGCCCGGGCTGCCCAGTACCTCGGCGTGCTCGTGGTCGGCCCGCTGGTCGCTTTGGTCGCCCTCGTGGCGCGGCGGCCGCGTCTCGCGGCCGCCGCGCTGATCGTCACGGCGCTCAAGCTCGTCGCCGAGCGACTGGTGTGGCGAGTGGTGGTACGGGAGCGGCCCGGGATCACCCAGCCGGGCGCGATCGTGCGAGGCGGGACGCCGACGAGCGGCGTCTCCTTCGTTTCGGGACACGTCGTGCTCGTGAGCGGCCTGGCGTGGGTTGCGACGCCGTACCTCCGGGGCCTCTGGCGATGGGTGCCCTGGATCGTGGTCGCGCTCGTGGCCGTCGCGCGGATCTACCTCGGTGCGCACAACCCGCTCGACGTCCTCGGAGGGCTCGGGCTGGGCGTCGCGATCGGCGCGTTCACGAACCTGATCGTCGGCGTGCCGAAGAGCGCGTGACGCCGCCCGCCGGCGGATGCGCGTCCCCGACCTCGAGCCTCTAGCTCAGCCGAGTTCCACGGGCACGCCGACCAGCGAGCCGTACTCCGTCCAGGACCCGTCGTAGTTCTTGACGTTGGGGTATCCAAGGAGCTCCTGGAGCGCGAACCACGTGTGCGAGCTCCGCTCGCCGATCCGGCAGTACGCGATCACCTCTCGGTCCGAGGTGATGCCCTCGGCCTCGTAGAGCGCCCGCAGCTCGTCGGCGCTCTTGAACGTTCCGTCGTCGTTGGCCGCCTTGACCCACGGGATGTTGGCCGCACCGGCGATATGACCCGGCACCTGCGACTGCTCCTGGGGGAGGTGATCGGGCGCTAGCTTCTCGCCGCGGTATTCCTCCGGCGAACGGACGTCAACGAAGCCGGTGGACGACCCGACCTTGCCGATCACCTCGTCGCGGAGCGCCCGGATGTCCGGCCGCTCGTCGCCGAGCAGAACGTGGTCGGACGCTCCGTAGGCGGGCACCTCCTGGACGAGCTCGCGGCTCTCCAGCTCCCACTTCTTCCGGCCACCGTCCAGGAGCTTCACGTCGTCGAAGCCGCGGAGCTTCAGGAGCCAATACGCGTATGCGGCGAACCAGTTGTTGTTGCCGCCGTAGAGCACCACCGTCGTCTCGGAACCAACGCCGGCCGCAGAGAGCAGCTCCGTGAAGCCCCCCTGGTCTCGGTAGTCGCGGCCCACCTCCGTGTGGAGGTCGGTGGTCCAGTTCCAGCCCACCGCGCCCTTGATGTGGCCCTTGTCGTACGCGGACGTGTCTTCGTCGACCTCGATCACCCGGACGTCCGGGTCGGCGAGGTGCTCCTCGAGCCAGTCGGTCGACACCAAGACATCCGGGTTCGCATAGTCGCTCATGGGTTCTCCTCCTTCGGGGGTTGGACAGGTGGTGAAGACGCGAGACGGAGGCGTGCGCGTCAGGCTCGACAGCACAGCCGCGAGGGGATCATGAGTCCGACGAGCCCGCGGACGCGAGTACGGATCACGGCCCCCCCAAGGTGGCTGACGGTTGGACGAGGGGAACGTTGTACCCGTGTTGCAGGTGCAACGTCAACCGAGGCGAACCGGTCAGAAGATCCCGAGCGCGGCCTTGGCCTCGTCCGACATCAGCTCGGGCGACCAGGGGGGCCGGAACACCAGCTCGGGCCGAACCTCGCCGATGCCCTCGATCGGTGCGAGGAACGCTCGGATCTGGTCTTCGATCAACGGCCCGATCGGGCATCCCATGGTCGTGAGGCTGTAGGTGATGTCGATGTCCCCGTCGTCCTGGACGTCGACGCTGTAGACGAGCCCGAGATCCACGATGTTGATGCCCAGCTCCGGGTCGTAGACCTGCGTGAGGGCGTCCAGCACCTTCTGACGCAACCCTTGTTCGCTGGTCGCGTCCTGGGTCCCGCCCCGATCTTCGGTCGCTACGTCGCGCTCATCCATCTCACGAACACTCCCTGGCGTCGGTCGTTGTACCGACACGCCGACTGCCGCACTATGCTTGCCTCAACGATACAGCCCGAGCCGAACAAGGAGATCGATGTCGATCCGCGCCCTGATCGTGGATGACCATCCCGTCACGCGGGAGGGTCTCCGCACGGCGCTCGAGCTCTCCGAGGACGTCGTCGTGGTGGTCGGCGAAGCCGGCAGCGGCGAGGAGGCGGTCGAGCAGGCGCGGCAACTGTCACCCGACGTGGTGTTCATGGACGTCCGGATGCCGGGGATGGACGGGATCGAGGCGACCCGTCGGATCAGGGAGGCCTCCCCGGAAACCAAGATCATCCTCATCACGATCGACGAGTCGCGCGGGGCGATCTCCGACGCGATCCAGGCCGGTGTCTCCGGCTACCTCCTGAAGGACGCCTCACCCGACGCCCTGATCGACGCCGCTCGCAACGCGATCGAGGGCAACGCCGTGATCCATCCGCAGCTCACGAAGACGTTCATCGAAGAGGCCCAGACCGCGAGCGACGAACCGAAGACGGCTCCGCTCTCCAAGCGCGAACGCGAGATCCTCCAGAAGGTCGCCGACGGTGCCACCACCCGGCAGGTGGCGAGCGAGCTGGGCATCTCGCCCCACACGGTCAAGACCCACCTCGAGCGGATCTTCGAGAAGCTCGGCGCGAACGACCGCGCCCAGGCCGTCGCGATCGCGATCCGCACCGGCATCGTCCACTGAACCGGGCTGGGCTCGGCCGTTCGTCGGTGCTCAGCCGCCCTCTCAACCCCATACGGCGTCGGCCGATATCCCCAGCAGATGGCCACCGTCCTGCTCTGCGACTCGGCTGAGGAAGTCGCGCGCCTGCAGTACCACCTGATCCACGCGGCGCCCGATCTGGAGATCGAGGTCACGTCGGACGCGTTCCGCGCGGTCGAGTCGACCGCGCGCACGCGCCCCGACGTGGTCGTCGTCGACCTCGGGCTAGACGGGCCTGCCGGCCCCGAACTCGTGCGCCGCCTCTGCGCGTCTTCGCCCACCACCAGCGTGGTCGCTCGGTCCACCGGTCGCGACCCGCATCGGATCGCCGAGACGCTCGCAGCCGGCGCGGCCGGCTACGTGCTCCGCGACGAGGGACCCGAGGTGGTGCTGGGCGCGATCCACGCCGCGCTCTCCGGGAGCGTCGTCCTCTCCGCGATGGTTGCCTCGGCCTTCGGGGCGGAGGTGTCGCGCACTGTCGTCCGCGCGATGGAGCTCGAAGCCGAGTTGGAGGAGCTCCGCACGAACGTCTCCCAGGGAACGACCGCGAAGGCCGACTTCCTGGCGAACATCTCACACGAGCTTCGGACGCCGGTCACCGTCGCGAAGGGGATCGCCTACGTCCTTCGGAACCCGAACGTGCCTCCGCAGGAGCGCGAGGAGTTCCTCGGGCAGCTGCAGTCGTCGCTCGACAGCTTGATGCAGATCGTCGACGAGATCATCACGATCGCGGAGCTCGAACGCGGAACGTTCACGCTCGAGCTCGCGAACGTGGACCTCGGCCCCCTCGTGCGCCATGCCGTCGACGAAGCGGCCCGGTCCTATCCCAACGTCCGGGTGCTCGCCCAGATGCCGGACGCGTTCCACGCGATCGCGGACGGCGCTCGGATCGGCGGCGTCGTGCGGGAGATGCTCGACAACGCGTGCAGGTATTCGCCCGGGGGTCAACCGGTCGAGATCCTGGTCCGCACCCTCGACGAGGGGGTGATCGTGACGGTCACCGACCGGGGCGAAGGACTCGATCGGACGATCGTGAACCAGGCGTTCGACCAGCCGTTCTCCACCGGTGAGCAGACGCTCCGCAAGGAGAAGTCCGGCCCCGGCGTCGGCCTCCATCTGGCGCGCCAGATCGTGCTCGAGCACGGAGGCGTGATGTGGGCGGACCCATTGCCGGGCGGTGGCACCCGCGTGTCCTTCTGCCTGCCCGTCCGCGAGGGTCAGCGCCTCGCGGCTCCTCCCGTCGGGGTCGCCTGAACCGGACCTCCTCGGGGTGGCGGGAAGTCCCCATCCGGACGTATCCTGCGTTCGGAGACCCCCTGGGTGCAGAAGGCGATCCTCGGTTGTGTCGCGTTGTTCGCCGCCGTGAGTTGCACGGGCGTCAGCGCACGGACGGCAGGTGACGCCGGTCCGCCGATCCTGATCGAGCCGACCGGCTCCCCGTTCCTCCGGGTGACGTCGGGGTCCGTCACCGGCCTCGTGCCTCACGGCTGGCAAGCCCTGCCGCTCGACGGGATCGATTTCCACGAGGGGTTCGTCGCCTCTCCTCACCCCGATGGCTGGCCCGAGGTCCATCCTTCGATGGCCGGGATGGCGGCCACGTGGGTCGACGCGACCCGGGTCGGCGTCCCGAGCGACCTCTACTACCTCGCCGCGACGGGACCGCTCCTGTCCGGGCTCCGCGACCGTCCCGGGTGCACGGCATCGTTCGAGCGTGTCTTCGCCGATCACGTCCCGGCGTTCCTCCACGGCGCCACCGATTCGGCCGGGGACTTCCTCGCGCGGGGAGGCGGGGTCTGTCGACCGGAACGGGGCCGCGAGACGCGCTGGTCGTACTTCGTCGCGGCCCCCGGGTTCGGTCCAGCTGGGAGGATCGGCATCCCGGGGTCGGGGCTGTATCTCGTCGTCGCGATGACGCGTGAGTCGCCGCGCGCCCGGCAGATCCTGGCCGCGCTGCTCGACCACGTCCGCTTCGGCCGCGACGGCATCCGCGACTTCGTGCGGGCGGTCCGCCCGGCGATCTAGCGCGGGCTCCGATCGACGAACGGCGGGCGCACGATCGTGGCCGTACCCCGCCTTCCGCGGATGTCGACCTGGACCTCGTCGCCCAGGTCGGCGATATCCCCCGGCCACAGGTAGGCGAGACCGATGCCGGTCTCGAGCAGCGGCGAGTAGGTCCCGCTCGTGACCTCCCCGATCACGAGGTCGCCACGGAACACCGGGTAGTGCGCTCGCGGGATGTGCCTCCGACCCTGCATCCGGAGTCCGCGCAGCCTGCTCGGCAGCCCCTCCTCTCGCTGACGGAGCAAGGCCTGGCGGCCGCGGAACGCGCCCTTCTCCAGCGCGACCGCCCAGCCGAGCCCAGCCTCCAACGCCGTCGATGACTCGAACAGGTCCTGTCCGTAGAGCGGATATCCCATCTCGAGCCGGAGCACATCGCGCGACGCGAGCCCACAGGCCATGCCCCCGAGAGAGGCCGAGGCGTCGAGCAGTTCGTGCCAGAGGTCCACGGCGATGTCCTCGTAGGTGAACAGCTCGAATCCGATCTCTCCGGTGTACCCCGACCTCGTCACGATCACCGGACGGCGGTGGTATGCGGACTCGGCGCACTCCATGAAGGCGAGCCCGGCCGCCTCCGGGAACAGGCCATCGACCACCCCAGGTGACGCCCGTCCCTGGACCGCGAGGAAGCACCAATCCTGGTGATACATGAGGTGCACCGTTCCGGGTGCATCCGCGTCGCCGAGGATCTGCAGCACTCGCTGAGTGTTGGCGGCGTTCGGGACCACGAAGTACCGGTCGGTCCCGAGCCGGTACACGATCAGGTCTTCGATCACGCCGCCGCCCTCGTTCAGCACGAGGTTGTACTGGGCGGCGCCGACGTCGACCGACGCCACGTCGTTCGTGACGACGCCTTGGAGAAGGCCCAACGCACCGGGGCCCGCGACCTCCACCTTCCCGAGATGCGTCAGATCGAACAGACCGAGCCGGTCCCTCACGGCGCGATGCTCGGCGAGGGCGCCCTGGTACTCGATCGGCATCAGCCACCCGCCGAACGGACCGAGCTTCGCCCCCAGCGACACGTGCTCCTTCTCGAGCGGCGAGTGTTTCAGGTCGGACGTTGTGTCCATGGCGCGCATCGTACGCATGCCCGCGTGCGCAACGCGCAGGTCGCGTCGATGAAGGCGGGTAGACTGGCTCACCGTATGGCTGACCCGTACGACGTCATCGTGATCGGCGCTGGGACCGGTGGTTACTCGACGGCACTCCGCGCGGCGCAGTTGGATCAACGGGTCGCGATGGTGGAACGCGACGATCGCCTGGGCGGCACGTGCCTGCTGCGGGGATGCATCCCGACGAAAGCCCTGCTGCAGTCGGCCGCCGTGATGGACACCGTCGAGCGGGCCTCCGAGTGGGGCGTGAAGGCGGCTGGAGAACCCGACTGGTCCGCGATCGTCGCCTTCGAAGAGTCGATGGTGGAGAAACTCGTGAAGGGCGTCACCGGGCTCGTCCGCCATCGCGGGATCGACGTCGTGAACGGGACGGCCAAGATCCTGTCGGGGAACGCCGTCGAGGTTGGGGGCGAACGGCTGGACACGGCGAACGTCGTGATCGCCACCGGCTCTCGACCGAAGCTGCTGCCCGGCATCCAGCTGACGCAACGCGTCATCACGAGCGACCAGGCCCTCTGGTACGACCGGATCCCTGGCTCCGTCGTGGTGATCGGCGCCGGGGCGGTGGGGCTCGAGTTCGCGTCGCTGTATCGCTCCTTCGGGGCGGAGGTCACGCTCATCGAGGCGCTGCCCAGGCTGGCCCCGCTCGAGGACGATGAGGTGTCCGCCGGGATCGCCAGGGCGTTCCGGAAGCGCGGGATCACCGCGGCGGCCGGCGCCGCCGTGAAGGAGATCACCGATGGAGACGACGCGGTCCAGGTGATCTACGAGCTCGACGGCTCGTCGCACGGCGTGACGGCAGACGTGTGTCTCGTCGCGGTCGGCCGTGGCCCGGTCACGGACGATCTCGGTCTGGACGCTGCGGGCGTCGTGACCGACGAACGAGGGTTCGTCCAGGTCGACGAGCTTCAGCGGACGACGGCCGATCGCGTCTGGGCGGTGGGAGACGTCGCCGGAACCCCGCTCCAGCTCGCGCACGTCTCGTTCACCGAGGGATACGCGGTCGCGGAACGGATCGCGGGCCTGAGCGTCCCGCCGATCGACTACGTGAACATCCCGCGGGTCACGTACTCCACGCCGGAGATCGCGAGCGTCGGGCTGACGGAGGCCCAGGCCCGCGACGCCGGTCGCGACATCGTGATCGAGAAGCTCGACCTGCGCGCGATCGGCAAGGCGAACATCGTCGGTGAGGGCGGGTTCGTCAAGGTCGTCGCCGAGGCGAACGGCGGCCCCGTGCTCGGGGTCCACATGATCGGCCCCCACGTCACCGATCTGATCGCCGAGGCGATGTTGATCACCTCCTGGGAGGCGACGCCCGCCGACGTGGCGGCGATGTTCCACCCGCACCCCAGCCTCTCCGAAGGGGTCGGCGAGGCGATGCTCGCGCTCGCGGGCAAGGCGCTGCATACAGCCTGAGGAGGGCCGTGGCCACCAAGATCGAACGCGACGCCACCGCGAGTGGCCGCCCGCTGTCGGACGACCGGCTCCAGGAGATCCTGTACTTCCTCAAGCTCGCCCGGTACTTCGATGAGCGGATGGAGGCGCTCTACCGGCAGGGACGGCTCCCGGGCGCGATCTACAGCGGGCGCGGCCAGGAAGGCACGCACGTCGGCGTGACGTTTGCGCTCGAGGATCGTGACTCGCTCTTCCCGACGCACCGCGACCTGACGGCGCAGCTGACGAAGGGGCTCGACCTCAAGCGGGTGATGGCGCAGTACTGGGGCCGGATCGATGGATATCTGCGGGGGCGGGACGGCAACAGTCACATCGGCGACTGGGTCGGTCATCGCACGTACGCCGTCATGTCCCATCTCCCGATCGCGTACCCCGTGGCGTGCGGCGCCGCCCTGGTCTACCAGCGCGACGGGAGCCGCCGCGTCGCCCTGGCGATCTGCGGCGACGGCGCGACGTCGAACGGCCGGTGGCACGAGGCGATCAACACATCCGCCGTCTTCCGACTCCCGGTGGTCTGGGTGGTCAACAACAACCAGTTCGCGTACTCGACGCCCAACGCGAAGGAGTTCGCGGTGCCCACGATCGCGGAGCGGGCGGCCGCGTACGGGATCCCGGGCGTGCGCGTCGACGGTGCGGACGTGCTGGAGGTCTACGCGGCCGCGCGCGAGGCCGTCGACCGTGCGCGCGAGGGCGGCGGCCCCACCCTGATCGAGTCGGTCTCGCTACGGTGGCGCGGTCACGCTGGCCACGACCCCGCCAAGTACGTCCCCCGCGAGCTCCTCGAGCACTACATGCTCTCCAAGGACCCCGTGAAGAACTTCGAGGAGTACCTCCGGACCCAGGGCGTCGTCACGGACGACGACATCGCGCAGATCCAGGCCCGCGTCGAGCGAGAGTTCGACGAGGGCTACGAGTACGCGCTCGCCTCGCCGTTCCCCGAGCCCGGGGACGTGACGAAGGGCTGGTGGGTCGAGGACGGCTACTGGCAGAGCGAGCCCGGCCGCGCCGGCGGGACCGAGGCGAGCTGATGGCGACGCAGCAGGTCGAGGCCGGCGCGGCCGGGCACGGCGCCGAGCCGCGCGGCAAGCGCTCAGAGGACGGACAGGCGACGTACCTGATCGCCGTCGCAGAAGCCCTGTGGGAAGAGATGGAGCGCGACGAACGCGTCTTCATGCTCGGCGAGGACATCGGCGTGTACGGCGGCGCCTTCAAGGTGACCGAGGGATTCATCGAACGATTCGGCTCCGAACGCGTGATGGACACGCCGATCGCGGAGGAGACGATCGTCGGGATGTCGGTCGGCGCAGCGATGGAGGGGCTCCGTCCCGTCGCGGAGTTCCAGTACGCCGACTTCATGTCGAGCGGCTTCGACGAGATCACGACGGTCCTGTCCCGGTACCACTACCGCTCCGGCGTCCCGATGCCGGTCGTGCTTCGCGGTCCGAGCGGCGGCGGCGTTCGCGCGTCGAGCTTCCATTCGATCAACCCGGAGCCCTGGTACGCGTACGCGGGTGGCATCAAGATCATGTGCCCCGCGTTCCCGTCGGACGCCAAGGGCCTGCTGAAGTCCGCGATCCGCGACGACAACCCGTGCATGTTCCTGGAGCACAAGTGGATCTACCGCCGGATCAAGGAGCAGGTGCCGGAGGATCCGGAGTTCCTCGTTCCGATCGGGACCGCCGACGTCAAGCGTCAGGGAACGGACGTCTCCATCGTGACCTACGGCGCCATGGTGCACAAAGCCCTCGAAGCCGCCGAGGCGCTCGCACAGCGAGGGATCTCGGCGGAGGTCGTCGACCTTCGGACGGTCTACCCCCTCGACGAGGAGACGGTGCTGCGTTCGATCGAGAAGACGTCACGCGCGCTCGTGCTCTACGAGTCGTACCGGTTCCTGGGGATAGGATCGGAGGTCGCGGCGGTGATCGCGGAGAAGGCGTTCGAGCACCTGGACGCGCCGGTCCTGCGCCTCGCGCCGCCCAACGTCCCGGTCCCGTTCTCGCCCCCGCTCGAGGACGCGTTCCTGCCGCAGGTCGCCGACATCGAGGCGGCGGTCGACCGGTTGACCGGCTGGTGAGCCAGGGTCCGAGGAGCAAAGGTCCGATGAGGAGGATCCCGTGACGTCGATCCAGATGCCGCAGCTCGGCGAGACGATCATCGAAGGCACGATCCTGAAGTGGCTCAAGAACGAGGGCGACGCGGTCGCGCGGGACGAACCGCTCTTCGAGATCTCGACCGACAAGGTCGACACGGAGGTGCCGTCTCCGGTCGCCGGGACCGTGACGAAGATCCTCGTGCAGGAAGGCGCGACCGTCCCCGTCGGGACCGAGTTGATGGAGATCGACGAAGGCGGCACCGGCACCGGCCCGTCCACCGATGCGTCCGCCGGCGACGCTTCCCCGCCCGCGGCCGCGGCGGCGCCGACACCCGAGGCATCGACCCAAGCCCCGGCCGCCGCCGTGCCAGAAGGATCGTCGGCGCCACCGGCTGCGGCTCCGTCTCCCCCACCCACCACCGCCCCGGCCCCGGCTCCGCCCGCGCCACAACCCGCCGCGCCGGCGGCCGCGGCATCGGTGCCCGACCGGGGGCCGAGGAGCCAGATCCTGTCGCCGCTCGTGCGGAAGCTCGCAAAGGAGCACGACCTCGACCTTGACCAGATCGCCGGAACGGGC
>JBKOUM010000188.1:0-19572 GCA_046723385.1 Actinomycetota bacterium
TGGGACGAACCCGTTCTCCCCGATGCTCGGGTCCGTGGAGAACAGCAATCCGATCTGCACCTCGTCGTTCCTCAGCGCGGCGACGGTCTGCATCCCTCCCGCGTCCAGCGGCTCGAAGTCGTTGAAGAGGATCCCGTACACGCTGTGCATCCCCGGCATGCAGAAGGGCCGCTGGGGGCACTCGGGTGGCCCGCCCAGCGTGAGCTGGCCGGCCACGGAGGCCAGTGACGACATCGTGGTCAGGTGCAACCGCTGGGCGGTCTTCGAGTTGGCCACGAACTCGTTGCTGTCCTGGGCCGGCGAGGGCGTGAGCAGGCTGATCCCTCTGGGCTGGAGCAGTCGGCTGTTCTGGCCGGCGACGTCGGCGGGATCGCTCGAGGCCGACGCGTTCGGATCCAGGAACAGGAGCAATGACGACAGGTATTCCGGTTTCAGGTCGATCTGGCCCGACTCCAGGGCGTTCTGGGAGATCTCGCGAGATCGCAGGTCCAACTGTCGCTCGACCGTGTAGCCGGCCCGTTCCAGCACCTGGGCGTACATCTCCGCCACGATCTGGTTCTCGGCGAAGGCGCCCGACACGCCCACGACGATCAGGCCCTTGGTTCCCGCGGGAGCATGCCTCGTCTCGTCTCCACCGGATCCTCTGCAGGAGACCGTCGCCGCACACGCGACCGCAAGGATCGTGGCGGAGATGAGCCCGCGAGAGACCGTCACCCTCACGGAGACGGCACCTCGACGTCGCGGGTCGAAAGGCGGCGGAGGAGGACCCGGACCGGGGTCGGGCCCTTGCCTTTCACGTCCAAGACCTGGGCGGGGCCGAACTCGAACCGGTCGTCCAGTTGGCCGGCCGTCGACTCCGACACCAAGACGCGACCGGGCTCTCCGTACTCCTCGAGCCTCTTCGCGAGGTTCATGGTGTCGCCCCACAGGTCGTAGGCGAACCTGCGGTTCCCGATCACTCCGGCCACGGCCGGCCCCGTGGCCACCCCGCCGCGCACCACGATCGGGTCGCCGGACGGCCATCGGACCTCCCCCGCTTCGGCGAGGACGTCGAGCGCCATGGCGACGGCCGCCTCCGCGTGATCGGCGATGGGTACGGGCGCGCCGGCGACGGCCACGTACGCGTCTCCGATGGTCTTGATCTTCTCCAGCTGGTGCCGGTCAACGATGTCGTCGAACCGACGGAACAGCTCATCCAAGGCATCGGCGAAGTCCTCCGGCGAGGATCGCGCCGCTTGCTGCGTGGATCCGACCGCATCGACGAAGATCACGCTCACCTGGTCGAAGGCCTGCGCCACCCGCCCGCCGGAGGATGCCTTGAGCTGCTCGACGACGGCCTGAGGAAGGATGTTGAGCAGCAGGCCGTCGGACCGCAGCCGTTCCTGGTCGAGCTGCCGCTCACGGAGGAACAGCTGTCGTGTGAACCGTTCCATCCGATACGCGGCCAGCCCGCCCAAGATCCCGAACGAGACCAGGTAGAGCGTCGCGAGCACGCGGGTCACGTCGACGATGTAGTTCGCCGTGAAGGCGTACTGCAGGTAGGCGACGATGCCCACCCCTGTGATCAACACGACAAGGACGAACCTGAGCCGCAAGAGCGTGTAGGTGAACGCCGTGATCAAGATCACGCCGACGTAGCCGAACTCGGGAGGCAACGTCAGCACGTGCGAGACGTAGTAGACCCACAGCAGGAGCGTCGCGGTCGCGATCGCCACCGCGACCAACTCCCAGATGCGGGCGAAGAAGGGCGTGAAGGTGAGCCCGAGGCCGACGATCAGGATGGGGATGAACACGCCGTATCGCATCGTCGCGTCGAGCCGCAGGTCGGAAAGGGCAAAGATGTAGGGGCGGAGGAGCAGGCCCCACGAGACCCACAGCGCCACGCCGGCCAGGAAGGCGAAGCGGATGTTCCCCAGGTTGAGGCGGAAGCGGTCGGCCTCGAACGCCGACTCGAGAGCCGGATCGCGGAACCGCAACCGCAGCTTATCCAGGCCGAACGGCCAGGAGGATCGCTCCTCAGCCGGCGATGATGTCCGGATGCTCCTCATCGTGCCCTCCGCGCGACCATCCTTCGGGTCGGGAGATGATGACGGCTGAGGAGCCCGCCTGTCAGCAACGGCGGCTAGGCTCGAGATCGTATGGACCGGGCCGCCATCCAGGAGCTCTTCACCTTCACCGACTACAGCTGGGGAGAACACGAGGACCTCATCCGCCCGCTCGGTGATGCGAAGCTGATGGAGCCGGCGCCCGGTTCCGGCTGGCCGGCGCTCCGCGACGCGTTGGCGCACATCAACTGGGGGTACGTCCGCTGGCTGGCCAACCCGGCCGGGACCACTGACGAGCCGGAGGAAGGCGTGACGCCGCGGGAGATGAACGTCGACGGCGACACGGTCGTGTACAGCCCAGCCGACATCTTCGCGCACACCCTTTTGCACGAGCGCCAACACCACGGCGACGTACACACGCTCCTGTACCA
The DNA here is from genome assembly GCA_046723385.1 of Actinomycetota bacterium. Taxonomy (GTDB): domain Bacteria; phylum Actinomycetota; class UBA4738; order UBA4738; family HRBIN12; genus AC-51. The sequence goes on from JBKOUM010000188.1 coordinate 2,477, forward strand.
GCTAGGGATCGAGGTGCCGATCGTGGAGTACCGGTTCTCGCTTCCCGAACGCTTGGCGTAGGGGGTCATCGTTGCGAGGGATCCGTGGCACAGTGGGGCTGTGCGGTTCGTCGGGCCGGTCATCGGTCTCCTGCTGATCGTCGTCGGTCTCGTCTGGACGATCCAGGGCTACGGAACCCTGAAGGGAAGCTTCATGACGGGCTCGCGCATGTGGTTCCGGATCGGGATCGCGTGCGTGGTCGCCGGCGTCGTGATCCTGGTCGCGAGTCTCGTCGCCACCAGGAAGTGAGCGATCAGCGCGCCGATCCGCACGGCTATGTCACCGTGAAGCAGCCGCCGCAGGAGCCGGTCCCCCTGTCCGGGTTGACCACCTTCACGGTCCTGGTCCCCGTGGTGGTGCCGGAGGAGATCGTGATCCTGGCGGTGAGCCTGCCCGAGTTGACGAACGTGGTCGAGTTCACCGTGATGCCCGATCCGAACTTGGCTTTGGCCCCGGCCTGGAAGTTCGAGCCGAGTACGTCCACGTTCAGGGTGACGCCTCTCGCCCCCCTGTTCGGTGAGGTGGACGTCGGCGCCGGAGCCGGCTTGATGATGAGGCATCCCGTGCACGTAGCTGAGCCCGCTCCCGTGGTGATGGTCACGTCACGGTTCCCGACGGGTGCCGCGGCCGCTGCCTTCACCTTGATCGTCAGCTTGGTGCTGCTGACGAACGTCGTGGAAACCACGGTGACCCCGGTCCGGGACACCGAGGTGGTGGCCCCGGCCTGGAAGTTGGTGCCGTTCACGGAGAGGTTCCGGGTGCCGCCCTGGCCCAACGCGTTGGGGCTCACCGAAGAGATCGTGGGCACACCGGTGCTCCCCGTGACCGTCAGGATGCCGTTCCCGGTGCGGGTCTGACCATCAGGGTTCGCGACGGTGATGCTCTGGGCACCGGCGTTGGCACCCACCGTGGAGACGTTCAACGTGATCTGCGTGGGGCTCGTGAAGGTCACGCTGTTGACGGTCACCCCACCGGTGACGGACGCCCCGAGGTGGCTGAAGGGAACGGCGCTCCCACCCAGGTTGGCGCCTGGGTCGTAGAACCCTGCCCCCGACGCCTGGGTCCCGGTGATCGTGACGTTCACGGACGGCTGTCCGGGCGCAAGGCTCGCTGGGCTGGCCGACGCCGGGGTGGCAGGCGGCGGCGCGACCAGCTTGACGACCCGGACCGCCCACGAGTTCGTCGCGTTGCTGAACTCCTGGATCGTCCACATCGTCATGTCGTCCACCGGGTCGAGCGAGGTGAACGAGTAGTCACCCCATCGTTGGATCGTGGAGGCCTGGGGGCTGTAGGTGGACGTGCTGTTCGTGTACAGCTGCGTCGTTCCGACGGTTCCGAGGGTGGTGCCGACCAAACGCCCCACCGTCGCGGCGTTGGGATGCTCGCTCGCCCCGGACGTGGTGAACCCGAAGGCGGCATGCCCCTGGCCGGACACCATCACCGAGGGGATCAGGAAGGAGCGCGGGCTGGAGGCGGCCCCGTCGAAGATCGTTCCCGACTGCACGATCGTCGGCGTCTGGCCCGTACGGATCCCCCGCAGCTCGTACCACCTGACGGCGGTCCGGGTCGGGGAGTTTGCCACCCCGGAGCTGTTCACCCCGATGTTGTGCGCCGTCCACAAGGATCCGTTCCGGAAGGTTGCGGCGAACAGCCGGTCGTCGAGTGCGTCCAGCGTCTTCGCGCTCCCGGTCTGGGGCGCGGCCAGTGGGAACGCCGTCGACGGCACGGTGATGAGGATGTTCGAGGAGATGCTCGGGGTGCCACCCGGATCGGCGACCCGGCGGAGCACCAGTTCTCCGAAGAACGCGTTGCTCACCCCGATGAAGGCTCCCTCGGTCGCGTTGGGGTCGGGGTTGTCGACACCCTGTGGCGTGAACGGCCCCTCCCCGGTCCCAAGGGCGACGTTCCGGAACACCGTGACCACGATCGGGCCGCCCGCCAGCACCGAGCTCTTCCGGATGACGTAGGCGTCCGTCCCCTTGAAGGCGCCCGTTCCGGCGAACACGTTCGTCCCGATGTATAGCGCCTTCGCGTCGATCCCCAACGTGTCGTAGTCCGCGAAGTCGGACGTGACGCGAGCCGGCGCGGTCGAGTCAGACGGGATGTCGAAGAACGTGAAGCTCGATGCGCTCGCGATCGTGCTCCCGCTGCTGACGGCGATCAGGATCCGGTTGTTGGTGCCATTGACGTCGATCATGGTGATGAACCACCGCCCCGACAGCCGGTCGTAGCGGACGCGTGGGTCGCTCGTGTTGTCGCTCCTCACGGAGCCGAAGAACACGTCGGGATCGACGTTCAGCGCTCCGTCCGCCAGCCCGGTGGTCTTGCTGAAGCTCCGGAACCGGCCGTTCACCGTCACGAGGTACTGGGTCGGCCCGGCCGCCCCCATGCTGTCCGGGGGCACGAACCCGGGTGTATCCGAGATCGTCGCCCCCGTGAAGCTCGTTCCGATCGTCTGCGGGGTCGAAGGGGTGATCGACGCGGAGAAAGCGCCTGCGGGCAATTGCGACACGTCGGGTGAGCTCGGGTTCTCGGGCAGCGACATCCGGAAGTCCGCTTCCTGCTCGGGCCTCGGGCTCGTGGGCGCCCTCCCGGACCGATCCGCGATCCGCTGCCGCCGCATGAGGCCGGCCACGGACTCGGTCAGGCTCGGCGCCCCGGTGACGGGGATCCCTCCCTGCCACGTGGTCTCCGCCGCGGATCTGGGTGCCGTCGGCGCCGAGCGGATGCCGACGAACGCGAGGAACGCGAGACCCACCAGCAGCGACGCGATCCATGCAACAGGCTTGCGTCGCGTCTCAGGCTGCATCGTCGTCTCCCGGGAAGACCTTCCGGATGACGGCGATACCGGCGGAGGCGCGACTCTTCACCGTTCCCCTGGGGATGCTCAGGAGCTTCGCCGCCTCCTTGGTCGAGCGCTGGCCGAGGTACGTGAGCTCGAGGACCGAGCGCTGACGCTGCGGGAGGTGCGCCATCGCTTCGTTCGCTCGCCGGAAGAGATCCCCCACGACCGCGTGCCGCTCGGGTCCCTCATCGTCAGATGCTTCCGAGACCGTCGGCATCGAGGACACCTTGCGTGCCTCGGCGGATCGACGGCGGAGGAGATCGATCGCGAGGCTGCGTGCGCTGAGCATGATCCACGCGTCGAGCGGCCCACGGACGGGATCGAACGCCGAACCCGTTCGCCAGATCCTGAGGAAGGTGTCCTGCACCAGGTCTTCGGCGTCCGTCCCGTTCCGGAAGAAGAACAGACCGAGACCGTAGATGCGCGATGCGAACCGATCGTAGAGCTGGCGGGCCGCATCAGGCTCCTTCCGCACGAACGCGGTCATCAGGGCTGCGTCGCCTTCATCCGCAGGTGTCATCGTCGTCCCCTTCGTGCTGCCAGCGTCCTTCGGCATGCCATGGACGCTAGGGGGAAGAGGGACGTCCGCAATCGATGGAATCCGTACGATTAATTGGTCCAAACCCTGGACCAAAGACCACGGACCCGCCGATCCGGCCGGCGGCTACCGCTCGGAGAGCCTCCGGGACAGCTCAGTCCGCGACCTGACGCCGACCTTCTGGTAGATCCGGCGCAGGTTCGACTCGACCGTGCTCACGCTCAGGAACAAGGTGTTGGCGACCTCTCGGTTCGTGAGTCCCCTTCCCACCAGCTCCGCAACCTCCTGTTCGGTCGGCGTCAGGTCGACCGGTCCGGGAGACCGCCCTCCGATCCTTGCCATCTCGGTCCGGGCTCTGTCCACCCACAGAGCCGCGCCGAGCGTCTCGAAGATCCCCAACGAGCGACCGAGCGATCCCCTCGCGAGGCCCCACTTCTTCACGCGGCGGAACGCCTGGCCCTGTGCGAGGAGGGTCCGACCGAGCTCGAAGGGTTCGTCGAGCCGCGAGTGGCGCTTGACGGCCCGGTCGAACGCCGCGAGGGCTTCGGGGAGCTCACCGATCGCGCCGTGGAGCAGTCCCCATCCTCGATCGGAGGTCGCGAGCGCCCAGGATCGGTCGAGCTTCTCTGCCTGGGCGGCGAACGGCTCGAGGATCGAACGGGCCGTGTCCACGTCGCCGATCGCGATGAGCGCCTCGATCTCATCCGGCAGGAACCGGAGCACGCCGGGCTCATCCACCCCCTGCGCCAGCACACCCTGGGCGAGCGGCCAGAGGATCTCGTTCGTCTCCTTCGGGTTGTCGAGCGACAGCTCGAGGAACCCCAGCGCCGCCAGGTTGAACACGCTCGCCTGCACCAAGCCCGATCGTTCTGCGAGCTGCAGTCCCTCGGCGGCGGTCGCTCGGGCAGATCCCGCTCGACCGAGGCGTCCCTCGATCAGCGCCTTCGCGGACAGCGCCACCGCGCGGTAGGGCAGGTGGCCGGTCCACGCCGTGATCTCGCAGCTCTCGTCGGCATACGCACCGGCATCCGACCAGTTGCCGGCCGAGCACTCCACCTGGGCGAGCATGAAGAGGATCACCGCGAGCGAGCCTTCGTCACCCCCTTCGCGGCACCGCTTCGCCAGGTCCACGAAGGTCGATCTGGCGGCATCGAGCTCGTCCATCCACATCGCTACGCATGCCTGACGGAAGGTCGGACTCCTCAGCGGCCGGACCGACACCGCCGCGCCTTCGAGTTCCAGCGCGCGGCTCATGGCGCTCCGTGCGTCGCCCTCACCGGCGAGGAAGTCATGGAAGCCGACCAGCGTGAGTGCTTCGGCCAAGGTCGCGTCGTCGCCCTCGGCCTCCGCCAGAGCGACGGCCTCGCGCGCATGGGTCCTGGCGCGAGCGCGGTCGCCGGCCGCTTCGGCGGCCGCCGCGAGCTCGAGCAGGATGTGCGGCTTCAGCTCCTCGTCATCACCCACCTCCTCGAAGGCTTGCTCGGCGAGCGCGAGCGCGGAGCGAGCGTCATGGCTGTGATACCGAACCCGCGCGAGGAACAGCAGCGCCTCTGCACGCACAGGACCCGCGGACGTCGCGGCGGCGGCTTCTTCCAACAACGTCGCCGCTCTGCCGAGTTCGCCTGCCTCGAACGCGAACTGGCCGGCATGGATCGTCCGATGGATCCGCGCCTCGGCCTGGTCGGCGGGGGTCAGCTCGCGAGCGAGATCCGCCAATTCGGCCGCGGCGTCGGGGGAGCCCCGACCGGTCGCCTGCCGGGATGCTGCCTCGAGCTCCACGGCGACAGCCTCGTCCGGCCGTTCAGCCGAGAGCGCGAGGTGTCGCGCCCGCTCCTCCTGGTCGACGACCACCGCCGCGAGCCTCTGGTGTGCCTCCCTCCGGTCGTGCCCGGACGACACCGAGTACTGCACGGTCGCGAGCAGCGGATGGGCCGGTCTGATGCGCCCGGCGCTCTCCTCGATCACACCGTCATCGAGGGCAGCTTCGATGTCGCGGTCGGCGTCCGTGCCTCCGATCGCCTGCGCGACCAGCGACGCGGTGGGCTGCGACGCGGCCGCCGTGATCAGGAGCACGTGCCTGACCGGATCGGGCAGCCCTGACAACCGATCGGCGACCAGGTCGATGAGCGACGACGGCACCGGGAGCGAGCTGCCGAGCCCTCGCTCGGTCTTCCTCCGAAGGATCGCGCGCCCCAGCTCCAACGCGAGGAAGGGATTGCCCTCGGCCGTCCCATGGATCTGCACGAGCACGGAACGAGGGAGACGCGTCGAGAGCTCCGCATTCAAGAGGTCGCGGGTCGCGTCCTGCGTGATCGGACCGACGAGGAGTCGGTGGATCCGCTCCCCGGGGAGCGCTCGATCCAGACCGAGCGGGAGCGGGTCGTCCTCGCCGCCACGGGCGGTGATGAGGATCCCGATCGGCACGTCGTGCAGCCGCCGGATCGCGAACTCCAATACGCGGGCCGAAGCGAGGTCGAGCCATCCTGCGTCGTCGATCGCCAGCAGCAACGGGCCTGCCGCGGAGAGGGCCATGAGGGCGCCGTGGAACCCGGACGAGAGGCTCCGACGATCCGGCGGGGACGAGGCAGCCTCCGCCCGGAGCAGTGCCACCTCGAGGGCCGATCGTTGCGGTGAGGGGAGAGGCTCGAGCGCCTCGTCGACGACCCCGTCCAGGAGATCTCCGAGGGCGGCGAAGGACAGCTTCGCCTCGGACTCGGTCGGCCGGGACGACAGCGCACGGATGGAGCGAGCTTGCGCCTGCGCCACGGTGTCGAGCCAGAGAGCGCTCTTGCCGATCCCAGCTTCGCCTCCGAGGATCAGGGCCTGCGGCCCGGTGGGGACGGCATCGAGGAACGACGAGATGCGGGCGAGTTCGGTCTGTCGGCCGAACCGCGCACGCTCCATATCCGCCTCCCCGCGAGCTTCTGGGTCATTATCGCCCCTTCGAACTGGGCCGTTCCCGCCGCTCGGCCGTACTGCTGCACAACGACCGGTCGATCCATGGCACGCATCCAAGAACGAATGGGCGCGTGCTGCCCGCCGCCCGAACCTCGGAGCCATCCGGAGCTCGGGCTCTCACTAGGAGGAACGAACATGGATCGAACGCTGGGTCGTTCACTCGCCAGGTGGCTCCGGCTCCTAGCGGCCGCGGCCGTGCTGCTGATCGCTCCGCTGGGATCGTCGACGGCGCTCGCCGCAGGCTCCACGGTCGGTTTCGGCTTCCACGCATCAGATATCTCCGGCTTCCCAACCGGCAGCGTCGCGCTGACGGGCGGTGGGGCCTTCAACCTCGGCGATGCGGCCGGCTCCGTGCACGCGGGAGGCGGCTTCAGCTGCACGCAGACGGTGGGTCAGCTCTTCCTCTCCGGCTGCCTGCAGGGAGAGGGCGTCCGGTGGGACGCCGCCGGCCTCCTGCCGAGTACGACGTTCAAGTGCACGGGTGCCACGGACGAGGCCCTGAAGCCGGCGACGACAGGCCAGGACGCCGTCGTCCTCCAGGGGGACTTCTACCGAGCGGGCGACGCGAACGACGAGTCGTTCACCGCGCAGATGATCGTCTCGACGGGGGACATCGCCGGCGACATCCAAGGGGTCCAGAACGTCTGGGTCCAGGGCGTCGGTTGCGGAACGGCGACCGTGCACTTCGGCGCCTGAGGCTCACGCCCATCGACGAGTTCATGGAGGTGAACGACATGCGGAGGATCGGGATCACATCAAGGATCGGATCCGTCGTGTTCACGGGGATCCTGATCGTCGGTCTCACGGCCGGCGGAGCGCTCGCTGCTCAAGGAGACCCGAACGGCGCTGCGACCGAGAGACCTGTCTTCTACGAGGGTCGTTTGGTCACGGTCAACATGTTCGAGGTGCCGGCTGCTGACGGCTCGGTGCTCGACAGGAACCAGAGCGTCAACACGATCTACGCTTCGAATGATCTCGACGATGAACAGGACTTCAACTCGGTGATCGACGCCATCCAAGGTGAGGGGTTCAACCCTCTGTGGCACCAGGTCCTGATCGTGTTCAACCCAGGATCTACTCCTCACCAGTTCGTTTCCGAAGCACAGGTCCTGGCGGCGGCGGCCGGAGCACATCCTGAGATCACCCTCGTTCCTACGGACGAGGTCTACCGCTGCTCGATCGTGAGACAGAAGTGATCGCTGACCCATCGCGGATGTCCTGAGCGATGGATCGGGTGGAGCGGCCGCGCTTGGGCGCGGCCGCTCCACCCTTCTGCGGCGGGCCCACCAGCGTCAGACGATGTCGCGACGGGTCAACATCAGGTCGCCACGAACGCGAGTTGCGCCGGGACCGCGGTCGCGTCAGCGGGCGCGACGACCCCAACGATCACCGTCGGGATGAGGCACGCTGCCGCGAGCACCGAGTCCCACACCAGCGGGTTCACACGACGCAGCGGTTCCCACATCGTCGGGGTCACGAGGTGGACGGTAGCCAACGCGCGTGTGAGCTGCCGTCCTCCCCCAGGATGAGAAGGTGCAGCCCGCCGACGCCGCCGCTGTTCACTGAGCTCCAGACGACAGACGGCGGGAGCGGACACGACGACCCGTCCTCCAAAGGGATGAGGGCGGAATCACTCAGCTGGCGTATCCAAACCGCCCGAACGCAGATATAGACCGAAACGAGCATCGGAAAGGTGGCGTTGGTCCAACCGGCAGGAGGTGCACGATCGGAGAAGGGGGGCACGATGGAAAGGCACGGTTCGGAAAGCTACTTCGTCATCGGTGAGGGGCTCCTCTCCGAGAGCGTCGGAGGTCGGGCCCCAACGCTGGCGACCGTTGAAGAGGCCGAGGTGGCGCCCTTCCGCTTCTCCAGGATGGGGCCGAAAGGTACGGACCGCCAGCTGACCGACGCCAACCGGACGAAGATCGGCGACGGGATGGTGATCGGTGGCGGCGGGTCCTCGCAGATCCCGGCCGGCTTCACCTACCTCGGCCAATTCGTCGACCACGACCTCACCTTCGACAAGACCAGCGTCATGCTCGGCGAGAACGTGTCGCCGACGGAACTCTTGCAGGCGCGCTCGCCCAGCCTCGATCTGGACTCGCTCTACGGGGCGGGGCCGACGGATCCCGAGTCGGCGAAGTTCTACGAGGCAGACGGTCTTCACCTCAAGATGGGCAAGAGCGTCGCCGCCGGCGGCATCACGGCGAAGGACGGCTTCGATCTGCCCCGCGGCGCGGGAGCGACGGTAGCGGAGAAGCGCACGGCGATCATCCCCGATCCACGGAACGACGAGAACCTCGCGGTCGCCCAGACCCACCTCGCGTTCATCCGCTTCCACAACCGCGTCGTCGACACGCTCCCCACCTCGGTCCTGCCGAGCCAGCGCTTCGCCCGGGCACGACGGATCGTCACGAAGCACTACCAGTGGATGCTCCGGACCGACTATCTGCCCCGCATCTGCGCGCCGGGTGTCGTGAACGACGCCTTCACCAACGGCAGGAAGGCGTTCGAGGTGGGGGTGACCCCGACCGACGTCCCCACGATGCCGATCGAGTTCTCCGTGGCCGCCTTCCGGCTGGGACATTCCATGATCCGCCAGGCGTACAACTGGAACGCGATCTTCGATGACGGCGCCGGCTCCCTCGATCTGCTGTTCACGTTCACTGGACTCAGCGGAGATCTCGGTGGCAACCAGCGGCTTCCGAGCACGTGGATCGCGGACTTCCGGAGGCTCTATGACCTCAGCGACGCTGGCAAGCCCGGCCTGATCGTGCCGGAGGAGAAGTTCAACCGGGCCATGCGTATCGACACGAGACTCGCAGATCCGCTGGCGAGCCTCCCCGGCTTCGCGGCGGACGAGGACAACCTTGCGTTCCGCAACCTGACCCGGGCGAAGATGGTGACGCTCGCGACCGGTCAGCAGATGGTCACGTTCCTGAAGAACAAGGGCGTGACGCTGACCAAGCTGACGAATGCCCAGATCCGGGACGGCAACAACGGCGCCAACCTCGACGGTCTCTCGGACCAGCAGCGAGACGCATTGATCACGAACACGCCTCTCTGGTTCTACATCCTGCGCGAGGCTGAGCTCAACCAGGGCAAGCTGAAAGGCGTCGGCGCCCGCATCGTCGCAGAGACCTTCCATCGCGCGATGGAGGGCAGCGCGACGTCGATCGTGCGCGACCCGACCTTCCACCCGACCCTCGGTCCCGACGACACCACGTTCGGGATGGCCAACCTGTTGCTCTTCGCATTCGAGGCCAAGAAGACCCTGCTCGCTCCGCTCGGGTAGCGTCCTCCCCCGTGGGGGCGGATCTCGAGTTCCACGAGGCGACGATCGCCGACCTGGGCGACAGGCTCCGCGCCGGCGCGCTCACGGTTCGTCGGTTGACGGTGGCGCATCTGGCCAGGATCGATGCGATCGATCGTTCGGGCCCGGCGCTCCGATCCGTGATCGAGATCAATCCCGACGCGCTCTCGATCGCGGACGAACTCGACGCGGAGCTCCGCGGCGGCAGGATCCGCGGGCCGCTCCACGGCATGCCGATCCTGGTGAAGGACAACATCGACACCGCGGACGGCATGAAGACGACGGCCGGTTCGCTCGCGCTCGTCGATGCGCGCCCCGCCGCCGACGCGCTCCTCGTCGCGAACCTGCGTGAGGCGGGAGCGCTCGTGCTGGGCAAGGCCAACCTGTCCGAATGGGCCAACTTCCGCTCGACCCACTCGTCGAGCGGATGGAGCGCGCGCGGAGGTCAGTGTCGGAACCCCTACGCGTTGGATCGCAACCCGGGCGGCTCGAGCTCCGGGTCCGGGACCGCCGTGTCGGCGAGCCTCTGCGTGGCGGCGGTCGGCACCGAGACGGACGGATCGATCATGAGTCCCTCGTCTTCGAACGGCGTGGTGGGCATCAAGCCGACCGTGGGCCTCGTGAGCGCCCGCGGGATCGTTCCCATCTCGCACACGCAGGACACGGCGGGGCCGATGGCCCGGACGGTCACCGACGCCGCCTTCCTGCTCGCCGCGATGACCGGCGACGGGTCGGCCCATGTTCCGGATGCGGGCTCGCTCGGTGGGGCGCGGATCGGAGTGGCTCGGAAGCTGGCCGCCGAGTTCGATCCTCGCGTGGTCGCGCTCTTCGAGGAGGCGCTCGAAGCCCTCCGTGGCGCCGGCGCCGAGCTCATCGATCCGGCCGACCTTCCGAACGCGGACGAATACGAAGAGAGCGAATGGGAGGTCCTGAAGTACGAGTTCAAGGCGGACCTCGAGACCTACCTCGCATCCGCCGACGGCGAGGCTCCGCGCACCCTCGCCGAGCTCATCGCGTTCAACCGGGCGCACGCGGCCCAAGAGCTCCCGTTCTTCGGGCAGGAGATGTTCGAGATGTCGGTGGAGAAAGGACCGCTCACCGACCCGGCGTACCTGGACGCGCTCGCGGCGTGCGGGCGGCTCTCCCGTGATGAAGGTCTGGACGCCGTGATCGCCGAGCACGCGCTGGATGCGATCGTCGCGCCCACGCGCGGACCGGCCTGGCTGACCGACCACATCAACGGCGACCACCACGGGCTGGGCGGGAGCTCGTCGCCCGCCGCGGTCTCCGGCTACCCGAGCGTGACCGTCCCGATGGGCTCGGTCGCCGGCCTCCCGGTCGGGCTGAGCTTCATCGGCGGCCCTCGCCGCGAGCGCGAGCTCATCGGGTACTCGTTCGCGTTCGAACGGTCGACGAATCACCGGATGTCGCCGCGCTTCCTGCCGAGGGCGGACCCGATGTCGAGCGGTTGAACACCGGGCGAAGAGATGCGATAGGTTCGAAGGGATCAGCCGAAGCGCATCGGAGGCGGGCGTGCGCGTTCAGCCGAGGGCGAAGTTCGTTCGGAGCCTCTGCGTCGTCGCGATGAGCGGCGTGGCATACCTTTCGATCGTCGTGCCCGTTGTGAAGGCCGCGCCGGATCCACGCTGTCTCGGCGTCACGGCGAACGTGGTCGGAACCAGTGGTCCGGACGTCCTCGTGGGAACCCCGGGCAAAGACATCGTGGTCGGTCGCGACGGGAACGACGTGATCATCGGTCTCGCCGGACGAGATCGTCTCTGCGGCGGGAAGGGCAACGACTCGATCGACGGACGGGGTGACCGGGACGCGGTGAGCGGCGGGCCCGGCTCCGACACGATCTCCGCCGGGAGCGAGCGCGACTTCCTCCTCGGCGAGGGCGGGAACGACACGCTGGACGGTGAGCGGGGCGACGACCACATGGCGGGTGGCGCGGGATCCGACATCCTCGCCGGCGGCCCAGGGCGGGACGAGGTGACGTTCTTCGCGTCGAGGGGTGGCGTCCGCGCAAGCCTCGTCCACCACCGAGCGGACGGGGAGGGTCACGACACGATCCTCTCCATCGAAGACCTCGACGGATCGGGGTTCGCCGACGTGCTCGTCGGCGATCGACGGCGGAACCACATCGACGGTGGGAACGACGACGACGTCATCCGAGGTCGTGGCGGGCGCGACAGGATGATCGGAGGGCGTGGGGACGACATCCTGCGCGGGAGCCGGGGCGCCGACGTCATCCTGGACACGATCGAAGTGTCGCAAGGCGTCTTCCCGGATACGGGGATCGATCTCCTCTCCGGCGGCCGTGGCGACGATCGATTGAACGCGACCGACGAGGTATCGGGCAACGACACGATCCGGGGCGGTCGCGGACGCGATGCGTGTCGCGCCGATCCGGGCGATCACCGCTCCGGGTGCCCGTAGCGGCGGGTCCCGGCTGACCCGCGGGTGTCGGTGGTCGGTGGCACGATCGCGCGGTGGCCGACGAGGGGACGATCCTGCACGCGGACGCCGACTCGTTCTACGCGTCGGTCGAGCAGCGGGACGACCCGGCGCTCCGCGGCAAACCCGTGATCGTCGGTGGCGGCGTGGTGCTCGCGGCCAGCTACGAGGCCAAGGCGTACGGGGTGCGCACCCCGATGGGCGAGCGCCAAGCGCGCCGCCTGTGCCCGCAGGCGATCGTGGTCCGCCCGCGGATGGAGGCCTACTCGGCGGCCAGCACGGCGATGTTCGACGTCTTCCGCGACACCACGCCACTGGTGGAGGGACTGTCGATCGACGAGGCGTTCCTGGACGTCGGTGGCTTGCGCCGGATCGCCGGCACGCCCTCGGAGATCGCGGAACGCCTCCGGCGCGACGTCCGTGAGCGGGTCGGGATCCCCGTCACGGTCGGCGTGGCGAGGACCAAGTTCCTGGCCAAGGTCGCGAGCGGCGTCGCCAAGCCCGATGGCTTGCTCGTGGTGCCGGTCGACGGCGAGCTCATGTTCCTCCACGCGCTGCCGGTCGAGCGGCTCTGGGGCGTCGGGGTGGTCACGGCCCGGAAGTTGCGGGAGCGATCGATCACTCGAGTCGCGGACGTGGCCCGGCTCGACGAGACGGAGCTGGAGCGGATCCTCGGGCGCGCGTCGGCACGGCATCTCCACGCGCTCGCCCACAACCGCGACCCGCGTCCGGTGGTGGTCAGTCGCCGTCGGCGCTCGATCGGCACGCAGCGAGCGCTCGGGCGCCGTGCGCGCTCGCCCGGCTCGCTCGAGACCGACCTGCTCGCGCTCGTCGACCGGTTGTCCCGCCGACTCCGGGGGGCGCGGCGCGTCTGCCGGACGGTGACGTTGCGACTGCGGTTCGACGACTTCACGCGGACGACCCGCTCGCACACCCTCCCTCAGGCGACCGCGGAGACGGCGGCGCTCCTGGACGCCGCCCGGATCCTGCTCTCCGAAGCGATGCCGACGATCGAGGAGCGCGGGATCACCCTGATCGGTCTCACGTTCACCAACCTCTTCTCCGACGACGCGGTCCAGCTGGCGCTGCCCTTCCACGGGCCGGCCCCGTCGGCGATCGACGCGGCGCTCGACGACCTGCACGAGCGCTTCGGATCGCACGGGATCACGCGCGCCGTCCTGCTCGGACGCCGTGAGGGGCTCCGGGTTCCGCTCCTCCCCGACTGAACTGGCGATCGAGGTCCGGATTTGCGCTCCCGTCGGATGCTCCGTAGCGTTGGGACGACGTCCTGGGGAGGGGCGCGTGTCGGTTTCCGCACGTTCGGTGAAGCTTTCGCTCGTTGGCGTCCTCGCGATCGCCTACATCGCCGTCGCTCTGGCGGCGCGACACCTGCCGGCGCTCGGAGCGCCGGAGGCGATCGCCGCCCAAGCGAGAACGCCCATCAAGCACGTCGTCGTGATCTACAAGGAGAACAGGAGCTTCGACGAGTACTTCGGGCGGTTCCCGGGCGCGAACGGGGCCACCACCGCGGAGAAGCACGACGGGACGGTCGTGGCGCTCGCCGAGACACCGGACTCGGTGCCGGCCGACCCGGGGCACGGTCCGGATGCGTTCAGGGTCGCCTACAACGGCGGCAGGATGAACGGATTCGACCTCGAGAGGAACGCGTACTCGAAGACCGGGAGACCGCTCGCGCTCTCACAGATGTATCAGCGGGATATCCCGAACTACTGGGCCTATGCCAGCCGGTACGCGATCGCCGACCGATTCTTCGCATCGTGGAAGGGCGCGAGCTTCACGAACAACCTCTACGCGATCGCCGCCCAAGCCGGGATCTACGACCCGACGCTGAACGGACGAAGCGTCTACAAGATCCCGATGTCCCCGTCGCAGAGACCCCTGAGGTATTGGGGGTGCGACTCGCCCGATGACACGCGCGTCCAGATGATCGATCCGAGGACGCGGGACCTCTCGTCGATGTTCCCCTGCTTCAACTTCCCCGCCTTGCCGAACCGCCTGTCGAACAACGGCATCTCGTGGCACTTCTACAACACGACCGGCGTCCAAACGGTCCACAACGCACTCGATGCGCTGAAGCCGGTCCGGTACAACACGCAACTCTGGTCGCGGGTGGTCCCGACCACCAGGTTCTTCACGGACGTCGAGAACGACACGCTCCCCAGCGTGTCCTGGATCGTCGGTCAGCAGTTGGAGCATCCGCCCGCGTCAACGTGCAAGGGCGAGAACCAGACGGTGAGCTACGTGAACGCCATCATGAACAGCCCAGCGTGGTCATCGACGGCGATCTTCGTCGTCTGGGACGAATGGGGCGGCTTCTACGATCACGTGGCGCCGCCGCAGCTCGACGGCATCTCCTACGGCTTCCGCGTGCCGCTGATCGCGATCTCGCCGTACACGAAGGCCGGCACGAGCTCGGCCGGCGGTTCGATCTCCAGCACGACGTACAGCCACGAGTCGATCTTGAAGTTCATCGAGGACAACTGGGGGTTGGCGAGCATGACGCCTGCGGACGCACGGGCGAACGACATGATGGACATGTTCAACTTCTCGCGCGCGCCCAACCCCCGACTGGTGTTGCCGATGCGCGCGTGTCCCTCGCTCACCGCCGCGGAGAAGCAGCTGCTGAGGACGCGCAACCCCGACTGACGTGTCGCGGCTGCCGACGGCACCGGCGTGGGAGCCCAGCGTGGGACCGTCCATCTCGCTACGAACCGGACGGTCCGAGCAGCTCCGCACGGATCAACGGGTGGAACCGCGGCAGTTCCAGATCGACGGCTGGGTCGGACTCGTCCACGATCACCGCGACCCCGACGACGTGCGCACCCGCCTGCCGGATCAGGTCCATAGCTGCCTTCGCTTGACTGCCGATCTCGAGCCAATCGTCGACGACGACGACCCGGTCGGATCCGGAAAGCCCACCCTCCTGGAGGAGGAGATCGATCGCGCGGCCCCGGTAGTCGGGAGCGCTCGTCGCGGAGAGAAGCGTCCCGGGGAACATCGCTCCGCGCTTCCTGATCGGGACCACGCCGGCGTCCAACCGTCGGGCCACGGCCCCGGCGAGGATGAACGCTCGAGCCTCGACGCCGACCACCTTGGTGATCCCGTCCTGTTCGAACGGACCAGCGAGCGCTCCGACGACGTCTGCGAAGAGGTCGGCGTCCGCGAACCATCGCCAGACGTCCGCGTGCCCGTCGATCCATCGGAACGACGCGACGAGGTCATCCTGGAGGCTCACACGCCACATCCTCTCAAGGGCCGAACGCCGCTCGTGAGGACGCGACGTAGGGTGGGGATCATCCTCGGATCGACGAGGTTCCGGGGGGTACCCGCCCGAAGGGAGACGCGATGAAGGCGTTGGCGCTCGACTCGTTCGATGGTGGGCCGAAGGTGCTGGACGTTCCGGACTCCGTGGCCGGGCCGGGTGAGGTCCTGGTGCGGGTCGCGGCCGCGTCGCTGAACGCCTTCGACGTCGGGGTCGCGGCCGGCTCCATGAAGGACTTCATGCCCTACGAGTTCCCCGCGGTGATCGGGAGCGACGTCGCAGGTCGGGTCGAAGCCGTCGGCGACGGCGTCGAGGGGTTCGCGGTCGGCGAGCGGGTGTTCGGCATGATGGGGACGAGGGGCGCGGTCCACGACGGTTCGTTCGCGGAGCTCGCGAACCCGCAGGCCGCCTCGATCGCGTCCGCGCCCGAAGGCCTTCCGGACGCCGACGCGGGCTCGCTGGGGGTCGCCGGTGGCACGGCCATGAGCACGGTCGAGGCGGTCGATCCCTCCGAGGGGTCGACGGTCCTGATCATCGGGGCGACCGGCGGCGTCGGCTCGTTCGCGATCCAGCTCGCGGCGCTCCGGGGGGCGCACGTGATCGCCACGGTCCGACCTGGGGACGAGGCGTTCGTGAACAAGCTCGGGGCCGCGGAGACGGTCGACTACACGGACGACCTGTCCGAGGAGATCCGCGCCCGGTACCCGAGCGGCATCGATGCGGTGATCGACGCGGTGAACCGCGACCGGGCCGCCTTCGCGGGGCTCGTCGCGTTGGTCCACGGCGGTGGGCACGCGACGTCGGTCGTCGGGGGCGCAGGAGATTCGACGGAGATCGGCGGCGTCGCCGTCTCGAACAGCGGCGGCAACCCGGCGCACCTTCCGGGCCTGGCCGACCTCGTCGTCCAGGGCAAGCTCCAGGTGGCGATCCGGCGGACCTACCCGCTGGACGACGCGGCGCAGGCGGTGCGGGACTTCGCCGACCACCACACGGTCGGCAAGCTCGTCCTCACGATGGGACGAGGTCGATGAGCGCGGACACGGTGAGGCTCGGTGACACCGACGTCACCCGGATCGGGCTCGGGACCAACAGGCTCACCCACACGGCCGAGCACGTCGCGTTCATCCGGGAGGCGGTCGACCTCGGCGTGCGGATGATCGACACGGCCCACACGTACACCGGTGGTGGGAGCGAGCAGACGATCGGCGAAGCGCTGTCACCCATCCCCGACGGGTGCATCGTGGCGACGAAGGGCGGGTACGCGCCGGGCACCGGCAACCCCGAGGCGCTGCGGTCGCAGATCGACGAGAGCCTGCTGCGCTTGCGGACGGACGTGATCGACGTCTACTACCTGCATCGCGTGGATCCGCAGACGCCGCTCGAGGAGAGCGTGCGGACGATCGCCGAGTACCACGACGCGGGCACGATCCGCCACGTCGGCCTCTCGCAGGTCGGGGTCGACCAGATCGAGCTGGCCCGCACGATCGTCCCGATCACCGCGGTCCAGAACCACTACAACCTCTCCGAGCGGGGGTGGGACGACGTGATCGACCACTGCGCCCGGGAGGGCATCGTGTTCGTCCCCTACTTCCCGCTCAAGGGGGGTGGCGCCGCGGCGCGCGGCGCGATCGCCGAGCGGCGCGGCGCCACCCGCGCCCAGAT
>JBKOUM010000055.1:0-3538 GCA_046723385.1 Actinomycetota bacterium
GCCGCGCACCGCGGTGTTGCCGGTCGGGCCCGGCGCGACGCGCGCGGCTCGCGGCCCGGCCGAGGCGGCGCGTCGAAGGTCGTACGAGCGGCGACGGTCCTCGTCCACGAGCAGGTCGTACGCCTCGGTCGCCTGCGCGAAGCGGGCGGCCGCGCGCGGATCGTGTCCGTCGGCGTCGGGATGGAACCGGCGCGCCAGGATCCTGTACGCGTGCCGGACGTCGTCCGTCGAGGCGGACGAGCTCACGCCGAGGACGGCGTACGGATCGAAGGGGAGACCCTCATCGCCGACGGCCACGCCGCGAGTCTAGGTCGGTTCAACGGATCCCGGTGTCCACGGTCAGGTCGACGCGCTGCGGGGGCCCGGCCACGACGACGACCGACGCGGGCTTCGCGATCGGCGGACCCTCACCGGTGACCGCAGCGACCTCGTAGGTGCCCGGTTCGAGGGCCAGCGAGTAGTTCCCTCGCTCGTCGGTGTCGGTGGTGAGCTCGTTGCCGCCCCCGTCCGTGGCGCGGACCTCGCCCGTCCACACACCTGGCGGACACGGAGAGTCCATCCGTTCGACCGGGCACGTCGGGCCCGCCGTGACCGACCCGAAGATCCCCGATGTCACGGCCGGGCTTGACGATCGGCCGCAGGCGATGAGGGCGAGGAGAACCACGGCCGCGAGGAGGTTCCTCATGGACGTGGGACGGACCGGCCGGTCATCCGGTTCCTCAGGCAGTTCGTCGGGCAGGTTCTTCAGGCGCGTTCCTCGGCGCCGTACGCCGAGGGCCTCAACGTCCCGATGTAGGGCAGGTTCCGGTACCGCTCGGCGAAGTCGAGCCCGTAGCCCACCACGAACTCGTTCGGGATGTCGAAGCCGATGTAGCGGAGGTCCAGGTCGACCTGCTGGATCCCCTCCTTGCGGAGGAGCGCGGCGACCTCGAGCGTCGCGGGCTTGCGCCCCGCGAGGTTCTTCAGCAGGTACTTGAGGGTGAGTCCCGAGTCGACGATGTCCTCGACGACCAGGACGTCGCGGTCCCGAAGGTCGTGATCCAGGTCCTTGAGGATCCGCACGACGCCCGACGTCTTGGTCGCGGCTCCGTAGGACGAGACGGCCATGAAGTCGAACTCGAGCGGCAGCCGGATGTGCCGGGAAAGGTCCGCCATCACGACGAAGGCGCCCTTGAGCACGCCCACCAACAAGAGCTGTCGCCCGGCGTAGTCCTGCGTGATCTGCTCGCCCATCTCGGCGAGCTTCGCCTCGATCTCGTCCTCTTTGATCAGGACGTGCTCGATATCGTCGGCGAACGTCTCCACGGGGCCGTGAGTCTACCCGCGGAGGTCGACGCCGCGCTCGACGATCACGAACGTTCGGTCGCGGCGGGCGGAGGATCCGGCAACGAGGTCCGCCCGGCGGCCGGGCCGGCCGGCGGCGAGGTCGAGGACCCGATCGATCGATGCCTGATCCCAGCCGACGTCCGCGCGTTGGAACGCGCGACGGACGACCCGCGCAGCCAGGGCCGTCGGGATGCCGAGCAGTGGCTTCGCCACCAACGCGAAGCCGTCGGGGTGAGCGCGGTACACGCGGTCGACGTGTTCCGCGGCGAGCTCGTACAGGGCCCGCGTCTCCCGTTCGATCAAAGTGCCCGCGCGGGCGAACGTCGGGATCACGCTCCGGTTCGTCGCCCGTTCGATCGCGGGGATCGCCTCGAGGCGGAGCGCGTTGCGCAGGAGCCTCGTGTCCTCGTTCGTCGGGTCGTGGCGGGGCCGCAGGTTCAACGCTCGACAGAAGGCCTCCACGTCCGCACGCGGAACGGCGATCAGGGGTCGGACGATGATCCCGTTCACGGGCGCGATCCCCTGCATGCCTTCCGGGCCCCAGCCCAGGACGAGCCCCATCAGGACCGATTCGGCTTGATCGTCCATCGTGTGCCCGTCCGCGTACCGGGTCGCGCCGATCTCGCGGGCGACGCGGTCGGCGGCGAGAGCACGTTGATGACGAGCCCAGAGCTCGATCGACGCGCCGTCGGCGGGAGCCGGCTCGGCATGCTCCAGGTGGAACGGAAGCCGGTGGCGCTGGGCGAGACGGCGAACGTACGTCGCGTCCTTCCCCGAGTCGCGACGGAGCCCGTGATCCAGGTGGAAGACCTCGATCCGGATGCGGAACAGGCGGCGGAGACGGAGCAGCGACTCGAGCGCGCAGACGGAGTCCGGGCCGCCCGAGACCCAGACGAGGACCACGTCGCCGGGCAGGAACATGCCGTGCTCGCGCACGGTCTTCGTGACGCGTTCGAGGACCCGCGCGACCGCCGGCGGTCGCCGCGGCATCGACCTACCTCGTGATGCGGGCGATCCAGCGGGCCGGGTCGCCGACCTCGTCGGGTTCGGGCAGGTGCTCTCGCGACTCCCACACGAGGTTGAATCCGCTCATCCCGATCCGGTCGACGACCTCGCGGACGAAGCGCTCCCCGCTGTCGTACTGCGCGACCTTCTGGTCGAAACCGATCGCGCGTTGGACCCGCTGCTCGACGCCGCGAACCTGCCGCCTCGCCTGGAGGGCCCGCTTGAGCTGCGGCAGGGAGGGGATGTGCTCGGTCCCGACCTCGTTCATCACGTAGGAGGCGTGTCCCTCCAGGAGGGCCATCATCGCCTGCGTGTGGTCGAAGATCGCCCGCTGCTCCGGGGTCAGCAGCCGGAGGAAGCCCCCCGGGCCCGTTCCCGTCTTCGCCTCCTCGACGGCGCGCTTCAGCTGGTCCATGAGCTGGTGCGGATCGAGCGACACGGTCCCGAGGTACTCGTCGACCATGCTCCGCAGGAACGAGCGGAGCCAGGGGGCGGCCGAGAACTGCACCCGGTGCGTCACCTCGTGGACCGCGACCCACAACCGGAAGTCCGCGGGGGCGAGCGCGTACCTGCGCTCCGCCTCGATCAGGTTCGGGCCGACGAAGTAGATCAGTCCCTCGTCGTCCGGCGGGAGGAACACGTCGTACTGGCCCAGGACGCGCCGAGACACGTAGCCGAGGATCGCGCCCGCCTGGGCCCCCACCGCCTTGCGTGCGATCGAGGGTCGCGTCGGGCGGCTCTCCAGCAGCCGCTGCGCGAGCGGCTCCATCAGCCTCTGGAGACCACCGACGTTCTGTCGGATCCAATCGCCGCGGCCCATCGCCCAGGCGCGCGAGCGGAACCCCGTGATGTGGAGATCGGTGAGCGAGGCCACGAGCTCCTCCGAGCGGAGCACGTGTCGGGCGAGATCCTCCCGCATCCGCGCCCGATCCTCGGGCGGCACCGGCGGGCCTGCACCCGCGACGCGCTTGCCCAGCTGGATCGCCACGTCCCAGTCGGCGAGACGAGCCGCGTGTGAGCCCATCGACCAGTCGACGTCGGCGACGGGATCCACGCGCGGGCGCCTAGCCCTCGCCCGCAGCCTTCTTGCGGGCGGCGATCAT
The DNA here is from genome assembly GCA_046723385.1 of Actinomycetota bacterium. GTDB lineage: Bacteria > Actinomycetota > UBA4738 > UBA4738 > HRBIN12 > AC-51. The sequence continues at coordinate 3,435 of JBKOUM010000055.1, forward strand.
GGCGGCGCGTCGGGCCTTGCCCTCGGCGATCCTCCGGTCGGTCCCCTGCCCCAAGAGCTCTTCGAGCGTCTTGTCGAACGTTTCCTGGTCGAGCGAGACGTCGG
>JBKOUM010000009.1:0-8139 GCA_046723385.1 Actinomycetota bacterium
GCGACGACGCGATCGGCGAGGCCGATCGCGTCGTCGCCGATGCCTCCAGCGCTGTCGAGCTCGAGCACGACGGTCGCCCCGCGAGCTTCGGCGTCGTCGAGCATCCCGTTCACGTAGCCCAGGAGCGGCCGGTCGAGCGACCCCTCGACCTTGATCACGTCGACCTCCGGGAGCGGCGCGGACTGGGCGCGAGCGACCGTCGCGACCAACTCCGGAACAAGGATGGCGGCCACGAGCAGGGCCGCGCGGAGGAGGGAACGGGGGGCCATGGGCGTGCAATGCTACCGACGCCCTCGGGGTATCCTCGCTCGGAACCCCATGCGCACCATGTCGCCACCTTCCCGTCGGGCGCGCGGGCGCCCGATCACCGACCGGTGGGCATACAAGCCCGTCGCATTGCTGTTGCTCGTCCCGGTGATCCTCGTCGGCGCGGGTCTGACCGCGGTCGTGATCGCGCCGCCCTTCGTCGGGATGAGCCTCGGCGTTCGGGAGCTCGATCAACGCCTCCAGGCGGCAGGGGCGAACTTCACCAGGATCCCTCCGATCCCGCAGCGTTCGACGATCTACGCGAGCGACGGCAAAACGGTCCTGGCGCGGGTCTACCTGGACAACCGTGAGATCGTGCCGCTGCGCGAGATCAGTCCGTACGCGCGCGACGCCGTCCTCGCGATCGAGGACGCCGCCTTCTACGAGCACGGCGCCTTGAGCCTGTCGTCGATGATGCGCGCGCTGGCCCAGAACGTCCGGGCCGGTGAGGTGGTCCAGGGCGGCTCCACGATCACCCAGCAGCTGGTGAAGCTGACGCTCGGGCTCGACGCGTCGGATCGCTCGTTCGGCCGCAAGTTCCAGGAGCTCGCGCTCGCGATGCGGGTGGAACAGAAGTACTCGAAGGACCGGATCCTGGAGATGTACCTCAACCAGGTCTACCTGGGGAACAACGTCTACGGGATCGCGACCGCGGCGCAGTTCTACTTCCATACGCGAGCGGGCAAGCTGAACCTCCCGCGGGCCGCGCTGCTCGCGGGGCTGATCCGAGCTCCGCTCTACTACGACCCGCTCGTCCATCCGCACAAGGCGTGGCTCCGCCGCAACGACGTCCTCAACCGGATGATCGCGCTCGGCCCCGAGCACGGAGGCGTCTCGGCCAAACGAGGTGCCAGGGCCAAGGCGAAGCCGCTCGAGCTCTCGCCCAAGGTCGGTCACTTCCATCTCCCGACCCCGCCGTTCATCGTCGACTACGTGAAGCAACAGATCCACGACGACCCGAACGGCTGGTACTCCTTCCTCGGCGCGACGCCGAAGGAGCGCGACACGTCACTCGCCGAGGGTGGCTACGACATCATCACGACGCTGGACCCGAGCTGGCAGCGATACGCGCAGCAGGCGGCCAACCTGCCGTGGGCGAAGGCGCCGTTGCACCCGGAACACAAACCCCCAGCGGACCTCGCGATCGTGTCGCTCGACGTCGGGACCGGCGCGATCCGAACGATGCTGTCGGGCAAGAACTACCAGAAGGACAAGAAGAACACGGTCACGACGCCGCACCAGCCCGGGTCGTCCTTCAAGCCCTACGTGCTCGCGGCCGCGTTCGAGCAAGGCATCCCGCCGACGGCGATCTATTCCGGCGTGCAGGGCGTGATCGACGACCCCCGATGCGAGACGAACGGTGAGCCATGGACCGTGATCAACGCCGAGGGGACGAGCCTCGGGTCGATGAACCTCTACCAGGCGACGGCGGACTCCGTGAACGCCGTCTTCGCCCGCCTGATCCTCGACGTCGGTCCCGACCACGTGGCCGACATGGCGCATCGGATGGGCGTCACGTCGCCGCTCCCGGCCGTGTGCTCGCTCGCGACGGGCTCGGTGGGGATCACGCCGCTGGACCAGGCATCCGGGTACCAGACGCTCGCGAACAGCGGCGTCCACTGCACCCCGTACGCGGTCGCCGAGATCCGTCGCCGCAACGAGATCCTGTTCCGGCAGCGGCCCGAGTGCACGCGAGTGCTTTCGGCGCCGCTCGCGAACCTGGAGACCGACGTGCTGACGGGGCCCGTCAAGACCGGGACCGCATCGTCGGTGTTCTCGAGCGGGTGGGGTCCATGGCCGATCGCCGGCAAGACCGGCACCTCGGACAGCAACACGAACGTCTGGTTCGCCGGCTACACCCGTCAGGTCGTCACCGCGGTCTGGGTGGGTTCCCAGGGCGATCCGTACCCGCTGTCCCTGTATTGGGGGTACGACGTGTTCGGTGGGTCGATCGCGGCGCCGATCTGGAAGGCCTACATGCTGAAGGCGATGGCCGGTATGGACCCGGAGGCGTTCCCCAAGGGTGAGCTGGGCACCGTTCCCTACGTGATCGGGAAGACGCTCGACGAAGCCCGCGGGTTGATCCGCGCCGCGCACTTCACGGTGTCGGTGCACGTGGTGCCCTCGTACCTACCCGAAGGAACCGTCGTCGAGCAAGATCCGGCGGCGGGGACGCAGTCGGTGCCGAAGACCGTCGTCACGATCTGGGTCAGCAACGGCGTCGCGCCGATCGTGACCCTTCCCGACGTCGTCGGTTCCTCCGCTGACGCCGCTCGATCCGCGCTCGGATACGTCCACGTCTTCGTCAACGTGGTCGAGCAGACCGTCACCAAGCCCAGGAACGACGGGATCGTGCTGAGCATGGACCCTGCGGGCGGGTCGCGGGTCAAGGAGGGAACCTCGGTCACCCTGGTCGTCGGGGTCCTCGCGCCGTCGAGCAGCCCGTCACCCCCGGGCAACGGGAAGGGCCATGGGAACGGGAACGGCGGAGGCGGGGGCGGGCACTGAGCCCGCCGGTCACGCCAAGCGCTCCCTGACCTTCCGTTGGACGAGCGACCCGTCGATCTGTCCCTTCGCCCGGCCCATCACGAAGCCCATCACGGCTCCCAGGTCCTGCGGCCCCGTCGCGCCGGTGGCCTCGAAGGCTTCGTCGATCAGCGCTTCGACCTGGCCGTCGTCGAGCTGGGTGGGCGCGTAGGGCTCGATCGCCGTCCGTTCGAGCCGCTCCTTGTCCGCGAGCTCGCTCCGCCCCGCGCCGTCGAACGCCTCGATCGACTCCGTGCGCTTCTTGACCTCCTTCCCGGCGACGTCGCGCAGCTCGTCGTCGGAGAGCTCGTGCCGCAGGTCCTTCTCACGGTTCGTCACCGCGGCGGACAGCATCCGGAGAGCGCTCAGGCGCACCTTGTCTCCCGCGCGGAGGGCTTCGGTGATCTCCGCGCGGAGCCGTTCCTTCAGGGTCTCGGGCACGGTCTCGGGCACCTCGTGGCCCTGCCTTTCCGCTCGTTGGCCATACTCTGGCCGCCATGCTGCCGGTCTTCCTCGCGCTGTTGATCGCGGTCGCCGCCGGATGCGTCGTCTACGGCGTCGCGATCGAGCGGAGGTGGTTCCGGCTCCGCCGGTACGACCTGGCCATCCTGCCACCCCGCACCTCTGGCGACGAGCGACGGCTCACGATCCTGCACCTGTCCGACCTCCACTTCGTCCGCCGAGACCGCAAGAAGGCCCGGTTCCTCGCGTCGCTCCCGCCGGCCGACGTCACGATCGTGACCGGGGACTTCCTGGCCGAGCCGGAAGCGGTCGAGACCGCCGTGGGATCGATCCGCCAGGTCCGCGGCCGGCAGGCGTCCTGGTTCGTCCTGGGGTCGAACGATCACTACGTCCCGAAGCCGCTCAACTACTTCAAGTACTTCGCGAAGAGGCGCAAGCGGAGGTTCGCCCAACGGGGCCGGGTCGAGGACCTGATCCACGGACTGACGGGCGATGGATGGGTCGACCTCACGAACGTCCGCGAGCTCGTCGACGTCGACGGCGTCCCCATCGAGCTGCTCGGTCTGGACGACGCCCACCTACGGTGGCAGGACCTGCGGGTGGCGCCCCGGCGGGCGAGCGACCGGCTCGGGGTCGCGGTGATGCACTCGCCCGACTCGGCGCCGGAGAGCGCGGCGCTCGGCTACGACCTCCTGGTCGCCGGGCACACCCACGGCGGGCAGGTCTGTGTCCCCGGGTTCGGCGCCCTCGTGACGAACAGCTCGATGCCGCCGAGACTGGCCGCCGGACTGATCCGGATGGGGTCGGCGATCCTCCACACGTCACCCGGCCTCGGAACGAGCAAGTACGCCCCGTTCCGCTTCGCGTGCCGCCCAGAGGCGACGCTGCTCGTGCTTCGCGCGGCCCGGGGATCGACGGACGGAGCTCCGCCTTCGAGCGATCCGACCGACTGATTACACTGAGGGACCAACGGGACGTGGCGCAGTTTGGTAGCGCGCAGCGTTCGGGACGCTGAGGTCGCGGGTTCAAATCCCGCCGTCCCGACCCCGACGGGGCGGGCTCGCCGGGTCCGGCGAGCCCGCCCGCACGTGCCAAAACCCTGTTGCTCCAAAGAGGCACTCATGTTTGACGTCCCCCCGTGCCGATGGGTAGGGTCAGGCGGCTGAAGGCTCGGTGACCATACCGAGCCTTTGGCGTATCCGGACCCAGGAGGACGATGAGCGGTACGTGGAGGAAGTGGACGCGGCTCGTAGTAGCCGCGTTGCTCGTGGTCCCCGCCTTCGTCGTCTCCGCCGCCATCAGCTCCACCGCCGCACCGACCCAACAGCAGGTCGAATCCGCGAAGCAGCGGCTCGCGGCGCTCCAATCCCAGTTCGAGGCGGCGGTCGAACGCTGGAACAACGCCAAGTACGAGCTCCAGCAGGTCCAGGCCAAGCTCGCCGACGCGAAGGCGATGCGCGACGCGGCCGAGAAGGACGCCGCGCGGTCGCGGGAGGCGCTCGCGGAGCGCGCCGTCGACGCCTACACCGGGATGGGATCCGACCTCGACGTGCTCCTCGGGGCGCAGAGCTTCGGTGAGTTCTCCGACCGGCTCGAGTTCATGGGGCAGATCGCGCAGTCCGACTCAGACCTCGCCGCCAAGGCCGACGCCGCCGGCCAGCGCGCCGACTGGGCGGCGCAGCAGTACGCCCAGGCGGTCGCCGACGCCCAGTCGCATCTGAACGAGATGACGAACGAGCGCGAGCAGATCCAGGCGAACCTCGCCGAGCAGCAGCAGCTCGCGGCGCAGCTGAGCCAGGAGTGGCGCGACGCGATCGCCGCCCAGGAGGCTGCCGCGGCGGCCGCAGCGGCGCAGGAACAGGCCGCACTCTCGAACCCCGGCCCCACCGCCCCGCCGTCGGGCGGCGGCTTCGTCCCCGACCCGAACGTCGGCGCCGCCGCGAACGCCGTCGCCGCCGCTCGATCCGTGGTCGGAGCCCCGTACGTCTTCGGGGCGGCCGGCCCGAGCTCGTTCGACTGCTCCGGCCTCACGATGTGGGCCTGGGCGCAGGCCGGCGTGTACCTCCCGCATTCGGCGCTGGCCCAGCTCGGATCGCTCCCGCATGTGCCGCTGTCGTCGGTCGCGCCCGGCGACATCATCTATTACGGGTCGACCTCGCCCCACGTCGCGATCTACATCGGCGGAGGCTCGATCATCCACGCCCGGCACCCGGGACCCGGCGGCCAGGTGCAGTACGACTCGCTCTACGGCTACGACACGCCGTACGCCGCGATGCGCCCCGGCGTCTGAGCCGGTCTGACGCAGCCTTCGCTCCTCGTTAGGCTCCGCGCTCGGTGCCCTCCCTTCGAACCACGAGCGACGATCGCGCCCTCGTCGAGCTGCTCCGGGCGGGTGACGAGACGGCGTTCATGATGCTCGTCGACGAGCTCGGGCCCTCGATGCGCCGCGTCGCGCGGATGTACGTCTCGACCGACGCGGTCGCCGACGACGTCGTTCAGGAGGCGTGGCTCGGTGTCGTGCGGGGCCTCGACGGCTTCGAAGGCCGCTCCAGCCTCCGGACGTGGATCTTCCGGATCCTCGTGAACACCGCGAAGACCCGCGGGCAACGCGAAGGCCGGAGCGTCCCCTTCTCCTCGCTCGCCGGAGACGACCTCGACGCGCCCACGATCGACCCGAGCGCGTTCGAGGCCGAGGGGGAGTCGCGGGGTGCGTGGTCGACGCTTCCGTTCGACTGGCGGGGGATGCCGGAGGAACGCGCGGAGGCGACCGAGACGATGCACGTCGTCGGCGGCGCGATCTCGATGCTGCCGCCGATGCAAGCCGAGGTGATCCGGTTGCGCGACGTCCTCGGCTGGTCCTCCGAGGAGGTCCGTAACGCCTTGGACATCTCCGAGACCAACCAACGTGTGCTCCTCCACCGCGCTCGCGCCAAGGTGCGCGCGGCGCTTGAGGACCACTTCCGGAGCGTGAGAGGGGCATGAGCGTCGGGGCGGGCATCACCTGCCAGGAGGTCGTCGAGCTGCTGAACGACTACCTCGAGGGCGAGCTGCCCGAGGCGGACCGTCGACGCGTCGCCGCGCACCTGGAAGGGTGCGACGGCTGCACCACGATCCTCGAGGAGTTCCGGGAGACGATCCGCCTGACCGGGATCCTCACGGTCGAGCACGTGAACCCGGCGCAGCGCGCCACGCTCCTGGACGCGTTCCGCGACTGGGCGACGGGCTAGCCGGCCGCGCCCAGGTCGGCGAGCCTCGTGTCGGCCTGCTGCACGAGCTGCTCGGCGCCGGCCTCCCGTGCCGCGTCGCGCGCCTGGACGAGCAGGTCGATCGCCTGCTGCCGCCGTTGCGCCCTGTTCGCGTCGGTCGAGTACTTGAGCTTCTCGTCCGCCTTGATGATCAGCTCGAAGATCTCCTTCGGGTCCATCGTCAGCCCATCCCCTCTCGCTCGAGACGATCGAGGTAACCACGGATCTGGATCGCGACCGCCGCACCCTCACCCACCGCGGACGCCAGTTGCTTCGTCGAACCACCTCGGACGTCGCCCGCGGCGAAAACCCCGTCGACGTCGGTCATGAACGTCGGATCGGTCGCGACGAACCCCCGCTCGTCCAGGCGCACGCTGCCCTTCAGGAAGTCGGTGTTTGGATCCAGCCCGATGAACACGAACACCCCCGCGGGGTGGAGCTCGACCCGCTCGCCGCCCCTGAGGTCTTCGAGCTCGACCGTGCCGAGCTTGCCCGAGCCGTCGTCCTTCGCCTGGAACGCGTGCACGCCGTGTTCGAGCAGAACCTCCATCCTGGCGTGGTTCGTCACCTTGTCCTGGAGCAGTTTCGATCCACGCAGCGCGTCGCCCCGCTCGACCACCGTGACCTTGTCGGCGAACTGGGTGAGGAAGAGCCCCTCCTCCAGCCCGGAGTTCCCGCCGCCGATCACCATCAGCTCCGAAGACCCCTTGTAGAAGGGGCCGTCGCACGTCGCGCAGAAGTGCACGCCGGCGCCGATCAGATCGTCCTCGCCCTCGGCGTCGGTCCTGCGGTACCTGCTGCCGGTCGCGATCAGGGCCGCCCTCGCGTGGTAGTGGTCGCTCGTCGCGGTCTCGATGTCCAGCTCCCGGTGCCCATCGTCGGTGATCGCTGTGACCGAAACGGCCTGCAGGAGCTCCACCCCGTAGCGCTCCGCCTGCTTCACGAAGCGGTCGGCGAGCTCGGCGCCCCCGATCCCCTCCGGGAACCCCGGGTAGTTGTCGAGCCGCTCGGTCACGCCGGCCTGACCTCCGAGGCCCTTCGAGTCGATCACGAGGGTCTCGAGGTTCTCGCGCGCCGCGTAGATCGCCGTGGTGAGTCCGGTCGGACCGCCCCCGACGATCACGAGGTCGTAGACGTGCTGCATCGCCGAACGCGCGAGCCCGAGCTTCTCGGCGAGCTCCTCGTTCGACGGCTCCGCCAGGTGCGAGCCATCGGCGAACACGATCGTCGGGATGATCCGCTTCCCGTCGTTCCGCTCCTCGACGAGCGCCTGGAGGTCGTCGCGCCCGTCGATGTCGTGCCACTCGAACGCGACGCGTTGGTCCGCGAGGAACTTCTTCGCTCGGCGACAGTCGGGGCACCAGCTGGCGCCGTAGAGCTGGATATCGGACACGCGTCGAACCCCTCCCCGGATCCCCGACCGTCCGCGAGCCTAGTGGCTCCTCCCCGCCCCTGCGTTACAGGAGAACGGCGAGCGCCCCTGCTTCGGCGGCGATCGCCTCGCCGTCGGCGAGGCGATCGCGCCACGCGGCCGGGATAGCGGAGACGCCGGGGCGGGGGGCCCCCACGGGGCCCCCCCCCGCCCCCGTGGCCCCCGGGT
>JBKOUM010000156.1:0-6362 GCA_046723385.1 Actinomycetota bacterium
CCTCGCGCGTGGGGCCACGCGGCTGGCCGGGCGCCACGCCGTGGCGCCCGGCCGCCGCGCGGTCCTGGTGGCCACGACCGACGAGGGTCGTGCGTCCGCGCGGATCCTTCGCGACGCCGGGATGGACGTGGTCGTCGCGGACGGCACGGTCGTGTTTGCGGAGGGTCGCACGCAGGTCGAGGCGGTCGTCGTCCAGGGAGCGTCAGGGCGAGAGCGGGTCGCGTGCGACACGCTCGTCCTGTCGCTCGGCTGGGCACCCCGGGACGCGCTGCTCCGGATGGGGACGGTCGACGAGGTCGTCGGGGCGGGCGACGTGGTCCTGCCCGGGTGTTCGCTCGACGACGCCGAGGAGAGCGGCCGCCGCGCGGCGCGCGGCACGGCCGACGCCGCGAGCGACGTCCCGACGGTCGCGATGGCGCGGGACGGCTACGTCTGCCTCTGCGAGGACGTCAGCCTCCACGACCTCGAGCGCGCGTGGGCCGAGGGCTGGCGCTCCTCGGAGATCCTGAAGCGCTACACGACCACGACGATGGGACCGTGCCAGGGAGCTGTCTGCGGGCGGTCGTTGGCCGCGTTCGCCGGCGCGCGGGAGGGCGCGGTGGCGACGCGCGGAGCGCGCACGACCGCGCGCCCTCCCGCGCGCCCGCTCACCCTGGAGGATCTGGCCGCCGGCGTCGACGAGGTGATCGAGCACCGCACGTCCCTGCACGAGCGTCACCTGGCGCTCGGCGCCCGGATGATCCGGAGCGGCTCGTGGATCCGACCGAGCTCGTTCGGGGGCGTCGAGGACGAGATCCGTGCCGTCCGAGAGCGGGTCGGCGTGATGGACGTCGGGACCCTCGGGACGTTCCTCCTCGGCGGCCGCGACGCGGTGGAGCTGCTCGACCGGACGTTCCCGACCCGCGTTCGCGATCTCCGCCCAGGCCGGTCTCGGTACCTGATCGCGCTCAGCGAGGCCGGCTACGTGATCGACGACGGGGTGGTCGCCGCGCTCGAAGACGGCCGCTTCCTCCTGTGCACGACGTCGGGCGGCGCGCCGGCGATGGAGGCCTGGCTCCGCGACCGGATCGACCGGTGGGAGCTCCACGCGCACCTGCTCGATCAGACGTCCCAGCTCGGCGCGATCCTCGTCGCGGGCCCTCGTGCCCGCGCCGCCCTCGAACGCCTGACCGATGAGGACGTGGGCGCCGCGACGCTTCCGCATATGGCGCACGCGAGCGTCAGGGTCGCCGGCGTGCCGTGTCGGGCGCTCCGCGTCGGGTTCGTCGGCGAGCTGGGCTTCGAGCTGCATCACCCGCGCCGGCGCGGGGCCGAGTTGTACGACGCCCTCCTCGACGCCGGACGCGCTGAGGGCGTCCAGCCTTTCGGGCTGGACGCCCTCGACGTCCTTCGCCTGGAGAAGGGACACCTCTACCTGGGGCAGGACACCCTCCCCGACGATCACCCGTACAAGCTCGGGCTGTCGTGGGCGCTGGCGACGGACAAGCCGGACTTCGTCGGCAAGCTCTCGCTCGAGCGGATGGAGGCGCTCCCGCTCGAGCGCCGGCTCATCGGCTTGCGGATCGAGGGCGCCCCGGCCCGCGGGGTCCCCTTGCTCGCCGGCGGCCGGGTGGTCGGACGGGTGACGTCTGCCGCGCGTTCGGCGGCGGTCGGCGCGACGATCGCCATGGGATGGCTCCGCGGCGCCGACGGTTCGGTCCCGACCGACCTGCGCGCGGGAAGCGCGCCCGCTCACGTGGTCCCGACGCCGTTCTACGACCCGGAAGGGGAACGCCTCCGTGGATGACACGGCGAGCGCCCACCTCGGAGCCGTGACGGCGTGCGCGACGTCCGAAGCCCTCGACGCGCTCGTCGTGCCCGGCCGGGCGACCGCCTGCCGCATCGCCGACGACGAGCTCCTCCTCGTCTGCCGGCCCGACGTCGCCGACGAGGTCGTTCGAGAGGTCGAGACCCGGCTGACCGTGCTCGACCCCGACGCGATCGTGGTGGAGACGACCGACGGCTGGGCGGCCTCCATGCTCGAGGGCGACGAGGCTCGCTCGGTCTTCGCATCCCTGTCGCGGCTGCGACTCCCGGACCGTGGCTTCGTTCAGGGCGAGGTCGCCCACGTGCCCGCCAAGGTGCTCGTCGACGACGGGGGTATCCACATCCTCGTGCCGGCGGCGGTCGAGGCGCACCTCCGCTCGCGCATCGCCGCGCTCACGTCACCGGAGACCGCGCCGTGACCGGCCTGTTCCGGCGACGCGAGTTCCTCCGGCACGTCGAGCCCCGAGCTCGGTACGACGTCGTCATCATCGGCGGCGGCGTCAACGGGCTGTCGCTCGCCTACAACCTCGCTGCACGCCACGGGATCCGCGATGTCGCCGTCCTGGAGGCGAGCTACGTCGGATCGGGCGCGTCGGGGAGGAACACGCAGGTCGTGCGCGCCAACTACAACACACCCGAGAACGTCCCCCTGTACAAGGCGAGCCTCGCGATCTGGCGAACGCTCTCCCAGGAGCTCGACTTCAACATCCAGTTCTCCACGCAGGGCGAGCTCGACCTATGTCACACGATCGATTCGCTCGAGGTCGAACGCGACAAGTCGCTCCTGAACCGCGCGTACGGCGTCCAGACCGACGTCGTCTCACCCGACGAGATCAGGACGCTCAACCCACTCGTCGACCTGTCATGTGGCGGCGGCCTCCCGGTGCTCGGAGCCTCCTACCACCCGCCCGGGTCGATCGCCAGGCACGATTCCGTCGTCTGGGGGTTCGCCTCGGCCGCGATCAGGCGCGGGGTCCACGTCCATGAGGGACTCGGCGTCACGGGGATCACGACGCAGGACGGCGCCTGCGTGGGGGTCGAGACGGAGGCCGGTCCGATCGAGGCCGGCGCGGTCGTCTCCGCGGTCGCAGGATGGACGTCGACCGTCGCCGCGATGGCGGGGCTCAAGCTCCCGATCAGCACGCACCCGCTCCAGGCGTTCGTCACCGAGCCCTACCGCCACGTGCTCGACGGCCTCGTGTCGTCGATGGACCTCTACGCCTACATCTCGCAGACGGCGCGAGGAGAGCTCCTGGTGGGGGCGGAGATCCTCCCGTACAACACGTACTCCACCCGGTCGACGTTCGACTTCCTCTCCGAAGCCGCGAAACGCTCGATCCAGATCCTGCCGTTCATGGCGAGGGCGCGAGCGCTCCGTCAGTGGGCCGGCCTCTGCGACATGACGCCAGACTCGTCCCCGATCCTCGGTCAGACCGAGGTCGAGAGGTTCTACCTGATGGCGGGGATGGGGACATGGGGGTTCAAGGGTTCTCCGATCTTCGGCCGGACGATGGCGGACCTGATCGCCACCGGACGAACGCCGGAGCTGATCGCCCCGTTCGCGCCCGACCGATTCGCACGCGACCGGATGGTCCCGGACGCCGCGAGCGCCGGCACCCACTAGACTCGCTCCGTCATGGGTACCTTCGCGGTGATGGTCCGTGGGCGCGCAACCGCGCGCGCCGCGGCCGAGCGGCTCACGAGCTGACGGACAGCATCTCCTCAGTAGCGTCGTCCTCGCGAACGAGCTCGTTCAGCAGGCGGACATCGGACGCGGTGACCTCGTCGTCGAGATCGGCGCAGGCTCGGGTGCGCTCACCCGGCCGCTCGCTCACCACGCTCGTCGCGTGATCGCGGTCGAGCGGGATCCGATCTTCGTCGACCATCTCCGCACGGCGTTCGCGTCCCGATCGAACGTCGAGATCATCCGCGCGAACGCGCTCCACGTGCCCCTCCCGCAGGAGCCGTTCCGCGTGTTCGGGAACCTGCCGTTCTCGTTCGGCACGCGGATCCTCCGCCGGCTGCTCGACGACGTGTCGTCACCGCTCGTGCGCGTCGACGCCCTCGTGCAGCTCGAGATGGCCCGGAAACGCGCAGCGATCGCGCCGAGCACGTTGGTGTCCCTCGGCTGGCTCCCGTGGTGGGAGTTCACGATCGTCAGGCGGGTGCCCAGGTCGGCGTTCCGACCGGTCCCGAGCGTCGACGCGGCCGTGCTGACGATCCGAAGGCGAGCGCCCGCGCTCTTGGCGCCTTCTCGGCGGAACGCGTTCGTGCGCCTGCTTGCCCGAGCGTTCGCGTCGTCCGATCGCCCCGTGAACCGGCTCCTGCAGGCTGATCGGCAGCGCTGGTCCCGGCTCGCCGGGGAGCATGGACTGTTGCGCGATGCGAGACCGGCAGAACTCGACGTCTTCGATTGGATCGCCGTCTTCGACCTCGTCAGCACTCGGGGGGAGGGACACGCGCGTTAGCGCCACACGGCGGGCAGTCTGGGCCACGCGACCTCGTCCGCGCCCAGCCACGCCGCTAGGTCGCCGATCGCTCGCTTCGCCGGCTGCCAGTCCGACGGCTTCGCGCCGACCTCCGCGTGCACCGCGTTGATCCGAAGGACGCGGGTCTTCCGGTCGAAGAGCGGGTCGATCCGTCCGACGAGCCGGTCGCCTCGGAGGATCGGCAGCACGAAGTACCCGTACTCGCGCTTGGCCTTGGGGACGTAGATCTCGAGCCGGAACCGGAAGTGGAACAGCCGCTCGGTGCGGGCGCGGTCGGCTATCAGATCGTCGAAGGGTGACAGGAGCGTGGTCCGGCCGCGGAACGTCGTGTCGAGCAGGTCGGGGTGCGTCACCCACCTCCCGCGCAGCCCGTCGACCTCGATCGGGACGAGGATCCCCTCCGCGAGGAGCGCCTGGATCGCCCGGTCGCGAGCCGGAGGCGGCCCGTCGAAGAGGAACCCGATCTTGTCGGGTGACGCGATCGCGCGCGCTCGAGCGTCTCGCTCCGCGAGCTCCCGAGCGACCTCGAACGGCGGCCTCGTCGCGACATCGGGGAGCGAGCGCTCGGCGAGGTCCCAGATGCGCTGCTGGCCGTCCCGTCCGACGATCATCACCTTGCCTTGATGCCACAGGATGTCCAGGAGCATCGGGACGCTCTGTCCCTCGTCGTTCCAGCCCCCGGTGCGCCACCCCAGCGCCGCACGGTTCTCCAGATCGCGCGCCCGGAGGGGACCCCGCCGCCGGAGCTCGCGAAGGACGTAGCGGCGGAAGGCATCGTTGGCTCGGAGCCAATCGCGGACGTAGACCCGCCGGCTCGCGTCGCCCGCCGGATACCGGCGCATCGAGACCCGGTGCATCGCGAGGTCGGAGGTCGGAAGGATGTGCGCCCAGTACTCGAACAACGCCCGCTCCCGCCAGAGCAGGTCCTCGAGCTCGGCGACGAGGAACCGGGATCCGAGACGGCTCCACAGCACCAGGTGCTCCGTCCGGGCGACCGCGGACGTCGGGTCCATCTGGACCTCGCCGAGCGCCTCCACGGTCGTCACGATGTCGGTTCGGCGCGGAGCGTCCAGGAGCTGGCCGGTCACCGCGATCTGCCGGGCGCGCCTGCGGGAGAGGTGGATGGGCTCGACCATCGGAGGGCGAAGGCTACCGCCGGGCGCCGACGGGTTCGAGGAGAACCGTTCTCGCTGCTCATCCGTACACCCTCCGAGTACCTTGGAACTCGTGAGGACGGACGAGCCGGGCAGCGACCTCGCTCTGATGGCGGACTTCGCGGCCCGCCAGGAGCGCGCGGCCGACGTGCTCTACGGCCGGTTCGCATCGAGGATCTACGGGCTCGGCGTGGTGATGCTCGGCAACGATCAGGCCGCACAGGACCTCGTACAGGACACCTTCGTGAAACTCTGGCGGAACGCGGAACGCTACGACCCGCAGCGCGGGCGGCTGGAGACGTGGGTGTTGCTCACGGCCCGGTCGCTCGCGATCGACGCGTTGCGCCGGCGGGTCATCGAATCACGGAGCCTCCAGATCGCGGGCGTGCAGCCCGAGGACGACCCCGAACCGCTCCCCGACGAGCAGGCTGCCGTCGCCGACCTTTCGGCCCGCGCCCGCCGCGCGATGGACGTGCTGTCCCCGCAGCAGCGTTCGGCGCTCGAGCTCGCGTACTTCGGCGGCAGGACGACCGCCGAGGTCGCCGCACTCGAAGGCATCCCGCAGGGCACCGTGAAGACGCGGATCCGGGCGGCGCTGCTGCGCCTCCGAGCCGAGATGGCGAAGGAGGCCGACCATGACGTGTGACGAGGTCCGCGACCTCCTGCCCGAACACCTCCTCGGCGCGCTCGAAGGGCCCGAAGACCTCGAGGTCCGGCGGCACCTCCGTGGATGCGCCGCGTGCCGCGAGGAGCTTATGAAGCTCGAAGAGGGCGTCTCGGCGTTGTCGAGGGCCGTCCACGATCAGGAACCCCCCGCCGAGCTCCGCGACCGCGTCCGGCGGACGCTCGGCGAGGAGTGGGAGGAGGCCGGACGTGTGCCCGCGACGCCCGCTCCCTCCCCGCGGAGTGGCCG
>JBKOUM010000179.1:0-7168 GCA_046723385.1 Actinomycetota bacterium
GCGGGGACTTCGTCAAGGATGCGGATCCGAAGATCGTCGAGGACCTCCGGGCCCGGGGGTTCCTGCTGTCCTCAGGGACGATCGAGCACGCGTATCCGTTCTGCTGGCGCTGCGGCACGCCGCTCCTCTACTACGCCCGCACCTCCTGGTACGTGCGGACGACGGCGGTCAAGGATCGGATGCTCGCCGTGAACGCCGCGGTGGACTGGTACCCACCCCACATCAGGGACGGCCGCTACGGGAACTGGCTCGAGAACAACGTCGACTGGGCATTGTCGCGCGAGCGCTACTGGGGGACGCCGCTGCCGATCTGGCGGTGCGGCCGCGGCCACGACACCGCGGTCGACTCGCTGGAGCAGCTCGCGACCCTCGTCGGCGACCCGGAGGTCGAGCACATCGACCCGCACCGGCCCGCGATCGACGACGTCGTGATCCCGTGCCCCGAGTGCGGCGAGGAGGCTCGCCGGCGCCCGGAGGTGATCGACACCTGGTACGACTCGGGCGCGATGCCCTTCGCGCAGTGGGGGTACCACCCTCGGCTCGGGCGAGGGATCGAGGCGTTCGAACGGAACTTCCCCGCCGACTTCATCTCCGAGGCGATCGATCAGACGCGCGGCTGGTTCTACACGCTCATGGCAGAAGGGGTGCTCCACTTCGATGCGACGGCTTACCGCAGCGTCGTGTGCCTCGGTCTGATCCTGGATGCCGAAGGTCGGAAGATGTCCAAGTCCCTCGGCAACGCGATGGACCCCTTCGACGTCCTCGATCGACACGGCGCGGACACGCTCCGCTGGTTCCTGCTGACGAACGGCTCGCCGTGGGCGGATCGCCGCGTGTCGACGGAAGCCTTCGACGAGATCGTCCGCCAGTTCCTGCTGACCCTGTGGAACGTCTACGCCTTCTTCGTCACGTACGCGAACGCGAACGGCGACGATCCCTCGGACGCGCCGGCTCGAACCCCGCGAGCGATCCTGGATCGCTGGATCCTGTCTCGGCTCGCCGACACGGTCCACGAGGCGCGCGAGCGGCTCGAGACGTACGACGCGACCGGCGCGGGCCGCCACATCCAAGCCTTCGTCGACGACCTGTCCAACTGGTACGTGCGCCGGGGGAGGCGACGATTCTGGAACCCCGGCGGCGCGGACGACGCCGATGCGGGCGACGCGACGTGGACGCTCCACCGGTGCCTCGTCACCGTGGCGACCCTCCTCGCTCCGTTCACGCCTTTCATCGCGGAGGAGCTGTGGCGGAACCTCGCGGCCGATCGCGGCGGGCGGCCTGACTCCGTCCACCTCGCGGACTACCCGCGGGCGGACGCGGAGACGCGGGATCCATCGCTCGAGGCGTCGATGCAGCTCGCCCGGGAGGTCGTGGAGCTCGGCCGCCGCGTCCGCGTCGAGACGAAGACACGCACCCGGCAGCCGCTGCACGAGGCGGTCGTCCACGTCCCGGGCCGGCACGAAGAGCTCGAGGACCTGCTCGACCTGATCGCCGACGAGCTGAACGTCCGCTCGGTCCGGTTCGCCGAGTCGGGGGCCTTCGGCACCTGGCGAGCGAAGCCCAACTTCAGGGTCCTCGGCCCGCGGTTGGGATCGGTGGTGAAGGACGTGGCGGAGGCGATGGCGCGCGACGACGGCACGGTCGCCGCGTGCCTCGCCGCCGGCGAGTCCGTAACGATCGAGATCGGCGGCACGCCGATCCCGATCGCCCCCGCCGACGTCGACCTGGCGCAAGACGTGATGGAGGGCTGGGGGGTCGCGAGCGAGGGCGGCGTCACCGTGGCGCTCGAGCTCGAGGTCACCCGCGAGCTTCGGCTCGGATGGATCGCGCGCGAGCTCGTGCGGGCGCTCCAGGACGCTCGCAAGGCGGAGGGTCTTGCGATCAGCGACCGGATCGTCGCGGGGCTGATCGTCGAGGGAGAGGTCGCGGAGGCGCTCGAGGCGCATCGTGCGCTGATCGCCGCGGAGGTGCTCGCGGTGGACCTGGTCTCGGGCGCGATCGACGACGGGACGTTCCGTCAGACGATCGACCTGGACGGAACCCCCGTCGGGATCGAGCTTAAGAAGGCGTGAGACCCGGGGCCCGGTTCAGCCTTCCTCGCCCCAGAAGAGCTCGCGGAGCGACGGGTCGCCTTCGCCCGCCCGCTCCTGTCCGGCGGAGGGCCGCGACTGCGCGAGCTTGGTCCGCTCGTCGGGCGCAGGCATCGTCTGCGTGGCGTCCGTATCCGCGATCTCCACGACGCGATCGGTCGGGTCCTCGTCTGCCTCGCCGGCAGCCGGCGCGTCGTCCTCCCGTGGACGATCCACGGCGGGCGGAGCCGACGCGTCCGGCGCCGCAGGTGGCTCGGGGACGGGCTCGGCGGTCGCCGCGTCCGCGGCCTCCGGGCGCCGCGCGCCCTTCGCCATGCCCTTGACCGTCTCGGCGTGACCCTGCACGAGGCCCGCGAGCTCCTGGAGGAACGCCCGCTCCTGGTTGAGGAACGCCTTCACTGCCGCGCGATCCTCGTCCGTGCCGGCGACCGGCGCGGTCGCGCGCGCCCGCGCCTCGGCAGCGATCCTCGCCGCCTCGTCGCGGGCCCGCTGGATGATCTCGTCGGCCTGGCGGGCGACGTCGTCCAGATCCGGCGAGCCGACCACGGGTGCGGCCCCGGCCTGGCGACGCAGCCGCGCGTTCTCGTCGACCAACCCGGAGAGGACCTCCGTGAGTTGGTCGAGGAACTCGTCGACGTCCCGCATCCGGTAGCCGCCGAAGCGCGAGACGCGGAACTCCTTCTGTTGGACGTCGAGCGGCGTGATCTTGGCGCCCGCCGCGGGCGTCCCCGCTGGCTCGCCGGGTCCTCGTGTCATCGGGTTTCCCTCCCTCGTCCCATCGGTACCCCTTGGATCAGCAGAACGCCGCTTGGAGCACGAAGATGATGACGAATGCAACCACCACCGAGATGTCGAACATCCCGGCAGGTGGGATGACCTTCCGCAATGGCCGGAGCATCGGCTCGGTCACGGCGAAGAGCAGATCGTAGGCCGAGCGCATCGGTCCCGCGATCGGACGACGGACGCCGAAGAACTCGAGCCACGAGACGAGCACCCGGATCAGCAGGACGAGCCACGCGAGCGTCAGCGCGATGCAGATCAGCGACGTCAGAGGGCTGGAATCGGCCGTCATCGGGCGAGAAGGCTAGCAGCCGCCCGACGGCCGCCTTCCCCGGCGAGCGGACGCGACCGCTCAGAACTGGTTGTAGAACATGCCGCCCGCGATCTTCTCCCGCTCTTCGGCGGACACCTCGACGTTGGCGGGGGTCAACAGGTAGACGCGGTTCGCGACGAGCTCGATCTTCCCGTCCAGGCCGTAGACCAGCCCCGAGGCGAAATCCACCAGCCGCCGCGCGATCGAGTCCTCCGTGCTCTGGAGGTTCATGATGACCGCGGTTCCCTCCTTGAAACGATCGGCGACGTCGCGCGCCTCGTTGAACCGCTTTGGTTCGGACTTGTGGATCGCCGACGGCCCCGCGGACGTGCGCGGTGCCGCGATCGTCCGCACGATCCCCTCGGACCCGGCCGGCACGTCGCGCACCGGCTGCGGACGCATCTGCCGCACGGGCGCCGGCTGCGCGTCCGAGAACTCATCGACGAAGTCCTCTTCGTCCTCGACCAACCCCAAGTAGTTGAGTGTCTTCTTCCACACCCCGGCCATCCATGTCCTCCTAATCGCAGCCCCGGCTGCTCACGGTTCCGGTCCGTGTCGGCCCTCACCCAGGTCGTGGACCGAACAGCGCCGTTCCGATGCGCACCATCGTAGCGCCTTCCTCTACGGCGACCTCGTAATCCAACGACATCCCCATCGAGAGTTCCAGCACGTCCGGGTGGGTTCTGCGGAGGTCATCCCGGAGCATCCGGAGCCGCGCGAACCATGGCCGCGCGGCGTCCGCGGTCGCGTCGACCGGCGGGACCGTCATCAGCCCGCGGAGGCGGACGCCGTCGAGCGAGGCGACCAGGTCGGCCGTGTTGGGGACGCGATCGGGCGGCACGCCCGATCGCGTCCCCGTGAGATCGACCTCGATCAGCGCGTCGAGGACGCGTCCGGAGCGGGCCGCGCGACCGGCGAGCCGCCGCGCGGCCCGTTCCCCCGCGAGCGTCTCCACCACGTCCGCCAGGTCGGCGACCCGCGTCGCCGTCCCGGAGCGGACGTTCCCGATGTAGTGCCAGCGAACCGGCAGGTCCCCGAGGGCGCTTCGGGCGGCGGCGAGCTCCTGGACGTAGTTGTGGCCGATCGCGGTGACGCCGGCGGCCGCCACCCACCGGATCCGCTCGGGATCCACGGTCTTCGCGGCCGCGACGATCCGCACGTCGCGTGGACCGCGCCCGCCGCGCGCGGCGGCCGAGGAGATCCGCTCGCGGATCTCCTCCACGTTTCGGGCGATCTCCGCGCGCGACGCCGTCACGCGCCCGAGCATAGAAAAGGGGCGGGGAGGTCCCGGCCGAGAGGCGGGGGAAGGGCGCCTCTCCGGTCCGAGCCCCCCGCCCCGACGCGCGGGCCGCGCGGGCGGCGGGATGGCCGCTAGCTCTTGAGGAAGTCGGGGATGTCGAGGTCCTCCTCCGCATCGAACGCGACGGGGGTCGGCGAGTCTTCGGAGGCGAACACGTCCGCCTCGTCGTCCTGGAGCAGCGATGGGAGCGGCGTCTCCTCACGCGCTCCGGACCGGGACGGCTCCTCGAGCAAGCGCGACAGCCGGCTCTCGAAGCGGTTGTCGGCGACGGGACTGATCTTGTCGAACCCCGCCGCGACCACGGTCACGCGGACCTCCTCGCCGAGCGCGTCGTCCACCACCGCGCCGAAGATGATGTTGGCGTCCGGGTGGGCGACCCGCGTGATCGCGTCGGCCGCCGTGTTCACCTCGTGGAGGGTCAGATCCGTCGGCCCGGCGATCGACAACAGCACACCCTTGGCGCCGTCGATCGAGGACTCGAGCAGGGGGCTCGAGATCGCCGACTTCGCGGCCTCGGTCGCACGATCCTCACCCGCGCCGATCCCGATCCCCATCAGCGCGGACCCCGCGCCCGACATCACGGACCGCACGTCCGCGAAGTCGAGGTTGATCAGGCCCGGCGTCGTGATCAAGGACGTGATCCCGTCGACGCCTTGGTACAGGACCTGGTCGGCCATCCGGAAGGCCTCGACCATCGGCATGTTGGGGTCGGCGACCTGCAGCAAGCGGTCGTTCGGCACGACGATCAACGTGTCGACCGCTTTCTTCAGCTCTGTGATCCCGAGGTCGGCCTGGGTCGCCCGCTTCCGCCCTTCGAACCCGAACGGACGCGTCACCACGCCGATCGTCAGGGCGCCGAGGTTCCGAGCGATCTCCGCCACGATCGGCGCGCCGCCGGTGCCGGTGCCGCCGCCCTCGCCGGCCGTGATGAAGACCATGTCCGCGCCCTTGAGGATCTCCTCGATCTCGTCGGCGTGCTCCGTCGACGCGGTCTGCCCCACGTCCGGGTCCGAGCCTGCGCCCAGGCCGCGCGTCGTCTCGCGGCCGATGTCGAGCTTCACCTCCGCGTCGGACATGAGCAGCGTCTGGGCGTCGGTGTTGACGGCGATGAACTCGACGCCCCGGAGGCCTGCCTCGATCATCCGGTTCACCGCGTTCACGCCGCCGCCGCCGATCCCGACGACCTTGATCACGGCGAGGTAGTTCTGGGGAGCGTCCATCTGCTTCAGTCCTCCGAGCGAGCGGATGCCCGCCTACCTGGGGAAACGCCGTACGTTCGATGCCTGACCATAACCATCTAGTTGAACCTGACTGTTATGTGCACCTACAGTCAAGGTGGCGACAGTACTGAAAACGTCCAACCGCGTCAAGCGCGTAGCTGCGGCTGACGTGCATCTTCGCGGGAACGACGCTGGGGCCGCCGTCGAGGCTCAGGGTGTGACGGTCGACCCGCCGACGAGCGTCGCGCTTGGCGCCTCGGGCACCGTGACGTCGACCTCGCGCAGCGGCTCGTTTTGATCGGCCGCCCACGCGAGCACCGCGCGCAGCGCCGTTGCCTTCGCGGCGTCGTCCCCCGGCGAGCCGTAGTGGACGGTGAGGTCTCCGGCCAGATCCATCACGAGCTCGCCGGACAGCTCGACGACGACGACGGCGACCCGGTCGCGGAGGGTCCGTTCGAGCGCCGCGAGCGCCCGGGAGGCGCCGGTGCGAGCTTCGTCCGGCAGCTCCCCCACCGACGCTCGGATCTCCGGCAGACCGTCCGCCGGTGCCCCGGGGAGGACCACGCCGTCTCCCGCGAGGACCACCGTCGTCGACCCGGTCGTCGAACGAGCGATCGGCTCTCGCTCCTGCAGCCGGATCACGACGGTCCCGGGGAGGTGACGTTCGACGCTCGCCGTCGCGATCCAGGGGTCCGCCACCAACGCGTGCGCCGCCGCGTCGGCGTCGAGGTGGAAGACGTTCGTCCCCGGACCGATCCCCGCGAGGCCGAGGACGTCCTCACGTGAGCGGGTCACCGCACCCTCGATGCGGATGTCGCGCGTCGCGAACAACGACGTGTACGAGGCGAGGGCGAACGCCGCGACCAGGATCATCGGGAGTGCGACGACCGCGATCGTCTTCGTCCGCCGGGTGGCGCGATCACGCAGCATCGTCATCGAAGCTCCCGACGAATCGGACCTCCGGCTCGAGCCGGACGCCCGAGTCCGCGACCACCCGTTCCTGGATCAGCGCGATCAGCGCGACGATGTCGGCGGCGGACGCACCCGGGTCGGCAACGATGAAGTTCGCGTGCTTCCCGGAGACGGCCGCGCCGCCGACGCGGGCACGCTTCAGGCCCGCGGCGTCGATCAGGGCGGCCGCATGCGCTCCCGGCGGGTTCGTGAACACGCTCCCGCAATTCGGCTCGGCGAGCGGCTGCGTGCGCCGCCGCCACGTCCGCGCCGCCTCCATCCCGGCGCGGATCGCGCCGGGGTCGCGATCGTGCAGTTGGAGCGTCGCCCCCAGCACCACGGCGTCGTCGGGCAGCGCCGAAGCCCGGTAGGAGAACCCGGCCTCGTCGACGCCGATCGTCATCCGTCCGCCGTCGAGCATCCGGAAGAGGTCGACGCGGGCGATCACGTCGCCCATCTCGGCGTCGTGGGCGCCCGCGTTCATCTTCACGGCTCCGCCGAGCGTCGCGGGGAT
>JBKOUM010000061.1:0-5226 GCA_046723385.1 Actinomycetota bacterium
CCGCTCGACGAGCGTGACCTTCACCCCGCGCAGGGTCAGGTCGTGCGCGAGCGCGCCGCCGGTGCCGCCGCCCCCGACGATCAGGACGTGCGCGGACGGGCTCCGCGATGCGCTCATCGACATGAGTATCGCACCGCGGGCCGCCCGCGACGGCTAGTGATCGTGCTCCTCCGACTGACCCTCGGCGAACGAGCCTTCGTGGTGCTCGTGCTCGTCCTCCTCGTGAGTCTCCTGACCCTCGGCGAAGTCGCCGTGCTCACCGCCGGCGGGGTGACCGTGCTCCTCCGACTGACCCTCGGCGAACGAGCCTTCGTGGTGCTCGTGCTCGTCGTCCTCCTCCTGGCCTTCGGCGAAGTCGCCGTGCCCGCGCTCCGTGTCTTCCATGGCGTCCTCCTCGATCGGGCTCGCCCGTAGGTGGCCACCCCGTCGCGATCCCTCACTCCACCCAGTCGAACGTCCGCGTCACGGCTTTCTTCCACAGGGCGTAGTCCTTGTCCCGCTCGGCCGCGTCCATGCGAGGCTGCCACTCCTTGTCCTTGCCCCAGTTGGCGCGGAGGTCCTCCACCTCGTTCCAGAAGCCGACGGCGAGCCCGGCCGCGTAGGCGGCGCCGAGCGAGGTGGTCTCCGCGACGGTGGGACGGATCACGGAGACGTCCAGCACGTCGGCCTGGAACTGCATCAGGGTCTCGTTGTGCACCATGCCGCCGTCGACCTTGAGCGACGTGAGCTCGACGCCCGAATCGGCGTTCATCGCGTCCACGACCTCCTTGGTCTGCCACGCCGTCGCCTCCAGGACCGCGCGCGCGATGTGGCCCTTGTTGACGTACCGCGTCAGGCCCGCGATCACGCCACGCGCGTCGCCCCGCCAGTACGGCGCGAACAGACCGGAGAACGCCGGCACGAAGTAGACACCGCCGTTGTCCTCCACGGTCTTGGCCAGATCTTCGACCTCGGGCGATGACGAGATCAGCCCCAGGTTGTCCCGGAGCCATTGCACCAGGGCGCCGGTGATCGCGATCGAGCCTTCGAGCATGTAGATCGCCGGCTGATCGCCGATCTTGTATCCCAGACCCGTGATCAACCCGCTCTTGGAGGGCACGGCCTCCGTGCCCGTGTTCAGCAGCAGGAAGTTGCCCGTGCCGTAGGTGTTCTTGGCCTCGCCGACGGCGAAGCACGTCTGCCCGAACAGCGCGGCCTGCTGGTCTCCGAGGTCGCCCGCAACGGGGATGCCCGTGAGCTCGCCCGTCGCCTCTCCGTACGACTGGCTGGAGGAACGGATCTCCGGCAGGACCGCGCGCGGCACGCCGATCGTCTCCAGGATCGCGTCGTCCCAGTCGAGCGTCTGCAGGTCCATCAGCATCGTACGGCTCGCGTTCGTCACGTCGGTGACGTGCGACCCGCCCGCGGACCCGCCCGTGAGGTTCCAGATCACCCACGTGTCGATGTTGCCGAAGAGCAGCTCGCCGGCTTCCGCGCGGGCCCGCGCGCCCTCGACGTTGTCGAGGATCCAGCGGATCTTGGGCCCCGAGAAGTAGGTGGCGATCGGCAGTCCGGTCGTCGCGCGGAACCGGTCCTGCCCGCCGTCCCCGGACAGCTCGTTGCAGATCTGGTCCGTCCGCGTGTCCTGCCAGACGAGCGCGTTGTGGATCGGCTTCCCGCTCGAGCGCTCCCAGACGATGGTGGTCTCGCGCTGGTTCGTGACCCCGACCGCCGCGAGGTCGCTTCCGGAGATCCCGGTCTTCTTCAACGCTCCCGCGATGACCTCGTGCATGCGCTCGATGATCTCCATCGGATCGTGCTCGACCCAGCCGGGCTTCGGGAAGATCTGTTCGTGCTCCTTCTGATCGACGCCGACGACGGCGCCGGCATGATCGAAGATCATGAACCTCGTGCTCGTGGTCCCCTGGTCGACGGCGCCTACGTAGTCCGCCATCGTCCTCCTCCTTCCCTGGTCGGCGGCCGGCCTCAGTCGCCCGTCAGCGACTCCGCGGCCGTCCGCATCAACATCCACGACGAGGTTGCGCCCGGGTCCTGGTGACCCGCACTGCGCTCGCCGAGGTAGCTCGCGCGTCCCTTCCGGGCCACGAGCGGGATCGTTGCCTTCATGCCCTCCTCGGCGGCGGCCGCGGCGGCGGACAGCGCGGCGGGGAACGACGATCCGTCCCCTGCGGCCTCCGCGAGGGCGTCCCGAGCCGGGCCGAGCGCGTCGAGCATCGTCTTGTCCCCGGGCTCGGCCTTCCCGCGCGCCCGGACGCCCTCGACCCCCGCCTCGACCATCGCCGCCCAGTCCGTGAGCTCCAGACGCTCCTTGCCCGCCGTGCTCGCCCCGAACCGGAGGAACAGCGTCCCGTACAGCGGTCCACCGGCCCCGCCCACGGTGGACACGAGCGTCATCCCGACGGCCTTGAAGGTCGCGGCGATGTTCGTGTCCGTGAGGCCTTCCAGCTCGCGCACGACCGCGGTCATCCCGCGGTTCATGTTGATGCCGTGGTCCGCGTCACCGATCGCGGAATCGAGGGTGGTGAGGTACTCCTTGTTCTCCCCGATCGTCTCCGCGAACGCGCGCATCCACCGCACCACGTCGTCGTGCCCGACGTTCACGCATCACCTCCGGGCGGCGGGGGCGGCGACGACATCGTCGCCGCCCCTCCGAACGGTTCCATCTTCACACGCTCCAGCGGAGCGCGGGCGTGTGCACCGGCGCGTCCCACAGCGCCGTGAGCTCGTCGTCGAGCTTCAGCAGCGTGATCGAGCACCCCTGCATCTCCAGCGACGTGATGTACGGCCCGATCAGGCTCCGGGAGATCGAGATCCCTCGGCCGTCGAGGAACGACGAGAGCTCGTTGAACACGATGTACAGCTCGATGAGCGGGGTGCCGCCCATCCCGTTCACGAAGGCGAGGACGCGATCCCCGCCCGTGAAGGGGAGGTCGTCCACGATGGGCGTCGCCATCAGCTCCACGACCTCGTGCACGGGTCTGACCTTCATGCGCTCCCGTCCCGGCTCGCCGTGGATGCCGATCCCGATCTCCATCTCGTCGTCGCCGAGCTCGAAGGTGGGCTTGCCCGCCGCCGGCACCGTGCACGGCGTCAGCGCCATCCCCATCGAACGGCCGTTGTCGTTCACCTTCCGGCAGATGTCGGCCACCTCTTTGAGGGGCCGCCGCTCTTCCGCGGCCGCGCCGCCGATCTTCTCCATCAGCACCGTGGTGCCGACCCCGCGGCGCCCCGCCGTGTACAGGGAGTCCTGGACGGCGACGTCGTCGTCGACGAGCACCGACTCCACCTCGGTCCCTTCCGCGCGGGAGAGATCCGCGGCCATCTCGAAGTTCATCACGTCGCCCGTGTAGTTCTTCACGATGTGCACGACGCCGGCGCCCCCGTCCACGGCCCTCGTCGCCGCTTCCATCTGATCGGGCGTCGGCGAGGTGAACACCTCACCCGGGCAGGCCGCGTCGAGCATCCCTCGCCCGACGAACCCTCCGTGCATCGGTTCGTGGCCCGACCCTCCGCCCGAGACCAGCGCGACCTTCCCCTGGACGGGCGCATCGGCTCGGACGACGTAGTACGGGTCGATGTGGACGGTGACCAGGTCGGCGTGCGCGAGCGCGACGCCGGCCAGCTCTTCGCGAACCACGTTCTCCGGATCGTTGATCAGCTTCTTCATCGACGGGTCACACCTCCGATCGGCTCGAGGGACGACATCTCGCTCACGGCAGGAAGATCCATTTGGCGGCCAAGGCGCCCAGGACGCCCCCGATCACCGGCCCCACCACCGGGACCCACGAGTACGCCCAGTCGGACGGCCCCTTGCCGGCGATCGGGAGGATGAAGTGCATGATCCGCGGGCCGAGATCGCGCGCCGGGTTGATCGCGTAGCCGGTCGGTCCTCCGAGCGACATGCCGATCACCAACACCAGCAGCGCTACGGGCAGCGCGCCGGTCGCCAGCGTTCCGGTGAGCACCTGTCCGCCGAGCACGAGGCCACCGATCGCGACGACACCGAACAGCAGCATGAACGTGCCGATGATCTCGGTGACGAGGTTCGCTGCGTAGTTCCGGATGGCGGGCCCCGTGCAATACACCGCGAGCTTCAGGCCCTGATCATCGGTGGCCGGCCAGTGCGGCAGGTACGCCAGCCACACGAGGGTCGCGCCGATGAACGCGCCGATGAACTCGCAGAGGATCGTCAGCGGGACCTTGTCCCACGGGAACTTGTCGATCGTGGCGAGCCCGATCGTGACGGCCGGGTTCAGATGGGCGACGGCGCCGCCCCCGGGGACGGCCAGGCTCACCGTGACGCCGATGAAGACCGCCATCGCCCACGCCCACGTGATGACGATCCACCCGCCGTTCTGTGCCTTCGATCGATTGAGCAAGACGCCCGCGACCACACCGTCCCCGAACAGGACCAACGTCGCGGTGCCGACGATCTCGCCGACGTACGGATCCGTCGTCGTCATGTTCCCGACCACCTCCCGACTTCCTGGCTCGCGGCCCCAGGCGGGGCCGATCCGGTCGGCACAGGTGACCTCTCGCGAAGCCGAACAGCAAGGTGGAGGGAGCGCCCACCGAGGTGCGGTCACGTCGAAGGACGTTCGACATCGTCGGATTCCTTCTCCGAACGACCGGCTGTCCTCGCCGTTTGACAGACGGGCGGACCGTGGGATGGTGCACCTGCCGTGAGCGACGGAACCAAGCTGGGTAGAACGAAGCGCCGGGGGCACACGGCGCGGCTTGACGCGACCTTCGTGTCCCGATGGTTGCGGGGCGCGGCCGCCGAGATCGGCCGGAACCGCGATTACCTGACCCAGCTCGACGCCGCGATCGGAGACGCGGATCACGGCGTGAACATGGACCGCGGGTTCTCGGCGGTCCTCGCGATGGTCGATTCGGCTGACGGGCTACTCCCGGGCGAGCTGCTCCTCCAGACCGGGGCGACGCTCGTCCTCCGGGTGGGGGGCGCCGCGGGACCGTTGTACGGGACGGCGTTCCGCGACGCCGGTCGCTCGCTCGGAGAACGGAGCACCTTCGGCGTCGGGGAGCTGACCGAGGCCCTCGAGGACGGCCTGCGGGGGATCACGAAGCTCGGCGCCGCCGACGAAGGGGACAAGACGATCGTGGACGCGTGGGCGCCGGCGCTCCGTGCGCTTCGGCGGGGCCGCTCGGGCGGCCCTGCGCGGGCGACGCGCGAGGCGCGCGCCGCGGCGGAGGCCGGTTCCGCGG
>JBKOUM010000005.1:0-17447 GCA_046723385.1 Actinomycetota bacterium
TCCTCCCGATGATCGAGGTTCGGCTGCTCATGGGTCTGAGCCCATTCGGACGAGGTTTCCTATTGATAGTGGGAGCTTCGACGGCTTGCTTCGGAGGTCTCGGGCTTCTGGCTCGGCTCGTGTTCGGGCTCTCCCCCTCGACTCTCCTGATCTTCCTTGTGGTGGCTTCAGCGGCCTATGTGACGCTCATCGTGCGCTTCCGCGACGTGCTCCAGATAGGCTTCCTGGTCGATGCGGTCATCCGGCCCCGAGCACGCCCGCGGGAGACAATTGACACGCCGATAGATACACCTTCGGGATGATGCGTCCGCGCCTTCGGCGCGTGCCGGGGGTCTGCACCAGCTCTCAGATCCCTGCCGAGGTCGGCGGTGCCAACATGTGAGCCGCGCGCCCTGGCAGCGCGAGCAGTAGTCTGGTGACTTGCACCCCAGTGTGAGCCTGGTCGCACAGCCGATCCCGACGAAGCTCGTCGAGGATTGGGACGAGTTAGCGGATCGGGTGGGCGCTGCCCCCTTCGCTCGGCCCGGCTGGGTATCGGCATGGTGGGAAGCGTTCGGGCACGGTGACCTGCGGATCGCGAAGGCTCATCACTCGGGCCGTCTAACCGGTCTCGTGCCCCTCCTGCGTCATGGGGCGACGATCCGTTCAACCACGAACGCGCACACGCCCCTATTCACCGTCCTGGCCGAGACCGACGAAAGTGCGGCTCGACTCGCCAAGATCGCATATACCAAGCATCCGGCCCGACTCGAACTGTCGTTCCTTGATTCGAGCGACGTTGGGCTCACAGCGTTCGCCCAAGAGGCGAAGCGCCAGGGGTATCCGACATCCGTTCGGATCGCCGCGCGCTCGCCCTACATCGAGACATCGGGGTCTTGGGAAGCCTACCTTGCGAGCCTTGCGGCGAAGCGGCGGGGCGAGCTTCGTCGTCGGCGTCGGCGCCTGGAAGAGATGGGAGAACTGGTACTCGACGTTCGGAACGGGGAGGACCGCCTTGACGAGCTCCTACGAGAGGGGTTCTCCCTCGAAGGATCGGGATGGAAACTCGCTCAAGGAACGGCCATCAGCTCGGACGAACGGACCCTCTCGTTCTATACGCAGATCGCGGCCTGGGCCTCGGATATGGGGTGGCTCCGCCTCGCGTTCTTGCGCCTCGACGGAAGACCGATCGCGTTCGACTTCTCGCTGGAAGCCGCAGGAGTTCATTACCTCCTCAAGACCGGGTACGCCTTCGAATGGCGCCGATCGGCCCCGGCAAGCGTGCTGCGATACCTGATGATCGAGCGAGCCTTCCTCTCTGGGCTGCAGTCGTACGAGTTCCTCGGGACGGTAGAAGGAGACCGCAACGAGTGGAAGCGCAACTGGACTCCGGATTGGCGGGATCGATTCCGATTCCAGGCCTTCGACAAGACCGTTCTCGGCCAGTTCTACAGGCTGAGATCCACCTACGGCGTCGAATTTGAGAGCCGCGCCCGTGCATGGCTCCATGACGTGCTGGGTCCGCGGGAACGGGACCTGCTGAAGAGAGCCTATGGGGTCTCGAGACGAGCGCTCAAGCTATGAGCCTCGGCCGATTGGCTGTGTGGCCCCCTCTCCCGATACGGCTTGGGCCGTCGATCGAAGATCAGCCTCTTCCTTTCCCGCTCGCCCATGAGGGATGCAGGCTCTTCTCTCTCGCTCGCCATGCGTTGTGGTCGGGCCTTCAGACCTTCCAGTTACGTCCGGAGGCCGAAGTCCTGATGCCGGCTTACCATCACGGATCAGAGGTGGAGGCCGTCATCCGAGCTGGATTGCGGCCTCGCTTCTATGGGTTGACCGAGTCACTCGAGCCCGACGAGGGGACGCTCGAACGGGCTCTCAACCCGAGTACCCAAGCCCTTCTCCTCATCCACATCCTGGGATTCCCTCAAGACGCGGCACGTTGGCGGCTCTGGTGCGAGGAGCGAGGCCTCCTGCTCATCGAAGATGCTGCTCAGGCCTTCCTAGCCAAGCAGGGAACGTCTCCGGTGGGGTCATGGGGCCACATGGCGATCTTCTGCCTCTACAAGACATTCGGGCTCCCGGACGGAGCAGCTCTCATCTGCGAGCGCCCGCCTACCTCACCGGAGGGAAAGAAGCGAAGTGGACTCGGACGCTTCGGACGCCGCTACGGCTCCTGGCTCGCCCAGCGTCACCCTACGTTCGCGGGCACGATCGGCCGTGCAGCGGAGATCACCCTCCAAGTCTCGAAAGAACATCAACCCGAACAGGAATTCGAGCTCGGCGATCCGTCGAGTCCGCCCGCGGCGACCAGCACCATGCTCCTTGGTCACTTGATCGATCCAGATGCCGCGGAACGACGCCGGACTCACTATTGGCGACTTCTCGAACGGTTGGGTCAGCTCGTTCCGCCGCCGTTCCGGGATCTCCCAGACGGAGCGTCTCCTTTCGCGTTCCCGATCGCAACCGAGGAGAGGGCTCGACTACTGTCGTTCCTAAGACGAGGGAACATCCTGGGGCTTCCTTTCTGGGCACATCCCCATCCCTCCCTGCCGGTGGAAGAGTTCCCACGTGAACGGGCATTGCGAGCCCGGATCCTCGGGCTACCCGTGCACCAGGAGCTAACGTCGGAAGATGTGGAGCGCATCGCCGATGCGGTCGCCGAGGCTCTTGCCTGAGGTAGTCATCTGAGGGACTCAGCGGCCGGCCGCGGGCTCCGGGCTCGAGGAGGACCGAACGGTCGACAGAGTGGATAATCGAGTGCTGGTTAGCGCCTAGCGACAGGGGAATCCCTCCTTTGGTGCGGACTCGGATGGTGGAACGGTCTGAGTTTCTGGACCAGGTCTTCGACCAATGGGACCGCCTTGCCGTGGAATCCTCGAAACCGTACTGCTCACCTGCATGGATGATGGCCTGGTGGCGCAACGTTGCTCCTCGCAGCGCGCGGCTCAGGGTCGTACTCGTTTTCGAGGAGGATGCACTCGTCGGCGTCGCACCGTTCTTCGTCGACCGCGGGCTGGGCGGTCTTAACCGCTACTCGGTTCTGGGCGCACGGTGCTCCTCGCGGGTGGACCTCGTGTCCGCACCGGGGAAGGAAGACGTGGTTGGGAGAGCGATCGGGGAAGCGCTCTCCCGAAGTGCACCCAAACCAGATGTGGTCATGTTCCACGGCATCCCAGCGACTTCGCCATGGCCGGAGCTTCTGGCCGCAGGGTGGGGCGATGGACGGTGCCGCGTACAGGATGACGTTCGGATGCCGGCCCCCTTCCTCTCTTTGGAAGGGCGGACGTACGAAGAGTGGTTCACTTCGAAGAGCCGCCACTTCAGGAAGCACATGGGACGGAACAGGCGCCAGCTGGAGGGAGACGGAGCAGCTCTCGGACTGGCGTCGGTCGAACGCGACCTCGATCGCGCGCTCCATGACTTCGCGAGACTCCACTACTCCCGATGGAGATGGCGCGGCGGCTCAGCCGTCCTGAACCCCAGGGTCGAGCAGATGCTCTCGGATGCAGGTCGTGAGCTGCAGAGCGATCTGCGGTTTCAGTTATGGCAGATACGGCTCCCCGACGGCGCACTCAGCGCCCATCTCTTCCTGTCCGCTGGAGCGGTCACTAGCTACTGGCTCGGGGGCTTCGACGAAGCGTGGGCACGCTTCCAACCTTCGATGATCACGATCCTAGGCGCGGTCCAGCACGGCTTCTCGGTTGGCACCAGCCGCATCGATCTCGGAGGCGGTGACCATAGCTACAAGCATAGGTTCGCGGACGGTATCGAGATGCTTCGATGGACGGTCCTCATCCCACCGGGACGTGCAGCTGTGCTTGCACGGTTGCAGTTCGCTCCTCTCCGCGCCCGCATGGCAGTCGCTCAGCGACTACAACCACGCGCCAAACACATGCTGCATCGCGTGGCGGGGTCCTTGAGGGAATGGTTCTGACGGCGGCGGTCGCAAACGGCTCTCTTTTGTCTACCCTCTCCGATCACCGCGCTTTTCGATGGTTGAGCCGGATCTGAGGCGTTCACGAGGTGCCTAGGATTTCCCGATACAGGCTCTCGGCTCGGCGCATGTATGCTCGTTCGCTCAGCTCCTCCTCGAAGATCCGCCGGCAGCGATCCCGCAGCGCGGGGAAGAGGTCGGTCGCCCTCGAGAGCGTTTCGGCCAGGTCATCGGTTGACGATGTCGCCATGCCCGTGCCGTGCTGCTTCACCATGGCGGCGACGACGTTCGGTTCCCACGCCAGGATAGGAAGTCCCGCGGCCATCGCTTCGGCGTAGACCACAGGGAACGACTCGAAGCACCGGCTGGGGAAAATGAGGCCCGTCGCAGCGTGCATCAAACCAGTGGCGCGTTCTCTCGGCACGAGACCAAGCACCTCGATCCTCTTGCCGCGCGCGGCCCGTTCGACGGCTCCTCGCTCAGGACCGTCCCCAACGACGACGAGCTGCGCGTCTGAGGGCCACGCCTCCGCCAACGCGACCACTCCCTTCTCCCTTCCGAGCCGCCCCACGAAGAGCCAGTAGTCACCTGGTGTGCTCCTCTTCATCCAACCGGGATCGGCTTCGGCATCCAGGAAGTTGGGCCACACCTGGAGCTTTCGCTCCGCTACCCCGTAGCGCTCATAGATCGCCCGCGCCACCTCGCTCTGGACGATGATGCGTCGTGCGAACCGAACGATCGGTTGGACAGCTGGCGCTCGCCGGGTTGCCAACGCCAACGGTGCCGTGGCGATCCTCGAATCTCGATAGCAGGCATACCGGATGGCTGAGCCCGAACTCCCGTCCGGGCAGAGCGTGCAGATGTTGCCATCCCGGAAAAGGAGACCATTGGAGCAGATCGTTCGGAAATTGTGAAGGGTAGCCACGAAGGGCACTTCGAGCGATCCGACCCAACGGCTCCCCCAGTTCGGGAAGAGGTTGTGGACATGGATCACGTCGGGCGCAAAGTCCTCCAGTTCGTGGATTGGCGATCGCCCGACGCCGAAAGCGACGCGAGCCGCCGAGCTCAGTCGGTAGAGCGGCCGCAGTTCCAGCTCATCCGTATGGGCGGCGAAGAGCCCGACATCGTGACCAGCGCGAAGGAGCGCCCGCATCTCGGTCTCCACGACGGCGTTCTCTCCGCTCGGAACCCGGGAGCTGTAGAAGCTATGTACGATGGCGATACGCAGACGTGACCTCTTGTCATGCTTGCTCATCTGACGACTTCGCCGTAACTTCAGCGCCTCCATCTGGGTGTGGGCGAGGAAGGGCGTGTCCATCCTCACTACTCTTCGCGCGCCCAGCCCTTTCGGAACCTTCGTAGTAGCTCGGCGACCCACGAGGATACGTTGCGGTCCTTCTCGGATCGAGATCGTTGTACACCCCCCCAACGATCTGAGCTCCGGCGGTCTCGAGCTGGTCGCGAGCCCGCTCAAGCGCTGAAGCTGTCGACGTAGGCTCGCTCGCGACAACGATGATGCCATCGGCAAACTCGGCTACCACCAAGACATCTGCCACCCCCAGTACGGGCGGCGTGTCGACGATGACGTAGTCAGACACGTGGCGTAGCGACGTGATCAGCTTACGCATGCCTTGACTGCCGAGGAGAGCGACCGGATTCGTCGGGGTGGGGCCTGCGTTGACCACACGGAGGTTGGCCATGCCCGTCTCGGCCGTCAGTTCATGGGTCACGGACCCGTGCTCGAGATCCGACACCCCGAACTCGTTCTCGAGATCGAAGAACCTGTGCAACCTCGGACTCCGCAGATCCGCCGAGACCAGGGTGACCCGTTTGCCCGCCTGAGCCAGAACGACGCCGAGGTTACACGACGTGACCGTCTTCCCTTCGCCCCGAACCGCACTCGTGACGATGAGCACGCACACGTGCTGCTGTGACGCTAGACGTTGGACGCTGGTTGCGAGCGTCCTGTATGCCTCACTGGCTGCACTACTCGGATCGGCCTGAGTGACGAGTGGGGTCGTTCGGGACTCCCGCCAACTCGTCCAGTGCGGTACCAACGCCAGGATTGGCGCGCCGAGTATCGCAGCGAACCCCTCGGGAGTCGTGAGCCTATCATCCATGCGATCCCGTAGGAACGCCACGGCAACGGCGATCGCTAGACCGCCGGCCAGCCCGGCTGCGAGGTTCTTGGGGAAGCTTGGACTCGCTGGATCGGTCGGCACCGGGGCATACTGGACCACCACGGCGGATGTCTGGGCTATCCCTTCTGCGGACGTCAGATCAAGGAGGCGTTGATTGAGCACACCGAGCTGTGCAAAGAACGCACCAGTTTGGTTCTCCAGTTGCGTTCGAGTTGCAGGGTCCGAGGTGGCTTGCAAACGCGTCTGGAGCTTGTCGATCTCTGCCTGGATCCCGCGGATCTGCTCCTGGATCGCGAGAGCGGCGGCCTGGAACTGACTGGTTGCTTGCATCTCATGGAATGCGACGTAGGCGTCCGCGAACGCGTTCGCGCCGTCGGCGGCCGTCTGGGCGGCCGGATCCGAGTACTGGATATCCAGCAGGCTCGTCTCAGGCAGCACTGTCACGGTGAGATGGCTCAGGATTTCTTTTGGCGTTTTCGTCGATTTCAAGGTCGTCTGGACGTTGGCCACGATCTCACCAGATTGGAGGATCAGGCCGCGCTCCGTGGGAAGGTCGGGCGCGGCGAGAACCGCCCCAGAGGATCCCGGGTTGGGAACGCCTTTCACCAGCACGGTTGCATGGGCGGCATACACGGGGGTTATGAAGAGTGTGAAGACGGTCACAAACGCTATGGTCAGCATGACGATCACGACCATCACCCATTTGTGCCTTCTTAGGACGTGAAGGTACCCACCAAGGTCGCTGGCTCGATCCATCATGCCGCCAACAGTCTAGGATGATTGGGGTCTCACGGACGAGGCTGTCTTGTACCGTCCATTCCGATGGTAGCAACGAAAGAACGACCCCGATAGCGATGGAACTCCCGCCGTACTCGCCATCCACGACCCCGCTGAGCCGGTATCTGGGCTGGGGAGTACTGCTTGCCATCGCCGCGGTGTTCGGTGCGCTGGTCTCGAAATTTCCCCTCTTCGCCTTCGCACTTGCCGGGTGCGTCATCCTCCTCTGGATCGCCTGGCCCCGGTGGATCCGTCAGGATATCGAGTACTTCGCCGGTGCCGTGCTCATCAGCAGCACACTCATGGGTCTCCCCCGCCTGGTCCAGATGGGGCCGTACACGCTGGACGCGGCATTGTCGATCGCAACGGTCGCCTTCGCTGTCCTTCTCCTCGCCCGTAACTCCTGGAACATCGGCGCGGCGTGGCACTGGCTGTGGCCGCTTGCGATGTTCCTCGCGTGGTCGTATCTCTCCTTCCTTCGTATTGCTCCAACCGAATCCGGGATACAGAACGTCTTGGTCTACACGGGGTTCTTGGTCATCGCTGCGGTGACGATAGTCCGGACCGTCGCCGATCGGGAGCTGCCGTGGACCATCGAGGCACTCTTCGAGCGTACGTATTGGCTCCTGGCAGCCTTCGGAGCCGTCAGCATCGTCGTGAGAGGGCCAGGCGAGGGATACCTCCTCGCCGCGCACGGATCGTCCCGATCGTTCAGCCTCGTCGCATTACTCGGGGTGGCGAGCGGCTTAGCGCGTTGGCGCTACGGTGAGACGAAGCGAGGAGCCGCGATGGTGGGAAGCGGCGTCCTGCTGATCGCTTTGAGCCTGTCCAGGACAGCCTTCCTCGTCGGTTGCCTCCTCATCCCTCTCGCGTGGTTCAGCCTCAAGTCGCTGTCGTCGTTCGTGCGGGTGCTCACGGTGACGATCATCGCGATCGCCATCGCTTGGACCGCGGTCCTTTTCATCCGGCCACTCCACGAGCGGTTCTTTCCCCCCGCAGGAGAGTTCGTGAAGGTCGGCCAATACGACCTCAACGCGAACGGGCGCAAGCTGCTGTGGGAGGCGACGTGGCGGCAATTCCTGCAATCGCCCATCGTCGGCAACGGAGCGGGGGCGTCGGAAGGCGCGATCAGCACGGTCTCGCAGGTGGCACAGCCTCACAACGACTACCTACGCTTGCTCGACGATTACGGGCTATTGGGCACGACGCTGTGGGCGCTTGGAGCGATCCTGATCGTTGGACGGCTGACACGGACATGGATCGAAGCCGACGCGGGCGATGATCCC
This sequence comes from Actinomycetota bacterium, assembly GCA_046723385.1. GTDB lineage: Bacteria > Actinomycetota > UBA4738 > UBA4738 > HRBIN12 > AC-51. The sequence continues at coordinate 8,121 of JBKOUM010000005.1, forward strand.
GGATCCAGGTTTTACCTGTGGGCCGTGCTCTCCCTCGTCGCGATCCTCCTCACCATGATCACCGATAATCCGCTGGTCTACCTTCACGTCCAGGCACCTCTCGCGCTGATCATCGGCGTGGCACTGGGGAGAGCGGAGCAAACGGCCAGTAGCGTCGGCGTGCCGGCGGCCTCCCACGTCTCGCTTTCCGACGTGCGACCGAACCCACAGCTGCGCAGCAAGAGGAGAAGCGGCCGGCTCGAGCATCGGCCGTCAGACCGATCGCGGACCTCGTGAGAGCCCGAGCGGTAGGTCGATTCACATCAGATCGTTGACGTACATGACCTCTGTGCGGATGCGAACATCGGTATCCGTTCACGAGGGTTGCTGAGGACCCTATCCGGGCGCGCTACCCTCCCGATCCGTCACTGATTCTCCGGCGATCGATGATCCGCCGGTAGGCTCCTTCGGCCCGCTGCCGGAGGCCAGCCAGCGGAGCGACTTCGAGCTCTCCCCTGAGCTCCTCCTTGGGCTCGCTTCGGCTCAAGACCGGCCGAGGGACAGATCCTTCGGGCAGTGATGACGGGACACCTTGAGCATCGAGATCCCGGTACGCAGCCCAAACATCGTCGAGTGACAATCTCCCCGCCAGGTATCCATCGACGACCTTCACGCCCGGTCGCCGTTCTCGTTCGTCTATGAGACGGAACACCCGCGCGGTCGACTCACGCGTGTGCTCGAATGGGAGAAAGGCCGTTCCGAATCGTCGATTGAACTCCTCGATGATGGAGCCGAAGTCGTTCGTGACCCTGGAAAACTCTCCGACGGTCATGCGGTCCACTTGGCTCGCGACCGTCTCGTAGAAACGGCAGTACGCAGCAAGGACCCGGCGGAGGGAGATGGGTCGCTCCCGGATCGCTTCGGAGAGAACCGTGTCGGTGGGCTCCCGGATCAGCACGAGAGTTGGAACACCGCGCGCGGCCGCAATGGTCAGTTGCGCCGCCGAGTGCAGGTTGTGCGCGATCCGGACGGGCCGTTCTTGAGCTGTCTGGAAGGCGAGCGCAGCGAACGTATTCGCCGACCGAGGGAATCCGTCGATGACAACGGCTGTACCTTCGCTGAGGACCTCGTCTCGGTGTTCGCCCCGACGAGCGTATGAGAGATAGACAGGATACGTGGATGCACGACTGCGCAGGTCATAGCGGACATCCTTCACGAAGACGTGGACTTGACGTCGAAGCGAACTCAGCGAGCCAGCCATCGAGCGCTTCGGCTCCTTCCCGTCAGCAAGGGGGGGAGTCGACGGATCACGCGTCGTTCCCGACGAACGCCCGATACAGTCGTTCAGCTTCGGACCGGAGACCCTGTGAAGCCTCCGAAGCGTAGCGGGCTCGAAGCTCCGACTTCCGGGACTCCCTGGCTGCTGACGGCCGCGCGACACCGCTCTCGTGATCGCGGTGCTGCCTAGCCGCGTCCCGACGCCCTCTCGCCTCGATGGACTCTAATACCGATCGCACGTTCTGGTCCGTCTGAACGAACTCACTGAAGGACGTTCCGAACCGGTCATTCATCGACCGGATGACCGACGCGAAATCATTGATCACCGTTGAGAAGGGCGCGATCACCAGGTCTTGTCGGCGCGGGAGGATCCGCGCGTAGAACCTGATGTACATGCGGAGGGCCTGCTCGATATCGAGACGAACGCGCATGATGGACGACAGCACTGCATCCTCGGGCTGGCGGATCAGCACGGCGACGGGAAGTCCCAGACGCAGTCCTTCGAGGACCTGTGCGGGGACGTGGACGTGATGAGCCAGCTGGACAGGCCGACCCTGCGCCAGGCGAAAGGCAGCAACGGCGAACGTGTTCCCCGAACGCGGGTACCCCTCGATGACGGCCTCGGTCCCAGTGCCGATGACCACAGGCAACCCGTCATAATCCAGACCGAAACGCCGTCGTGCATAGGGAAGGAAGACGCGCGGATACTGACCTATGAAGCTCTGGGCGGTGAGCCATTCTCCACGGATATGCTCGGTAGCTCGCATGGGAGGGAAAGGCGCATCTATGAAGCCTCGCGCCTATCGGTGGTGGCCATCTCCAAACGTGACAAATCGCCCTGCTCTCTCACTCTCGTGGTGGTCAACCTGCGACTCCCGCTAGCTTAGTACTAGGTTTCGTTGTGTGGGTATCTGGGGAAGGATTTAGCGGCATGGATGTCTGGGGAGGCCTGGCGGGGGGGTACGACGAACACCTACCCTTCGCGTCGGTCTCCGGTGAGATTCTCGACCGCGTGCTAGGCGCGGTCCGTCCGAGACGCGACGACGTGGCGGTGGACCTAGGAGCCGGCACCGGTTTCTTGACGGTGCCGCTGGCTCATCAACTGGCCCGTGTCTATGCCGTCGATGCGTCCGCAGAGATGTTGGAGCACCTTCGGGAGCGGCTCGTGAGCGATCCCCTACCGATCGAGGTCATCCACGAGGACATCCGGGCGTTTCACCCGGACCGCCCAGTGGATGTCGTGGTGTCGAACTATGCCCTGCACCACCTCCGGAACGCCGAGAAGCAGGCGCAGATGAAGCGATGCCTCTCGTGGATGTCGCCAGGCGGCCGGATCGCGATCTCTGATCTGTCGAGGCCCTTGACGCTCCGTCCAGGCGAGAACCGACTGGTTCTCCAGCACGTCCGCCGTCTCGTCCGGCAAGGGTGGACGGGCTATCGGAAGCTGGCCAAGCACTCACTGCGCTGGGCGACCGGTCGTGGAGAATATCCTGCCACGCTTGGCTTCTGGAAGGGGGCCCTTCGAGAAGGTGGGTTCGAACGGGTCGACGGCATCCCCGTAGGCATCGGGAGTTGTGTGCTCTGGGGAACGAAACCCGTGTCGTCAAGCGGTTAGTCGGACCCGAGCGATTCCAAGGAACCCGAGACATCGAGACGCCCGCCCGTGACCACCTTGCCGGCGAGCGAGGGAACCAGGTCGACACCGTTCATCAAAGCGTCTCTGATCTCTCCCATCGTTGCCGCTGGGTCGTACGCCTTCAGCAGAGCAGCCGCGCCCGAGACGTATGCCGCGGCGAACGACGTCCCATTCTTGAATGCATACTCCGCACTCGTCCCCTGGTAAGTACCGGGTGCCGGTTCGCAGACGATCGCGACGTTGTCGATGCTCACGCCGTCAGCGTTGTCGGTCAAGTCGGACACGAGCTCGAATCGCAGATAGACGGTGGGTGAGCCGCCGTAGCCGGGCATCTCGTACGTGACTCGTGGCCAATTGGAAACCTGCCCTGACCACGCGGCCAGCCGCGACCAAGTCGTCCCGTTGGTGGATGCGGACACGACCAGGCTGTCTCCGCTCAGCACCGTCCCTTTGAGTATGAATTGGGCCTGGCACGCGGTCCATCGGGTCAGATCGACCGGTTGGACCGTCTGGATCCAGATGTCCTCGTTGTCGCCATAGCTTCCACTCGGACTGTCTGCGAGGTAGCACGAGGTGTTGGAGGAGCACACGCGCGCCCACGTGTTGTTCACACCGCCCAAGACCCATCGCCCCGCGATATCCGTCGAGAAGTTCTCGGAGGACCGCGTGACGAAGGGAAAAGTGCTATAGATGTTGACGCCAGGCGCCGCCAGATCGACCATGGTCGGTCCGTAGCTCGAGAACTTCGCCAGCGCGTCGTTCTGATCGGTGGCCGCGACGCAGATGATGTTCGCAAGGGCATAGTCGCAGGGGAACTGCTTGGAGACATCAACGTTTTTCCCGCTGTTGCCAGGAACGGTGACGAACAGTGTGTCTGGGGCCGACGCGATGGCGTTGAATACGGTCTTGCTGTAGGTGCCACCGTTGAAGCTCGCGTTCACCACCGGCATATGGATCATCCCAGCGTAGGTGAACGCATCCGCCTGGTTGGCCGCGGTGCACAGGGCAGGAGGAACGTTCTTCGTAACGGCGACCAACGAGCACGCTTTCAAGCTCGCAAGTCCAACGCGCCAGTTGACGCCAGACACCCCGAAACCGTCGTTGCCGACAGAGCCGATGATCCCAGCCACGAAGGTTCCGTGCCACACGTCGTCCGACACGTCGTTGCTGCGGTCGACGAAGTTCCATCCTTTGACGTCATCGATGTAACCGTCATGGTCGTCATCGACCCCGTTGTTCGCGAGGGCGCCGCTCTCTCCCGGGTTGACCCAGATGTTGGATGCAAGATCGGGGTCGGAGATATCGATCCCGGTGTCGGCAACGCCGACGGTCACGGTCGAGTCGCCGATCGTTGTGTCCCAGGCCGATACGGCCTTGATGTCGCTGCCCCCGGTCCCGGTCACGCCGTTGATCTTCTGCCCGGCGTTCCGAAGCGCCCACTCTTTGAAGAAGAACCTGTCGTTCGGAACCGCGGCTCCCGTCGCGATGGAGTTCGCTTCCGCGTATGAGACCTCGGGGATGCGCTGGTAGCGGGAGATCAGTTGGTGAACCGTCTGCCCTCCCGGGACATGGACGAGTTCGGTCCTCGGCAGGAGGAGCCGACGTTCGAGTCTTGCCCCTACCTCTCGGTCGATCGACGCCTGGCGCCGTCGCGGAGTGCCTGGCCGGAACCGAACGAGCACCTCTCCTGCGATCCGGGTACGGGGCTGTTGGGCTGCCTCGATGGATGTAGCGGACCCTCTCGGAGCCGCCCTGATGATCCCCGCAGCATCCCCAGGGATCCCCGTCGTTGCCGTCGCCAACAGAGTGACGAGGACACCCAACGCCGTTGCTCGAGCCGTCATCACCCGATGGTACGTCTCTGTGACCGGGTCGAACAGTCCGAAATCCCCGGGCCACATCAGTCTGCCGAAACGTGGGTGGTCTGCTCCGGAGCGTCGATGGTCTGCAGCGGAGCGCACACGTAGACCACGACCGAAAGCGGCCGATCCTCCCCCTGCTCCTCCTCGGCCCGCCGGATCATCTCATCCCACGACCCCAGCTTTCTCATCCCTGGGATATGCGCCGGAAGAGGCCCGGTCGCGCCCACCAGGCAGATCGGGTTCCGATGGTTCGGGAGACTGGCGGCACCGGATCCGGCTGTCGCGACCGAACCTTGACCTCCGACGGAGCTGATGGTGGTTCGCACCTTCCGCGCGATCTTGCGCGGGACCTCACGAGGACGCCAAACCGCCGTCCGGAATAGGGATCGCTGACGCTGGAAACGGGGCGCGTCCATGAAGGGGAAGAGTCCGTGATGGCCGAGCCCCTCGGGGCATCCCGCGACCATCACCCTCGTGGCGGTTGGACCGCTCTGCAAGAGCGGGATGATTCCCTTGCTCCGAGCGAACGTGAGCGAAACATCCATCGGGTACGCGTTCGAGACAACGACATCCGCCTTACCAGGCAGCGGCGCAGCGAACGCGTCGAGGGAGAAAGCAACGGCATCCGCATAGTACCGGAGGTGATCGCCCGACACGATTCGGACGGGGCGACGTCGTTCGTCGACGTGGATCGAGATCGAGGTGCGCATACCGATCATCGTCGCGATCTCATCCAGATCCCTCCGAAAGGAGTTTTCGGTTCGGTAAGACCCCGCCATGCTCGGATGGCGATAGTGCAGGGCCACGATCGACTTCTTACCCAAGACGCCGAGAGCGAGCTTGGAGCCCCCCCCGAATCCCGTGCTGTGTTGCGGATAGATCCCTCCTACCCCGATGACGAGATCGCTCCGGGCGATCTCGCGGTTCACGATGACCGGAGTCCCGATCGTCGTTCGACCGATCCGAACGAGGTCTCGTTCGTGGTCGTGCCCGATCACCCGGCAGGTAGCGGCCGCCTCCTCCCCGATCTTCCGGGCGATGTTGGCTAGCGGCGGTGGCCCGTGCGAGCCGGTTCCAACCACGACGGTGACATGCCCTCGATCGATGCCAGCGTCCTCCAGCTGTCGGAGCAGGAAGGGAAGCACCTGGTTCGCGGGAGTTGGCCGTGTGAGGTCGTCGACGATCACCACAGGATGAGTGCACCCGCGGGCCAACTGGCGAAGGGGAGGTTGCCCGTGGGGCGATTCGAGCGCCGCCGCGATGTCCCGGCTATCCAGCGGCGGCGGCATACGGGGACGATGGATGAGGACCTGCCACCCGTGGGGGAAGACAAGCGTGAGCTCATCATCGGTGTACCAGGCCGAAGTGCTCAGGGAAACCAGGTTCCCGATCATGCCCGGATTCGGGGATCCGCGCCCGGGATGTCGCGCTTCCTCCCCAGGACCATGTATTGAGATCCGATCGACCGGATCCCGGGAACACCTGCATCGGCCCGCCGCTGCATCCACAGATGAAGCCGAAGACCGGCCCGCTCGGAGAAGATCGGCCGTCCCAGGAACGTGTATGGACCGAATCCGAATGTCGTCGCTCGCAGCTTCTCGATCTGCACCAGGGCGAGGCGTCGGTCGAAACGAGCGATGGACTCCGTTCGCGCTCGAGCACGCGCGGTGCCCGCACCTCGCCGAACACCGAGCGCGTCAAGGACCCGTTTCGTCCGTTCCTTCAGTGGAGCAAGGGTCGCGTTCAGGAAGGGGTCGATCCGGTGGTCCATCCGAGCCCGGTTGTCTACGTTGACGAGGATGAGGCCTCCAGGCCGGAGCACACGCGCCATCTCTTGCAGTGCCCTCGTCGGCTCGCCCAGCCAGGGAAGTACGCCGAGCGCGACCACGACCGAGAACGTGCCATCAGGGAACTCCAGATCGACGACGTCGCCGATGGCCGGACCGACATGGTCTGATACGCCCGCCTCCTCCGCGTTGCGGACCGTCAGCTCAAGCATCGCGGCCGACCGATCGATCGCAGATACACGGAAGCCCTGCTTGGCCAGGACGACGGCCATGTGCCCTGGGCCGCATCCAACATCCAGGGCTCGAGCACCGTTCGTCCCCTCGACGGGATCCAGCCAGTCGGCCGCGAGCTCAAGCCGATGACGATGGATCGTTCCGTACGTGGACCCCTCCTGGTACAAGTCGTTCCAGAATGGGGCAGCCTCATCGAAGAAGGCATCGACGGCGGCCTGCGAGTCATCCTCCATGCGGATGGTGTGCTGGTGTCGAGGGTGACACCCTCCAGGGCCCTCTCTAGGTCCGATCCCGGCCTTCGTCTTGGGGCTGAGCAACGTACGAGCGGCGTCGCGATACGCCACGAGGGCGGGGAGCGGGTCGTCAGCGGCGAACCAGGCCAACTCCTCGATACCGCGCAAGGAACGGACCCACGTCCCGACGTCGAGAAGTCCGTCTCTGTGGTACGTCAGCACCGCGGGCAACTCGGTCGTCTCCACCAGCCACTTCCGTCCCTCCCGAACGCGAGAGTGCGGTACGACCTGTCCGGCGAGGTCAAGGTAAAGCGTCCTGACCACGTCGATCCCGTCGGTCCCGACGAACATGCGGAACGTTGCACCGACGCGAGGGTTCACGTCGAGCAGCTTGTACAACCCGTCGCGCTTATCGAACCGGAATCCCAGATCGAGGATGCCTCGGTACCCGAGCTTCCGCATGAGTTTTGCGGTGATCTCGGTGACGGTCTCGTTGGACAGGACCTCGCCGAGGGTCGTCGGGCCCGTGTATGGCTGGTACTGGTGGATCTTTCGCCCCGTAGCGCCGAAGAGGCATTCCGACCGTTCGTCGAAGTACCCGTTGAACATCCATACCGTCTCGGGACCGCCGGGAACATACTCTTGGATCATCAGGTTCGGTTCTTCCCCACGCTCCGCGACTCGGTAATAGTCGAGCGTCTCCTGCTTGGTGCTCAGGATGCGGACGCTGCGCGCCGCTGGCCTGCCTGCCAGGATCTCCGGATCGATGCTCTTCACCACGACCGGGAATCGGGTCTCCTCGAGGAACGTTCCCACCTCATCGATCGATCGGGGGAACAGCGCTCGAGGGGTCGGAACGTCGAGGCTCCGTGCGAGCTCGAACAGATGACGCTTGTTGGAGAGCGATCTCGCCAAGCCTGGCGGCTGCTCCGGGAACCGGAAGGCAGCTTTCAGCGCGTCCGTGTAGTCCGCGACGAAGACCGTCGCCACGTCGTCGGTCGGGATGAGAACGGGTCGCTCACCACTGCCGATCCGTCGACCGAGCTCCACGAGCCACTCGACGCCCGCATCCCCGAGGTGCTCGAGCGACGTCGACCACAAGCGCTCCCGCACGTGCTTGGAACGCGCCACCGGATCCCTGGCATTGCCATGCACGAGGTAGATGTCGAGCCCAAGCCGGCCGAGGGTGCGAACGACACCGAGGGATGCACAGCGACCTCTCTTGGTCTTGAACACCACGATCGGAACGTTGGCCTTCACCATCGATGACCAACGAGCCTAGGCTCGTTGGTCATCGCGACCTGGCGCGCGCTCGTCGGAAAGGCCGGGATGATCTCGGAGTCTCGGACTTCGAAGACACGGTCGACATCGTCGACATGGGAGAGGATGAAATCCAGGTCATCGAGCCGCCCGACCTCGGCAAGGTATCGACAGCTCTTGCTCATCCTCATGGCGTCAACGGGAGCGTCGCGCCATCGCGCCAGGACCTCTTCTGTGTTGCCCACCGGCTCGAACCCCCTCTGTACGAGCAGCCCCGCGATACGTGCACAGCAGATCTGGTCTTCCTCGCGGAACTCGCCTCGTGTGGCCGCGCCAGCCAACACGACGGAGGTCTCGCCGTCGACCAGATGGACGACCTGCGCCGTCACGTTCCGTAGGCTAGCGACGTAAACCCGGCGGTTGCGGGCAGACTCACACATCACGCGAGTTCCGGATGTGGACAGCAGGATGAAGGGTCGCGACACATCATCGCGTGCGAACAGCTCGGCGGGACTGTTGTCCAGATGGAAGCCATAGGGGATCTGGCCCCCGAGTTCCCCGACGAGGAGGGCGTCGGGATGGCTTGCGGCCAGCTCCACAGAAGCCTCGATCGTCGGTGCAGGAAAGCAGCGACGGCCCGTCATGATCCCCGTGATCGCAGTCGTGCTCGACCGGATGACATCCACGACGACAACTGCGTGATCCTCGGTGTTGTCGGGGACCGCTCCCGAGTGGAACTCGATCGAGACGGACCTAGTCATGGCCGGACGCCGATGAATCCGAGGTCGCGAAGGCGGGAATGGGCGGCCGGAGATTGTCTCGGGAGAACGCATCGGAGTGAAGGCCACGACGATAGATCTCAACGCGCAAGAGCTCCTCGAGCCGGACATTGCACAGATGGACCACCGGCCCGAAGTGATCGAGCAGAGCGAACTGGCTGGGTTTGGTCGGTGCTTCGAAAACGACGCGCTCGATCCCGAAGGCCTCCACGAACCGCTCGGCGAGATCCGGTCGGAAAGTACCGTCATCACCGAACAATCCCACCGACCGGGCACTCT
>JBKOUM010000207.1:0-15188 GCA_046723385.1 Actinomycetota bacterium
CGTCGAGACCGACGTCACCGACCTCGACGGGAGCGGTCGCGCGTCCTTCTGGGTCGCCGACCAGGGGAACGAGCGGATCGTGCAGTTCAGCTACACGGGACAGTGGCTGCAGACGATCGGGCTCGGAGGGAGCGGCACCGATGCGGCGCACCCCGGCCACAACTGGCCGCGCGGCTGTGGCAACGGGCAGATGCTGATCCCGACGCACATCTGGGTGAACCCGGACAACGGCAACCTCTACGTCTCGGACCCGCGGTGCAACCAGGTCTACGTGTACACGCACTCCGGCAACTTCCTGTTCCAGTTCGACTGGTCGGGGTGGAAGGCCGCGACCGGGCTCGGCTCGGCCAAGCCGCGCGGGATCGCCGGCGGGCGTGACTGGAACGGCGACGGCCAGGGCGACATCTACATCGCCGAGTTCAACTTCCGGTCCGTGGTGGTGTTCGATCGTTCGGGCAACTACCTCGGGATGATGGATCGCACCCTCGACATGAACGATGTTCGTGGTCTCGACGTCGACCCGACCACCGGCGACGTGATCACCGTCAGCGCGTACAAGCAGAAGATCTACAAGTTCGACTACCCGACCGGCCACCTGATCGCGTCGTGGAACACGGTCGACGGTGTCGGCGGCAGCACCAAGTTCGACTCGATCCGGTTCCCCGCCGTCGACGGCGACGGCAACATCTACACCGGCGACACGTGGGGTGCACGTCATCCCGATCCCAACACGGGGACCACCTGGAGCGGGTACCGGGTCTACAAGTTCACGAGCGCCGGCGTCCCGATGTCGTGGGCGACCGGCTCGGAGCCTCCACCCGACGGCGGCTACAACCAGAACAACGGGATCGCCGTGGCCGGCTCATCGGTGTTCGTGTTGGAGACGTTCGGACAGCGGGTCCAGAAGTTCGACACGTCCTCGTTCTGCCGGTCGGCGGGCAACTGCCCCGGGTGGCAGCTCGAGTTCGGGTCGCGGGAGCCGCCGGGCGCCAACTCGAAGGGCTTCGCGTACCCGCGGGGCCTGGCCTACGGCGACGGGTACATGTGGGTCGGCGACTCTAAGGACGCGCAAGCCTGGACGACCGGCGGCCAGTTCGTGCACCGCTTCGGCTCGGCTGGGTCGGGCCCGGGCCAGTTCAAGGGCGGCGGCCTGGGGATCAATGCGCCGGGCGACGGCAAGGTCTACACGACGGACACGGGGAACTGCCGGCTCCAGGTGTTCTCCGTCGCGGACGCCCTCAGCCAGGCGAAGCCCGCCCCCCTCGAGTACATGGGCTCGTGCGGGAACGCGTCGAACCAGATGAGAGGGCCGCGCGGCATCGCCGTGCAGGGCAGCACGGCGTGGGTCGCGGACGTGGGGAACAACCGGATCATCCGTTGGGACGTGCCGAACCGCGCGAGCCTCGGCACCTTCCGTCCGGCGTGCGGCGGCGTGACCCTCAACCAGCCGACCGGCGTGGCCTGGGACCCGAGCGGGACCTGGCTGTACGTGGCCGACACGGCGAACAAGCGGGTCGTTCGGATGAAGGGCGATGGGTCGCAGTGTGAGGTCGTCACCACGGGGTCCGACACGCCTGCGGGGTTCAAGGGCCCCGACTACCTCGACTTCGATGCCCAGGGCCGGCTGTACGTGAGCGACAACAGTTACTACGTGTACCGATTCACGATCACGTCGTGAGCCGCGACCGGCCCGCCGGAACAGGTCCTCGGGGCGATCCGTCATCGCTCCCGGACATCGTTCTGGTCGTCTTCGACACGGCGAGACGTGATCGTTTCGGCTGCTACGGGTACGGCCGTCCGACGACGCCGACCACCGATTCGCTCGCCGGCGCCGGCACCGTCGTCGACACGATGCTCACGAACGCCCCCTGGACGCTTCCGTCTCACGCCAGCCTGTTCACGGGCCTCTACCCGTCGCAACATCGGGCGCAGTGGCAGACGGGCCGACAGCTCGGGGAGGGCGTGCGCGTCACGATGGCGGAGCTCCTGCGTGATGCGGGCTACGAGACGATCTGCGCCACGAGCAACGGCCTGATCTCGAGCGGCACCGGCCTCGCGCGTGGGTTCGACGATCACGTGCACCGGTCCGACCTCGAGAGCGGTTGGAACCAGAAGACCCGGCAGATCGAGAAGGTCGTGATGGGTGGCGATGCCGGTGGCCACGCGATCAACGGATGGTTGCGCCGGCGTCTGCCGTCCGTCCGCAAGCCGATGTTCCTGTTCGTGAACTACCTCGAGTGTCACTGGCCCTACGCGCCTCCACGCCGTCTGCACAGGTTGGTCGGCGGCCCTCACTTCGGCCCCGTCGACGACCTGCGGTTCCGCCTCTCGCTCGCGAAGCGGGTCGGTCCGTGGGACGCGATCGGCACCGCGGATCCGGAGACGCTGGAGGTGTACTCCTCCCTGTACGACGCGGAACATCGCAACGTGGACGAGCTCCTCGACGAGCTCCTCGACATCCTGCGAGGCTCCGGTCACCTCCGCGACGGTGAAGCGATGGTGATGGTGACGTCCGACCACGGCGACCACATCGGCGAACACGGGCTGGCGGACCACCAAGCGTCCCTGGACGACCACCTGATCGAGGTGCCGTTCGTCGCCTGGGGGCCCGGCATCCTGCCGGAGCGGCGCGAGGCGTCCCTGTACGAGTTCGTCGACGTGCTGCCGTCGGTGGCGGCGCTGCTGGGTCTCGATCCCCCGGAGGGGATTCCGGCGGGGCGCCGGACGGGACTGTTCGGCGCCGCCGAGTCAGGGGAGGACGGCGTCGCGTTCGCGGAGTGGCGGGCTTGGGCGCCGGAGGACCTCGCTCGGGTGAGCGCCCGTCATCCTCGGTACGACTTCACGCCGCTCGTCCGGGACCTCGTCTGCGCCCGGGACGAGCGGCTCAAGCTGGTGGAACGGGGCGATGGCACGCGAGCGTTGTTCGACCTGCTCGAGGATCCACACGAGGACCGGGATGTCTCGGACGCGCGGCCCGAGGACGTCGGGCGGCTCTCACGGGACCTCGAACGGGAACGCGCCTCCTGGACCGACCCCGCCTCGACGGGCGGACCCGGTGCGCGCGAGCTCACCGGGCAGCAGGAAGACGAGATCGAGCGTCACCTGGCCGATCTCGGCTACCTCTGACCCGGACCGCCGCCCGGACTACGCCTTGGCCGAGAACTTCGCATCGTAGGTGCTCGCCTGCACCTTCGTGAGCTGGTCCGCGGCGCCCGACTTCAGCTCGACGCCGTGGGCACCCATCGAGAGGTACCAGTCCAGCACCATCGTCAGGTCGCCCACCCGGGTCGTCCTGGCGGTCTGGAACGAGATCGGCCGTCCCAGCTTCTTCATATGTGCGAACATCGCTTCGTAGCCGCCGGGCATGTGATCGGTGAGCCAGCTCGAACGCATGCTGTTGTTCTGCAGGATGCAGCGGCTGCCGAACATCCTCCGGCACCCGTTCATCACGTGGTTCGTGAACGCGACTCGGAACCCGAACGTCCCGTTCTGGTTGAGGTACTGCCACGGATTGACCGTGAGGATCTGACGGGTCCGCTTCCAGACACGGTGTGCCTTGACGGCGCGCCGCTCGGCCCGCTTGTCCTTCTTCTTCGTGTACGAGCTCGAGAGCAGGTTCTGACGCGTGCGCCGGTCCTGCAGGCCCCTGATGAACGGTTCGGCGTAGATCGTCATCGCGCCGGAGATCGTGATGGCCCGGATCGTGGGGTTGCCGTCGAACGCTCGCGCGAGCTTCGCTTGCAGGTGGGCGTACGCGCGCATGTAGCCGCGCACCCACCAGCGTGGAACCCGGGCGGTGATGCCGTCGATCGGGTCGTGCATCCTCACCGAACCGAACCGGCGCTTGGTCCACCTCGGCGCCATCCGTCCCGCGTCGATCCGGAGGCGGAGGACGTCGCCGCTGCCGCGGGCCTTCTGGATCAGGTTCCGGATCGGTCCGAACCGGAACACCCCGCGCCTGGGCTCGATGTCCTTCCAGTACACGTTGGGGACGTAGACATCGACGATCGAGGGGAAGAGCTTCAGCTGCATGCCCTGGCTCATCAGGCCTCTCGCGAGCGGCTTCGGGTCGGCGACGGCGTGCGGGGCGTTGAGCACGCTGAGCGTCGAGAGCAACAGGGTCGCGGAGAGGAGGAGGGCTGCGGTCGAGGTGCCGCGCCGAGCGCGGTCGCTCCTTCGGAGTTCCGGTGCGTGGTGCGGGGGGAACCGTCTACGTCGGGTGATCACATCACGCCTCCATGCGGTGTGGGCGGACGCCGTGAGTCCGCGCGCCGACAGGATGGTCCTTGCTGGGTATCACCCCCCTGGGGTGGACGAGGGCCGCGGGATCGACGCGGCCGGGGGGAGCGGGTCCGTGTCGGGTCCGACCCGGCCGGCTCGAGCGATCGAGGCCCTACCTTCTCGGTGGGCTTGGATGGCCCGTGACGGTAGCAGTGGCATCCTCGACAGGCAAACGTCCAACGGAGGCGTCGCTCGACCCTGACCACCGCCGGCCTACGCCGAACGCCCCGACCGGAACGGATGCGGTCCGACGAGAATCCCCAGGGTCGCCGATGCGATGCCCCGCCCTTCGTGCCGATGTCTCTCTCCGGAGATCGAGCACACGAGGGGAAGCGGGGGGATGTCGATGCACCGCGGTCGTCGGACCGTCATCTGGACGGTCCTGTTGTTGGTCTTGGCAGGCGCGATACATACCGCAACAGCCAATCAGACCTATTCGTTCTCGGGGAAGCTCGGGGTGAAGGGCCCGAGATGGGCGACGCACTCGTTCAAGGTGCCTCATCCCGCGTTGCTCGAGATCTCGCTGGACCGATCCGATCCGACCGTCGAGGTCACCGTCTCGCTGGTGGAGCCCGGCGGCGCGCTGGTGGCGAGCACGCGCGCGTCGTCGCTCGATGCCGCACCGCTCCGGTTCGACGCAAAGACGGCGGGGACATGGTCGGTGAACCTCCGAGCGAAGCATGGGGCGGTCGCGTACGCCCTCCATGTCGACGTGCTCGACCCGAACTCGGTTCCGGTCGCGCGGGACGACCAGGCAAGCACGACGACGCACACCGACGTCGAGGTGTCCGTGATCGACAACGACAGCGACCCCGACGGGAACACGATCGCGGTCGAGTCCGTGACCACACCGAAGCATGGAGCCGCGACGATCACCGATGCGGGAACGGTCGGCTACATCTCCGACGGGTCCTTCACCGGGACCGACGTGTTCCAGTACGGGGTCTGCGACGACGGCGTGCCGATCCTGTGCGCGACCGCTACGGTGTCCGTGGATGTCCGAGCGCCCGACGTGACTCCCGAACCCACCCCCTCGCCGACGACCACCCCGCCCCCCACACCCCCGCCGTCGCCCAGCGTCGCCCCGCTCGTGAAGGGTCTGTCCACGCGCGGGGGATTCTCGGCGACCGTGGGCGCGGCGATCGTGCGTGCCTCCTGGAGCGACCTGCAGCCCAGTGCCTATGGGCCGATCGCGCACCCCAACATCATCGATTCCGCGATCGCCCGCGGGACCCCCTTCCGGGTCCGCATCATGGCGGGACGGTACGCCCCGCAGTGGGTGAAGGACCAGGGGTCGATCACGATCACGGACCCCTTCCAGGGCGCGAACGAGAGTTACGTGGTTCCCAAGTGGTGGACGGCGCGATACGTGGGCGTCTACACCGATCTGATCGCGAAGCTCGCCGCCGGCTACGACGGTCGCGTCCCCGCCTTCACGATGTCGGGGCCGGCGACCGTCTGTCAGGAGCCGTTCCTACACCAGCTGTCATCCTCGGCAACGAGGAACGCGGTGCTGGCGGCGGGGTGGTCGACCGCGGCCGAGCGCGATGCGTTCGAGCAGATGATCGACGCGCACACCGCCCTGAAGGTCTCGAGGACGTTCATGGCGATCAATCCGGGCCAGACCTACGACCCGGCCACCGGTGCGTGGCATCTCGCGGACGTCGGCTACATGGAAGAGATCACGAACTACTTCGTGTCGACACTCGGACCGCGTGCGATCGTCCAGAACAACTCGCTGAACGTGACCCGTGCGACGCAGCAGCCCGGCTACGTCGCGATGTACGACTACATGAAGCAGCTCCGTTCCACGGGCGTCCCGATCGCCTTCCAGACCGCACAGAGGTCGTTGGTCGAGGATCTGCCGTGGGTGCTGGACTACGCGGTGGACGCCGGAGCGCACCTCGTGGAGCTTCCCGAAGACTGGACGACGCTCGATACGGCCAGCCACCTCGATGAGGTGAACACGCGTCTGCGCGCGAACGCGTCGTAGGTCTCGGGGGAACGGAACCGCTCAGCCGCGGCGGCCGAGGACCGAGGCGTAGACCGCCTCGGTCGCGTCCGCCGCGGCGTCCCAACGGTACTCGGCAAGGACGCGTCCCTTGAGCTCCTGCGCGGCCGAGCGCTCGACGACCGCGTCGTCGAGGGCTCGGCCCAACGCCCGCGCGAGGTCGTCCCGGTCTCCGGCCCGGAACACCCGGTGTCCCGGTCCATCGGCACCGACGATCTCCAGGTTCGGCTCGATGTCGCTCACGACGACCGGTGTGCCGTACGCGCACGCTTCCAGCAGCGTGAGCGGAAGCCCCTCCAGCGACGACGGGAGGACGAACACGGCGGCGTTCGTGTAAAGCTCGTCCAGGAGTGATCCATAGACGTAGCCGGGCATCAGCACGCGTGGGTCCGAGCGCGCGAGCGACTCCACCGACCGCACGTACTCGTTCGTGTAGCTCGACCCACCGGCGAGGACCAGGCGGTGGCCGCCAGCGACATCTCGGAACGCGCGCACCAGCAGATCCGGCTCCTTCTCCGGAACGATCCGACCGACGAACAGCGCGTAGTCGCCACCGCAGAGATCGAACCGTTCCGTGATCCGTGACGCCGGCCGCGTCGTCGGCTCGTGCACGCCGTTCGGGATGTACATCGTCGGCCTGCCGAACCGGGTCCGGTAGTGGTTCGCGAGGTCTCTGGACACCACGATCGTGGCGTCGGGAACCCGGGCGGAGAGCCATTCACCCATCCTGAGGATCGTCCGAGCGGCCGGGCTCCACTTGGCTCGCTCGGCGTCGCGGCCGTGCACCGTCTGCACCACCTTGGTGCGCGAGAGGGTTCGGGGGACGAACGAGGGGAACCCGGGACCAATCGCGTGGTAGTGGACGATGTCGACGCCCCGGCGTATCGCGTCGACGGTCGAGAGTCCGCTGTGCACGATCGCGTCGAGGTGCTTGGTGCCGATCGTCGAGAGCGTTCGGACGTGCATGCCTCGGTAGCCGATCCGATCGTCGTCGACATAGTTCCGGCGGTTGTACACCGTGACCTCGTGGCCCCGTGCGGCGAGCAGCGCGCCGAGCTCCTCGACGTGCCGCTCGACACCCCCGAACGTCGCCGGCACCCCTCGCTGCCCGATCATCGCCACACGGAGCCGTCTCATCCCGCCTCCGCCAACCCGCGAACCTCGTCGCGCGCCTCCGCGTACACGGCCTCGATCCGCTCCAGGTGCGACCCGGGTGCGTGGACGTCCATCACCTTCGCGCGAGCCGCCTTCCCCATCTCGAAGGCGCGGGACGGGTCCGCGGTCAGGGACGTCAGCGCCTCGGCGAGGATGCCGGGCTCGTCGGGGGGCACCAGCAGGCCGTCGCCGCCATCATCGATCAGCTCCGGGAGTCCGCCCAGGGCGCTCGCCACCACCGGCACGCCCACCGCGAACGCCTCCAGGACCGTGATCGGCATGTTCTCGTACCAGCGCGACGGGACCGCCACGACGGACGCCGCGCGGAGCCCGTCGTGGACGTCCTCCGCCGAGACCCGGCCGTGGAACGTCACCCGGTCCTGAACGCCGAGCGCCGCGGCGAGCCGCTCGAGCTCCGGCCGAGCCGGACCGTCGCCGAGGATGTCCGCGCGAAGCCCCGGCGCTCGGGCGATCGCTTCGATCAGCACGTCGACACCCTTCTCGTCCGAGAGCCTGCCCACGGAGACCACGTCCCCGCCCGGCGTCGCCTTCGGTGAGGTCGCCGTCGCATCCACGTAGTTCGGCACCCAGCGGAGGCGGCGAGGGTCGACACGCCCCGCGCGCATCTTGCCCTCGAGGAAGCGGCTGGGGCAGATGAACCGATGCACCGGGTCGTACGCGCCGAGCAAGGTGTGCAGCGTCATCTCGACGCCGTTGAGCGTCGAGGCGCTGAGCGATCCTCGGTTGCATCGGCGGAGCGTTGGGTTCCAGAAGCGGTGTGGGATGCATGCCTCACAGAGCCCGTGCCGATCCAGGAGGCGGTACGTCGGACAGACGAGCTTGTAGTCGTGGAGCGTCATCACCATCGGGGCGCCTGCCCGACGGGCGGACCGGAGGATCGACGGGGAGAGCTGGTGGTAGACGTTGTGCAGGTGCACCACGTCCGGGCGGAACCTCCGCAAGACCTCGGCCATGCCACGCGCCGCGGACGTGGACCAGAGCAAGCGACCCGCGGCGCGGCTCTTCGCGCCGAGCGTTGGAGGCGCGGTCTCGAACTCCACGTGGGTCGGGAACAGGTCGTGAAAGGTGGCCGGCAGGTTATCCGGATGCCGCATCGCGAAGAACTCCACGTCGTGTCCGGCCGCGCGTTGGAGCCCAGCCAGATCGAGCATGTAGGACTCGGCGCCGCCCCGCCGGTAGAGGAACTTGTTGACGTGGAGGATCTTCACGCCTCGGCTCGCGCCTCTTCGCGCATCCGCGTCGACGCCGCCATCGCGAGCGCGACGATCGCGAAGAAGTACCAGAGGAGCACGAGCTGCGTGATCACGTTCGCCGCGATGCTCAACATCATCACCCCGGCGAGCGAGGCCGTCGACGCGACGGCGAGGCCGCGGGGGAGCCCGGTCGGTGCTCGCCGCCACGTGCGCAACGACTCGATCCACAGAACGATGGCGAGCCAGACGTAGGCGGCGAGCCCGGCGAGCCCCGTCTCGACGTAGACGCGGACGAGGTCGTTGTGCGGCGGGACGTTCCCGGAGGCGTCGGTGAGCTCCACTTCCTTCAACCCGATCCCGACGAGCGGGTTCGTCTGCAGTGCGAGCACCTGCCTCCAATGGTCGAACCGCCACACGAGCGAGTTCCCCGGCGCGCCGGTCACCTTCTCTTCCTGGGAGAGATCCGACAGCCGAACGCCGATCGACGGCACCAGGATCGTGAGGGCGATCACGGCCGTGAGGAGGACGAGGAAGATCCGCCGGTCCTGGAGGATCCCGATCACGATCAGGGCGACCACCAGCGCCACCCAGGCGCCGCGGGTGTAGGTCAGCACCAGGAGGGTTCCGCACGCCAAGACGTACGGGACGAGCACGAAGCGCCAGCGGCGTCCGACGTGGGGGAAGATCGCGACCGCCAGGGTGATCATAAGGAAGAGGTAGGAAGCGAAGGGATTCGAGTGGGCGAACGTGCCCCGGATCCTGTCCAGACCCTCGGCGGTGATCGCGCCCGTGCCGTGGGACGCCTGGAGTCCGCCGATCGCTACGGGAACGACCGCCGACGCGAGCACCGCGATGAGGCAGAGCTTGATCATCCGTTCGTCCCGCAGGATCCGGCCGAGCACCGCGACGATCGCCACGAGGGTGCCCAAGCGGACCCACTCGATCGACGAATCCAGCGGATCGTGAGAGAAGAACAACCCGAGGGCCGCTGCGGCGACGAAGGCGACGAGCGGTGGCATCAACGCGGCCGTGGCCGACGGCTCTGCCGCGGGATCCGCGCGTTGGGCGATCAGCCAGACGGCGGCCACGCCGACGAACAACACCGAGAGGGCGCCGGTCGCGTCGATCGCTCCACCGCCGATCTTCGCCGCGTCGAGGCTGGCGCGGACAAGCAGGATCGTGAGCACGAACACCTCGAACCGGTTCGCTGCCAGGAAGAGCAGCCCCAGGCCCAAGGCGATGGCGACGGGGATCAGGAAGGCCGCGCGATCCGCGCGCTGAGCTCCGAAGCCCGCGAAGTCGGCCGCCACGATCGCGATCACGGCCGCGATCACCCAGCGCCGACGCTGCGCGACGTACGCCGCGCGCGACTCGAGGTCGGTCTTCAGGGGCGAGCTCCGATCGTGCGGTCGGCGTTCGTGACCAGCAAGTATACGGAGCGGCACGTTGCGGATCGGTGACGGATCGGCGCCGTCAGCCGTTCGCGTTGCCGGTTGGCACTCTCCTGGCTATCCTGTTAGCACTCGCAGCCCGGGAGTGCTAATGGCGCTCATCACCGGGCCGCAGGACGGCAGGAAGCCAAGAGCAGGAAGCCAAGAGGAGGAGGTAGTCGCAGATGGCGGACTTCAAGCTCCAGCCGCTCGAGGACCGGATCGTCGTGAAGCCCGGTGAGGGTGAGGAGACGACCAGCTCCGGGCTGGTGATCCCGGACACGGCCAAGGAGAAGCCCCAGGAGGGCACCGTGGTGGCCGCCGGTCCCGGTCGGTGGAACGACGAGGGCTCCGGACGCGTCGCGCTCGACGTCAAGGTCGGCGACACGGTCATCTATTCCAAGTACGGCGGCACCGAGGTCAAGGTCGACGGCGACGAGTACCTGATCCTGTCGGCCCGCGACGTGCTCGCCGTCGCCGGCAAGTAAGGGAGGCCGACGTGGCATCGAAGCTGCTGAAGTTCGGCGAGGAAGCTCGGCGCGGCCTGGAGGCCGGCGTCAACAAGCTCGCCGACGCGGTCGCCATCACGCTCGGTCCCAAGGGCCAGAACGTGGTGCTCGACAAGAAGTGGGGCGCACCCACGATCACGAACGACGGCGTGACGATCGCCAAGGAGGTCGAGCTGGAAGACCCGTGGGAGAACATGGGCGCTCAGCTGACCAAGGAGGTCGCCACCAAGACGAACGACGTCGCCGGTGACGGCACCACCACCGCGACGGTGCTCGCCCGCGCCATGGTGAAGAACGGGATGAAGAACGTCGCCGCCGGCGCGAACCCGATGGCCCTCAAGCGTGGAATCGAGAAGGCCGTCGAGGCCGCGGTCGAGGCGATCAAGGCGCAGGCGAAGGACATCGAGACGAAGGAGGAGATCGCGCAGATCGCGGCGATCTCCGCAGCCGATCCCGAGATCGGCGAGAAGATCGCCGACGCGCTCGACAAGGTCGGCAAGGACGGCGTGATCACCGTCGAGGAGTCCAACACCTTCGGGATCGAGCTCGAGTTCACGGAAGGGATGCAGTTCGACAAGGGCTACATCTCGCCCTACTTCGTCTCGGACCCCGAGCGCCAGGAGGCCGTCCTCGAGGAGCCGTACATCCTGATCGTCAACAAGAAGATCTCGAGCGCTCAGGAGCTCCTGCCCCTGCTCGAGAAGGTCCTCAACACGGGCAAGCCGCTCGTGGCGATCGCCGAGGACGTCGACGGCGAGGCGCTCGCAACGCTCGTCGTCAACAAGATCCGGGGAACGTTCAACGCGGTCGGCGTCAAGGCCCCCGGCTTCGGCGACCGACGGAAGGCGATGCTCCAGGACATCGCGACCCTCACCGGTGGCCAGGTGGTCTCCGAGGAGGTCGGCCTGAAGCTCGAGAACGTGACGGTGGACCTGCTCGGCAAGGCGCGCAAGGTGGTCGTGACCAAGGACGACACCACGATCGTCGAAGGCGCCGGCTCGCAGGACGACGTCCAGGGCCGGATCAACCAGATCAAGGCCGAGATCGAGAAGACCGACTCCGACTGGGACCGGGAGAAGCTCCAGGAGCGCCTCGCGAAGCTCAGCGGCGGCGTCGCCGTGATCAAGGTCGGCGCGGCAACCGAGGTCGAGCTCAAGGAGAAGAAGCACCGCATCGAGGACGCCGTGTCGGCGACCCGCGCCGCGGTGGAGGAAGGGATCGTCCCGGGCGGCGGCGTCACGCTGATCCGCGCGGAAGAGCCGCTCGCCAAGCTGGATCTGACCGACGATGAGGCCACCGGCGCGGCGATCGTCGCGAAGGCCCTCGCGGAACCGGCGCGTCGCATCGCCCAGAACGCCGGCTACGAAGGCTCGGTGATCGTCCAGCAGATCCGGACCGAGGGCAACGGACGCGGGTTCGACGCAGCCAAGGGGGAGTGGACCGACCTCGTCAAGGCCGGGATCATCGACCCGGCCAAGGTCACCCGGTCGGCGCTGCAGAACGCCGCGTCGATCGCCGCGATCGTGCTGACGGCGGAATCGGCGGTCGTCGAGAAACCCGAGGAGGAGGAGCCGTCGCCCGCGGGCGGCGGCCACATGCACTGATCGGGTTCCCGATCGGACAGAAGAAGGGGCCCTTCGGGCCCCTTCTTCGTTGCAGCGTGCTTGCGCACACCGGGGTGAGCGTCGGAGAGACGAGCGGGGACGGCCCTCAACGTGAAGAAGGTCGGAACGTCGGTCACGATCGACGTCGGTGTCGCCGCCAGATCGTCTGCGACACACGGTGACTGAGCCGAGGTTGCGGGCGTGACCGGTGTATGGGTCGACGACCCCTCGAGCGGACTCGCCGGCGCGCCCTCCATCCAGGTCGGACCCCTGTCGGCCCAGCTCGCACAGTGGATGCCCCCGACCGCACGAAGGAGCTCTCGCCAGAAGAAGCGTTCTGTTCGGGCGAGCCACTTGCTAGCCTGACGGAAAAGCCGGTCCTACCCCCGCGGGTGACGGCCCCGGAGGACCGGCGATGGAGGGGATCGGTATGTCTGTTCGGCGTGTGTTCGCGATTCTCATGTTCGTATCCGGTGGGCTGACGGCGGTCACGGTGACGGCCGTGTCGAGCGCGGCGCACCCGAAGTGCACGATCGTCGGCACGGCGGGTTCCGACACCTTGACGGGCACTCCGAACCGAGACGTGATCTGCGGCAAGCGAGGTGGGGACACGCTCATCGGGCTGGAGGGTGACGACGTCCTGATCGGAGGACCGGGCAACGACATCCTCCGAGCCCGCCGCGGCAACGACCTCCTGGTCGGTGGGCCCGGTCGCGACCAGCTCTGGGCAGCGGCCGGCGACGACCTCCTCAAGGGAGGCAAGAGGCGCGACCAACTTCGCGGCTACTTCGGGAACGACACGGTCATCGGCGGCCCCGGGAAGGACCGCGGCTACGGCGGTCCGGGGAACGACGTCCTCAGGGGCAAGAACGGGAACGACCGGCTCCGCGCGGGGCAGGACGCCGACTCGGTCATCGGCGGCCCCGGGGCGGACGTCCTCATCGGGTGGGGCGGGGACGACTCGATCCGGTCCGGGGACGGCGTTTCGGCCAACGACCAGGTCTTCGGCAGCGGGGGCACGGACACCTGCGCGATCGACGCCGGCGACCCCACGAAGGGCTGCGAGACGGTCACCACGTAGCTCCGCGGTTCATCCGGAAGCGCGACCCCTAGGATGCCCCCGTGACCTCCCGTCCCACAGAGCTCCCCACCGGGACGCCACGCGGGGAGGTCATGGCCGACCTCGCCGACGCGTTCCGCCGCTACGACGTTCCCGCCGTGGTCCTCCGGGCGCCGGGGGTGGACGCAGGGGCGGCGGCCGCGTCCGTCGACGGGACTTGGCGGCACGACCTCGACGTCCTCGTGCCTCGGTCGGCGCGATCCGCCGCGGATCGCGCGCTCGACACGTTGGACTGGCGGATCGCGCTCGGCGGCCTGGGAGCTTGGAGTCGGATCTCCACCGTTTCCTATCACTGGGAGTTCGCCCCGAACCTCGATGTGCATCGCGGGTTCCCGGCGGGCCCGCTGCCGCCGGGCTCGCTGGGGCGGCTCGAGCGGATGCTCCGCGATCGCGCGCGAGCGACCCCGTGCGGAGTCGCGGCGCCGGACGCGGCCGCCCTCGCGGTGTTCGCGGCCGTGCAGGCGGCGAGACCCGGGCCGTTCCGCGAGATGTGGCTGGCCGACGTCGCCGCGCACCTCTCGGTGGCCGGGCAGGACGAGCCGCAACGGCTCGCGAGCCGGCTCGGGATCTCGTCCGTGCTCCGTTGGGCCTCGACTCCCGAGGCGGCGAGCCTCGCCCCGGGCCGCGCCGGCCCGCTCTTCGATGGAGGCGTTCGTCGATGGGTCTGGTCGGCGTCCGCGCGCGCGCGCCGAGCCGCGCGTCCGCGCCGGCTCGGCGCGCTCCTGGGTGGGGTCCCGCGCCCGGGCGGGACGACCGCTCGCTCGCGTTTCGCCGGTATGGAGCTGCTCTCCGGACCCGGCGCGTTCATGCCGCAGGTGGTCACCGAACCGATGGTCGACGTCGCGGTCGCGGGGCTTCCCCGGGAGGGCGGCATCCTCGTCGACGTGGGCACGGGGGTGGGAGCCGTCGCGCTCGCCGTCGGCAGGACCCGCCCCGACGTCCAGGTGATCGGGTGCGACCTCTCCAAGGCCGGTCTCCGGTGGGCGGAGCGCAACCGGAAGAGGCTCGGGCTCGCGAACGTCCGGTTCGCACGCGGATCGCTCCTGGAACCCCTCGGCGACGACCTGGCGGATCGGGTGGACGTGATCACGGCGAACGTCCCCTACGTGCCGCAACATGCATTCGGGGACGCGTATCAGGACCGCGATCGGGCCGTGCTCGGGCAGGGGGTCGACGGTCTCGACCTGCAGCGTGAGCTCGTCAGGACGTCCATCTTCTTCCTAGCCCCGAAGGGCCGGTTGATCGTGCAGTCGTCGATCGACCAGTGGGAGCTCTTGGCGACCGAGATGGCCGGTTGGGGGTTTGCACCGCAGCCCATGGCCGCCTCCAGCTTCGAGGACGCGATCTGCTGGGGCGTCGCAGATACACGAACCACTAGGCCATTCGGCCTATTTCCCCCGAGCGGACGTTCGTAGGTGGTTTACATCACCTGTACTAAGAGGGTAAGGTCCGGGAGACGAGTCAAGGAGGGACGAGTCGCATGAAGTACGAGACCCCCCGGATCACCGACTTCGGGTCGATCGGGCAGCACACGTTCATCACGCCCGGTGGGCACACCAAGGACCACATCCAGTGCCCCTTGGACCCGATGTTCGGCGAGTACTCCTGCGGCGAGCACTCGTAGAACCACCAAAGCCGCAACCTCAAAGGCCCCGGGCAGCGCCCGGGGCTTTTGGTTGCCCGGGTCCCGACCTTCGCTCGTTGCGACCCATCCGCCGGGCTCCCTACAGTTAGCGGATGGCCTCGCTCGTCGTCCGCTTCGCGCGTCGTGGTTCCGGCTCCGAGATGGGGCCGGTGCTGCGCGGCTCGAGCGCCGCGCAGCACCGCGGCACGGACACGGCGTCGGCGACGCTCGGGCGGACGT
>JBKOUM010000040.1:0-13908 GCA_046723385.1 Actinomycetota bacterium
CGCGCGGAGCGGCGAACCACTCCCCGAGCCGATCGGGTCGCCCGCTCCGCGCGAGCGCGCCGACGAGCTGGCAGCCCTCCGGTCCTGGATCTGCCGCCGCCGGACGCGCGTGGAGGCGTGCGACGTCCCGCCGTCGGAGCCCGTCGACGGCGGGGAGGCGCTCTCGCGCATCCTCCGGATGATGCGCGAGAGCGGCCGCCCCGAACGCCACCGGTAGACTGGACCCATGGAGACCGCCGTCATCGTCGAGGGCGCGCGGACGCCGATCGGCAGGTTCCTGGGTTCCTTCGCCGACACGCCGGCCGTCGAGCTCGGGACGCTCGCCGCTCAGGAAGCGCTGCGGCGCTCCGGCGTCGACGCCGAGGCGGTCGATCAGACGGTCTTCGGTCACGCTCGCCAGGCGGGGAACGGTCCCAACACCGGCCGGCAGGTCAGCGTTCGAGCGGGCGTCCCGGTCGACGTGTCCGCGTACAACGTGAACATCGCCTGCGGTTCGGGCATGAAGGCCGTGCAGCTGGCCGCCCAGCAGATCGCCCTCGGCGATTCGGAGGTGGTACTCGCGGGTGGCATGGAGAACATGACGCGGGTCCCCTACCTGCTGCCGGACGCGCGCCGGGGACACCGGCTCGGCGACACCCAGCTCGTCGACGCGATGTACCGCGACGGCCTCCTCGATCCCCTGTGCGGGCTCGTGATGGGCGAGACCGCGGAGAACCTCGTCGACCGGTACGACCTGTCCCGCCAGGAGCAGGACGCCTTCGCGCTCGAGTCCCAGCAGAAGGCGGCGGCGGGTACGGACCGCCGCGCCGCGGAGATGTTCGCCGTCGAGACGACCCTCGACCGCAAGCCGGTCTCGGTGACCCAGGACGAGCATCCGCGACCGGACACCACGCTCGACGGACTCGCCGGGCTCGCGCCCGTGTTCCGGGAAGGCGGGTCGGTGACGGCCGGGAACTCGAGCGGGATCACGGACGGGGCCGCAGCCTTGGTCGTGATGGCCGAGTCACGGGCCAAGGCCGAGGGCCGTGAGCCGCTCGCTGGCATCCTCGCGTGGAGCTGGGCCGGCGTCCCGCCGGAGATCATGGGCATCGGGCCCGTGCCCGCGACCAAGAAGGTCCTCGAGAAGACGGGCCTGACGATCGACGACTTCGACCGGATCGAGATCAACGAAGCGTTCGCCGCGCAGGTGATCGCGTGCGAGCGTGAGTTGAAGTTCGACCGTGATCGGCTCAACGTGAACGGCGGGGGCATCAGCCTCGGCCACCCGATCGGCATGAGCGGCGCGCGGATCATCCTTTCGCTGGCGTACGAGCTGCGGGCCTCGGAGACGACGCTCGGGCTCGCGACGCTCTGCATCAGCGGCGGGCAGGGGCTCGCCGTCGTCCTCGAGCGGACGTGAGGAGGCGGGACCGTGAGCGTGCACGCGGTGGTCCTGGTCCAGTGCGACGTCGACGAGATCGGCGAGGCCGCCCAGGCGATCGCGGACGTCGACGGCGTCTCGGAGGTGTACTCGGTCGCCGGTGAGTTCGATCTTGTCGCGATCGTCCGGGTCGCAGGTCACGACGACCTCGCCAAGGTGATCCCTGGCGGGATCGCGAAGGTCGAGGGTGTCGTGCGGACCGAGTCGCTGATCGCGTTCCAGGTGTACTCCCGGCACGACCTCGAGCGGATGTTCTCCCTCGGGTTCGACGAGAGCTGACGCCCGGCCTCGAGCGGTCTCAGGAAGGCCAGTCGACCGCGACGGGCAACGAGGTCCGCGCCCACCGGTCGAGGTTCTCTCCCCCGCCGCCGTACTTCTCGAGCAGCAGTCGCCGGGCCAGCGCGTCCTCGTCCGTCCCTGCTTCGAGGATGCGTGCGCTCGTCGGCCGCCGGACATCGCCGAGCTCGAACACCACGTCCGGTGTCACGAGGATGTTCCGGACCCAATCAGACGCGTCGCGACCTCCCGACAGCAGGTACACCGTCCCGTCGTGGAGCGCGAACCAGATCTCGATCCGATGGGAGCGGCCGCTCACCCGGCCCGTCGTCGTGAGGTAGCCGAACGGCAGCGACGCGAGGTCGGGATCCTCGCTCACGTCCCGAAGAACGCCCAGGCGAGCAAGAGGCCGATCACGATCAGCGCCGCGACCAGGTACAGCAGATCGCCCCGCTTCACCTTCCCCGGCTGCATCGCGTTGAAGCCCACGTGACCTCGCTATCCCTGCCTGATCAGGTTCTCCTGCAGTCGCGTGATCTGCGTCGTCACCTTCCCCACCACCGACGCCCCGTCCAGGGTGAACTCGGGGTGGATGTCCGCGACGGCTTCCATCGCGTTCTCCAGCGTGGTGCCGGAATCCTGCGCGATCCGGAGCGAATCGATGAGCACGATCGCGTAGTCCGCGCTGAACGGCTGGCCGTCCCACGGACACCGGCCGCCGTTCTCGATCACCTGGTCCACCAGGAACTCACGGTCGCATCGCTTGCACGTTCCCTTGATCTTCACACCCGCTCCTCCTGGGGCACCAGCCCCTTGCGTTCCAGCAGCTCCCACAGACGATCGGCGACCTCGAAGGGATCGGGCGGCTTCACGAACCAAGCGTCGGCGCCCGACCATCGCGCCAGCCAGGCGTCCTGCGGACGCTCCAGCAGGATCAGGATGACCCCGCCGAACGGATGCCGATCGTCTCGGAGGGTCTTGGCCAAGGAGAACGCGCCCTCCCGCGACGCGAGCTCGTCGGCCACGATCACGTCCGGGCGATCACGGAGGGCGGCCCTCGTCCCGAGGTCGCCGTTCGCGGCGGCGCGGAACCGGAGCTCGCCGCCCAGCCGGCGCTCGATGCTGCGGACGGTGAGCGACATCAACTCGCGCGAACGAGGATCGGGCGACACGAGCAACACCTCCACGAGCGGCAGGCTACCAGCCCCCTCAGAGCCTTTGCCCGACCGCGACCGCTCGGCTAGCGTTCCGACGGACGTCACCGTCAGGGGAGGTTCCGTGGAGTCCACCGGGAAGGCCGCGGTCGCGGAGTTCATCGGCACGTTCGCGTTGATCTTCTTCGGGGCGGGCACGATCATCGCCACGGGCAACGGCGACCTCCTCGCGATCGCCCTGGCCCACGGCCTCGCGATCGCGATCATGGTCTCGCTCATGGCGCACATCTCCGGCGGCATGTTCAACCCCGCGATCCAGGTGGCGCTGTGGGTGACGGGGAAGATGCCGACCCGGCGGAGCGGCGTCTACATCGCCGCGCAGCTCGCCGGCGCCGTCGCCGCCGCGGCGCTGCTCAAGTACTTCTCCCCCGCCCCAGCCTTCGACGCGGTCGCCGGTGGTACGCCGGCGGTGGCTCCCGGCTATGCGATCGGCAAGGCCGTCCTGGTGGAGGCCGTCGCGACGTTCTTCCTGGTGTGGGCCGTGTTCGGGACCGCGGTCGACGATCGCGGGGCGCTCAGGATCACGGGCGGGTTCACGATCGGTCTCGTGATCACGATCGACGTCCTGGCCGTCGGTGCCCTCACCGGCGCGTCGATGAACCCGGCGCGATGGTTCGGCCCCGCCCTGATCACCGGCACCTGGTCCAACTGGTGGGTCTGGATCGTCGGTCCGATCGCGGGCGGCATCATCGCGGGGGTCGCGTACTGGTACCTGTACCTGCAAGGGAAGGAACCGGCGACGCCCTAGCCGATCCGTCCGAACGCTAGGCTTCGCGCGATGGAGCCGACCGTCTACCTGGACGCAGCCGCGGGTGTGCCGCTCCGCCCCGAGGCGCGAGCCGCGATCGTCGGCGCGCTCGACGCGACGGGCGATCCGCTCGCGATCCATGGATCGGCTCGGACCGCGCGCGCGATCCTCGACGACGCACGGGCCGGGGTCGGGGCCGCGATCGGGGCGCAGGCCGACGAGATCGTCTTCACCTCCGGCGGCACCGAATCCGTCACGCTCGCGATCTGGGGCGGCGTCCGCGCGGCCCGCGAGCTCGGGACGCGGATCGTCGTCAGCTCGGTCGAGCATCCGGCGGTCGGGGGGATCACGCACGTCCTCGAGAGCGAGGGGTTCGAAGCGATCCTCGTGCCGGTCGATGGGTACGGCTCGATGGATCTCGATCGGTACGAGGCGGAGCTCCGCCGGCCCGGGACGCTCCTCGCGAGCGTGCAGCATGCGAACCACGAGATCGGCACCCTGCAGCAGGTGGCGGAGGCGTCGCGGCTCGCCCGCGCGTCGGGGGTCGTGTTCCACACGGACGCGTGCCAGACCGTCGGACGTCTCCCGGTTGACGTCGGCGCGTTGCAGGTCGACCTCTTGTCGCTGTCCGCCCACAAGTTCGGGGGCCCGCCGGGCGCGGGTGCCCTCTACGTGCGGCGCGGGGTCGGCATCGCGGCGTACCCGTGCGGCGACGACCGGGAACGGAAGCGGCGTTCCGGGATGGAGAACACGTCGGGCATCGCCGGGCTCGCGGCGGCGCTCGCCGCCGCGAGCACGACGATGGCCGACGACGCGGCCCGGCATTGGGCGCTGACGGCCTCGATCCGTGCACGGATCGAGGCCGACGTCCCGGGCGCCACCGTGCTCGGGCATCCCACCCATCGCGTCCCCCACCTGGTCGGGTTCGCCGTCGAGGGCGTCGACCCGGCGACGCTCGCGATGGCGCTCGACGATCGCGGGTTCCAGCTCGGCGCGGGCTCGCCGTGCAGCGGCCGGCCCGAGGATCCATCGCCCGTCCTCGAGCGGATCGGTCTGCCGGGCGCGGGCGGGTTCCGGGTGAGCCTTGGCCCGAGCACGACCGAAGACGACGTCGATCGGTTCCTCGCGACGCTGCCCGGCCTCGTCGATCAGCTCCGGCACGTCGAGCGCCGTTCGGCCGAGGCGCTCGCGAGGTTCCGGCCGGCCAACGGGACCGCTCCGTGACGGACGAACCCCGCGGCTCGGCGCTGCCAACCTCGGTCTGGATCGTGATAGGTGCCGCGATCGGTGCGGCGATCGGGAACGGTGGCGGGGGCCACACCGCCGGATTGGTGCTCGGGCTCCTGCTCGGCGGCGCGGCCGGCTACGGCGTGGCGTACGCGCTCGGCCGCCGGGGCTGAGCGCTTCGCGCGGAGGTCATCCCACCGTCCAGGTGTCGCCGCCGTGGAGCAGGCCCTTCAGGTCGCCGGGACCGAGCCGCTCCACGGCTCGATCGACCTGCGACCTGACCGCCTCCCCGTACGTCGGGCGCTCCTCTTCGTGGAAGACGCCGATGCAGGTGGGCTCGGTCGGCCCGTGGGAGAGATGCGCGAGCGCGAACGCGAGCGACGGACGGCCGTGCACGTCGTGCGTCACGATCGACGCCGGATCGGACGCCTCGACCGCGGCGATCTCGAGCCTGCCGTTCTCACCGACGCGAACGCAGCGCGTCCCGTCGTCGAAGACGATCGGCTCGCCGTCGGCGAGGCGGATCTGGTTGTGCGCCCCCTGCTGCTTGTCGCGGATCACGTCGAAGGCGCCGTCGTTGAACACGTTGCAGTTCTGGTAGATCTCGATGAACGCCGCGCCCGGATGTTCGGCGGCCTGACGCAGGATGTCCGTCAGATGCTTGCGGTCGTTGTCGACCGTCCGCGCGACGAACGTCGCCTCCGCCCCGAGGGCGACCGCGACCGGGTTGAAGGGGTGGTCGACCGATCCGAACGGCGTCGACTTGGTGACCTTCCCCTCCTCCGACGTCGGCG
Source organism: Actinomycetota bacterium (assembly GCA_046723385.1). Classification (GTDB taxonomy): domain Bacteria; phylum Actinomycetota; class UBA4738; order UBA4738; family HRBIN12; genus AC-51. The sequence goes on from JBKOUM010000040.1 coordinate 5,680, forward strand.
AGTACTGGCCCTTCGTCAGCCCGTAGATCTGGTTGTTGAACATCAGGATCTTGATGTTCACGTTGCGGCGCAACGCATGGATCAGATGGTTCCCACCGATCGAGAGTGCGTCGCCGTCACCGGTGACGACCCACACGTGGAGGTCGGGGTTCGCGACGGCCACCCCGGTCGCGAGCGCCGGCGCCCGCCCGTGGATGCCGTGGAACCCGTACGTGTCCATGTAGTACGTGAACCGGCCGCTGCACCCGATCCCGGACACGAAGACGGTGTTGTGGGGCTCGACACCGAGTTCCGGCATGAAGCCCTGGACGGCCGCCAGGATCGCGTAGTCGCCGCATCCCGGGCACCAGCGAGGCTCCTGGTCCGACGTGAAGTCCTTCTTGGTCAGCGTACCGACGCCGGCGGCCTCGCCGTTCGTCTCACTCATCGACCAACCTCCGGATCGCGGCCTCCAGATCGTCGGCCCAGATCGGGACGCCCTGGACCTTGGAGAACGACCGCGCGTCCACCAGGTACCTGCCGCGGATCAGCAGCGCGAGGTGGCCCGAGTTGAGCTCCGGGATCAGCACCTTGGGGAACCGCGACACGACGCTCCCGATGTTCGACGGCATCGGATTGAGCCACCGTAGGTGGGCGGTCGCGAGCGGGATGCCCGCGCCTCTGACGCGCTCGGCCGCCGCGCGGATCGTCCCGGCGGTCGATCCCCACCCCAGGACGAGCACCTGCGCCTCGCTGGAGGGATCGTCGACCTCGAGGTCGGGGATGTCGGCCGCGATCCCCTCGACCTTCCGCCGGCGCAGGTCCGTCATGCGCTCGTGGTTCTCCGGGTCGTAACTGATGTCGCCCGTCACGTCCTCGCGTTCGAGCCCGCCGATGCGGTGTTCGAGCCCCGGCGTCCCGGGGATCGCCCACGGCCTCGCGAGCCGGTCGTCGCGCGCGTACGGGAGGAACCCCGAACCGTTGGCTTCGGCGAACCCCGGGGAGAACGCGGGAAGGGCGTCCACGTCGGGGAGCAGCCACGGCTCCGAGGAGCTCTGAAGGAAGGTGTCCGACAGGATGAACACGGGCGTGCGGTACCGCACCGCGACGCGCGCCGCCTCGATCGCGACCTCGAAGCAGTCCACCGGTGAGGATGGCGCGATGATCGGGATCGGCGACTCGCCGTGGCGCCCGAACATCGCCGGGAGCAGGTCCCCCTGTTCGTTCTTGGTCGGCATCCCCGTCGACGGCCCTGCGCGCATCACGTCGACGACGATCATCGGCAGCTCGGTGATCACGGCCAGGCCGACCGTCTCCGATTTGAGATCGATGCCCGGGCCGCTCGTGCCCGTGACGGCCAGCTGCCCCGTGAAGGCCGCACCGAGCGCCATGTTGGCGGCCGCGATCTCGTCCTCCGCCTGGATCGTGAGCACCCCGAAGTTCTTGTGCTTCGACAGCTCGTGGAGCAGCTCGGATGCCGGCGTGATGGGGTAGCTCGCGTAGAACAGCGGCAGCCCGCTCCGGCCCGCCGCCGCGATCAGCCCCCACGCCAACGCCTGCGCTCCCGCGACGTTCCGGTAAGTCCCGGGCGCCGCAGGCGCGGCGTTTACGTGCACCTGGTGCGCGAACAGCTCGGTCGTCTCGCCGAAGTTGTAGCCCGCGTTGAACGCCGCGAGGTTCGCGTCGTAGATCTCCGGCTTCCCACCGAACTTCCGCTCCAGCCACTGCAACGTCACGTCGACGGGCCGCCCATACATCCAGCTCACGAGGCCCAGGGCGAACATGTTCTTGGCGCGCTCCGCTTCCTTCTTGCCGACCCCCAAGCTCTCCACGGCGCGGACCGTGATCGAGGTCATCGGGACCCGGTAGATCTGGTAGCCGTCGAGCGAGCCGTCCGTGGTGGGGTCGGACGCGTACCCGGCCTTGTCGAGGTTCCGCTGCATGAACGCGTCCTCGTTCACGATGATCGTCCCGCCGCGGGCGACCTTGTCGAGGTCGGCGCGCAGGGCTGCCGGGTTCATCGCGATCAGGACGTCGGCGTGATCGCCGGGGGTGGTGATGTCGGTCGACGCGAACTGGATCTGGAACGCCGAGACTCCGTGGACCGTTCCAGCGGGAGCGCGGATCTCCGCCGGGAAATCGGGCAGGGTCGCCAGGTCGTTCCCGAGGATCGCGGTTGCATTCGTGAAGCGATCGCCGGTCAGTTGCATCCCGTCGCCGGAGTCCCCGGCGAACCGGATGACCACATGGTCGCGCTCTTCGACCGTTTTACTCATCGGATGGTGGCGCGCAGGCCCCTGGCTCCTTCGGCTCTCTGGCAGCTATCTGGCGGCGTATCTGGCTGTGACCGAAGACATCGCGCAGCGATGTCACCCATCTAGGGTAGCGCGCGAGAGAGGGTGCGACCGGAGCACGGCCGCCCGATCCGGCCGGGGAACCGTGTGATTGGATCGCGGGATGCGAACGCGGAAGCTCGGGGCGAGCGGACCGGACCTCTCCGTCGTCGGGTTCGGCGCCTGGGAAGCCGGCGGGGACGATTGGGGACCCAACCGATCCGAGGAGACGGTCATCGACGCCATCCGGGCGGGGATCGATGCCGGGATGACCTGGATCGACACCGCCGAGGTCTACGGGAACGGCGTCTCCGAGACGCTCGTCGGCCGGGCGCTCGCGGGCCGGAACGCCGTGACCGTGGCGAGCAAGGTCGCGCCCTCTCCGCAGGGGTCAGGGTTCCGGCCCGAGCAGGTCGAGCGGGCCTGCGAGGGGTCGCTGCGACGCCTGGGGATCGAGGCGATCGACCTCTTCCAGCTCCATTGGCTCGACGGGACGGGGATCCCGATCGAGGACACCTGGGGAGCGATGGGCGGGCTGCTCGACGCGGGGAAGGTCCGCGCCATCGGGGTCTCGAACTTCGACCGTCGGTCGATCGAACGGTGTCTGGCGATCCGCCACGTGGACTCCCTGCAGCAAGAGTTCTCACTCGTGCACCCGGACGACCGAGAGCTGATCCGCTGGTGCGGCGAGGTGGGGGTCGGCGTCCTCAGCTACTCGCCGCTCGGGGCGGGGTTCCTCACGGGTTCGATCGAGCGCCACGACGTGGGCGCGATCGACGACTGGCGCGCCGCCGAAGGGTTGACGAGCGGCGTCCACCTCGATCGAGCCTTCGCGATCGTCGACGCGATGCGGCCGATCGCGGAGCGTCGCGGGATCACCGTCGCGCAGCTTGCCCTCGCGTGGAACCTCGCGCAACCCGGTGTGACGAGCGCGATCGCGGGCAGCCGCAGCGCCAAGCACACGCGGGAGAACGCGGAGGCCGGCGACCTGGACGTGGACCCGGGGAGCCTCGCCGACCTGGACGCGCTCGTCAGCGACGCTCAGGCGTCTGGCTGAACCCGCGCTCGACCTGGCGGATCCTCCGCACGATGCCGTCGAGGATCTTGACGGCGAGCTGTGGCTCGTCCTCGAGGAGCTTGGCGAGCGTCCCGCGGAACAGCCGGAGCACACGCATGGGGGTCTCCGCCACGACCGTCGCCGTCCTCGGTCCCCCGTCGATCGTCGAGAGCTCCCCGAAGAAGTCGCCGGGGACGACCGAGCCGACACGCCGGCTCCGGCGGGTCACCTTCGCCTTGCCCTGCATCACCACGAAGAGGGTCTCGCCCAGCAGCCCCTCGTCGACGAGGTGCTCGCCGGGTTCGAACGCGAGCTCGTCGGCCTCCTTCGCGAGCCGATGGAGGGCCCGCTTGGGGAGGTCCGAGAAGAGGGGGACCCCGCTGAGCGCGACCACGCTCTGCCGCTTGGTCCGCGTGGCCGACACCTCGGGCCGGCGCCCGCCGAGAGGCTGGCGCTCGCGGAGCATCGCGTCCGAGAAGCTCTGGCTCACGCGCGGAGCCTATCCGTTCTCACGTCCGGTGTGCCGAAGGAGGTCCGTGCAGGTCACGCCCGGTACGCTTTCATCCGACGATGGACGTTCGATCACGCCTCACCTCGACCCTCGCCGAGCGGATCATGGTGCTCGACGGAGCCTGGGGCGTCCTCCTCCAGGGACGGGGCCTCACCGAGGACGACTTCCGCGGTGAACGCTTCCGTGATCACCCGCAGGACGTCAAGGGCGATCCCGACCTCCTCAACCTGACCCGCCCCGACATCGTTTCGTCGATCCACGAGGCGTACTTCGAGGCCGGGGCCGACGTCACCACGACGAACACGTTCACCGCGACCTCGATCGGACAGGCGGACTACCGGCTGCAGGACGCGGTCCGGGACATGAACCTCGAGGGTGCGCGGCTCGCCCGGGAGGTTGCCGAGCGGCACGACGGTCTCGTCGCCGGGTCGCTCGGTCCCCTCAACGTCACGCTCTCCCTGTCGCCCAAGGTCGACGACCCGTCGTTCCGGACGGTGACGTTCGACCAGGTGTACGAGGCGTACGCCGAACAGATCGCCGCCCTCCGGGAGGCAGGCGTCGATCTGCTGCTGATCGAGACGATCTTCGACACGCTCAACGCGAAGGCCGCGATCGCCGCTGCGATCGACGTCGCCCCGGAGATCCCTCGATGGATCTCCGTGACGATCGTCGATCGCAGCGGCCGAACCCTGTCGGGCCAGACGGTGGAGGCGTTCTGGCTCTCGGTGGCCCACGCCGATCCCGTGATCGTGGGTGTGAACTGCTCACTGGGGGCTCGCGAGATGCGGCCGTCGGTCGAAGCCCTCGCGCGTGTCGCCACCGTGCCCGTCGCGAGCTACCCGAACGCGGGGCTGCCGAACGCGTTCGGCGGGTTCGACGAGACGCCGGAGATCACGAGCGAGCTGCTCGGTGAGTTCGCCGGTGCGGGGCGCGTCAACCTGGTCGGGGGCTGCTGCGGGACCACCCCGGACCACATCAAGGCGATCAAGGCGGCCGTCGAGAACGCGGAGCCGAGGGAGCTGCCCTCCCCCGAACGCTTCACCTCGTTCTCCGGTCTCGAGCCCTTCCGGATCACTCCCGAGACCGGCTTCGTCATGGTCGGCGAGCGCACGAACATCACGGGGTCGAAGCGGTTCGCGAGGCTGATCGAGTCCGGAGACTTCCAGGCCGCCGTCGACGTCGCGCGCGAGCAGGTGGAGAACGGCGCGAACCTGATCGACGTCAACATGGACACGGACCTGATCGACGGCGCGCAGGCCATGACCCGATTCCTCAACCTGATCGCGACCGAGCCGGAGATCGCGAAGGTCCCGATCATGATCGATTCCTCCAAGTGGGACGTGATCGAGGCCGGCCTCAAGTGCGTGCAGGGCAAGGCGATCGTCAACTCCATCAGCCTGAAGGAGGGCGAGGAGGAGTTCCTGGACAAGGCGGCACACCTGCGCCGCTACGGCGCATCCGTCGTCGTGATGTGCTTCGACGAACGCGGGCAGGCCGACAACGTCGAGCGCAAGATCCAGATCGCCGAGCGTTCGTACCGGCTGCTCACCGAGCGAGCGGGCTTCGACCCGAGCGAGATCATCATCGACCCCAACATCCTCGCGGTCGCGACCGGCATCGAAGAGCACAACGAGTTCGCCAAGGCTTTCATCGAATCGACGCGGGAGATCAAGCGACGCTGCCCCGGGGTCAAGGTCAGCGGCGGTGTCTCGAACCTGTCCTTCTCCTTCCGTGGGAACGAGCCCGTTCGCCGGGCGATGCACTCGGCGTTCCTGTACCACGCGATCGCGGCCGGCCTCGACATGGCGATCGTGAACGCCGGCCAGCTCGACGTCTACCAGGACCTCCCGCCGGATCTCCTCGAACACGTCGAGGACGTGATCTTCAACCGTCGCGAGGACGCCACCGAGCGCCTCGTCCGGTTCGCCGAAGGGGTGCACGGCTCCGCGATCGCCAAGGAGGAGGACCTCAGCTGGCGGGAGGCGGTCGTGCAGGAGCGCCTCTCGCACGCGCTCGTCCACGGGATCGATCGATGGATCGAGGAGGACGCCGAGGAGGCACGGCAACAGTACGAACGGCCGCTCGACGTGATCGAGGGACCGCTGATGGATGGGATGCAGATCGTCGGCGACCTGTTCGGCGCGGGCAAGATGTTCCTCCCCCAGGTGGTCAAGAGCGCCCGCGCCATGAAGAAGGCGGTCGCGTACCTCGAGCCCTTCATGGAGGACGAGAAGCGCGAGTTGATCGCCTCGGGCGGCTCCGCCCGTCCGCAGGGGAAGGTCATCCTGTGTACGGTCAAGGGCGACGTGCACGACATCGGCAAGAACATCGTCGGAGTCGTCCTGGGCTGCAACAACTATGACGTGATCGATCTCGGCGTGATGGTTCCCGCGGACGTCCTGCTCGACACCGCTCTGGAAGAAGGTTGCGACGTGATCGGGTGCTCGGGCCTGATCACCCCTTCGCTCGACGAGATGGTCCACGTCGCCAAGGAGATGGAGCGCCGCGGGATCGAGCTCCCCCTCCTGATCGGAGGCGCCACCACCTCGCGACAGCACACCGCCGTCCGGATCGCCCCGGCCTATTCCCAGCCCGTCGTGCACGTGATCGACGCGTCCCGCGTGGTCGGCGTCGTGTCCTCGTTGCTCGACCCCGAGCGCAAGCGCGCGCTCGACACGGACAACCGCGAGCTCCAGACGAAGCTCCGAACCCAGCACGAGGAGCGCGAGAAGACGCCGCTGCTCCCCTATCGCGTCGCACGGGAACACCGCACGCCGATCGAGTGGACCGCCGACGACATCCCGGAGGCGCCCTTCCTGGGAGCACGGACCGTCGATCCGGATCTCGAGCAGATCCGGCCGTTCATCGATTGGACGTTCTTCTTCGCCGCCTGGGAGCTCAAAGGGTCCTACCCCCAGATCCTGGATCACACCGTCTACGGGCCGCAGGCGCGAGAGCTCAAGCGCGATGCCGACGAGCTGCTCGACGAGATCGTCGAGGCCGGCTCGCTCCAGGCCCGCGGCGCCTACGGCATCTGGCGGGCGAACAGCGAGGGCGACGACATCGTCCTGGCGAACGGCGTGACGTTGCCGATGCTCCGTCAGCAGGCCGACCGCGGTGCGGACGGGTCGAACCGGTCCCTGGCCGACTACGTCGCCCCGATGGAAACGGGGCTGGCCGACCACGTCGGCGCGTTCGCCGTGACGGCCGGTCTGGGATGCGACGAGCTGGTGAAGCGCTACGAAGCCGAGCACGACGACTACCGCGCGATCATCGTGAAGGCGCTCGCGGATCGCCTGGCCGAGGCCGGCGCCGAGTGGCTCCACCGCGAGGTCCGACGCGCCTGGTACGCGGAGGACGAAGACCTCACCAACGAGGACCTGATCGCAGAGCGGTACCGGGGCATCCGGCCGGCGTTCGGCTACCCCGCGTGCCCCGATCACCTCCTGAAGCGACGGCTCTTCGACCTACTGGGCGCGCGCGAGATCGGGATCGACCTGACCGAGCACGGCGCGATGTTGCCGGCGGCGAGCGTGTCCGGCCTCTACCTCGCACACCCAGCGGCGCGCTACTTCAACGTCGGCAAGATCGGCAAGGATCAGGTCGAGGACTACGCGAGGCGCCTGGGCGAGAGCGTGACCGAGGCTGAGAGGTGGCTCCGGCCAAACCTCGCCTACGACCCCGACTGATCCCGCTTCGCCGGACCCGAAGGGGAAGGACGGGTGACGCCCGGCTGCGCAGACGGCTAGTGGAACGAGTGACCGCAGGCGCAGCCGCCCTGGGCGGCCGGGTTGTCGATCGTGAACCCCGTCTGCTCCAGCGAATCGATGAAGTCGACCGTCGCCTGTGACAGGTACGGCACCGACATCTTGTCGATCACGACGCGAACACCGTGCTGCTCTTCGGTCGCATCCTTGTCCGAGACCTGGTCGTCCAGGTACATCGCGTAGCGGAGACCCGAACATCCGCCCGGCTGCACCGCGACACGAAGGGCGATGTCATCGCGGCCCTCCTCGACGAGCAGCTCCTTCACCTTGCCGGCCGCGGCCGGGGTCAGCATCAGCATCGGTCCTCCAAGGTCCGTCGGTCTTCCCAAGGATTGTACCCGTGGACCGGCGCGAACCCTACCCGGACGGTGGGGTTTCGGCGAAGGTCGCGACCGTCCCCCCCGACGCACGGACGAGGTCCTGCGGCGTGAGCGGGAACACACCCTCCGGCGTGCCTGCCGCAGCCCAGACCCGATCGAGCGGCATCAGGTCTCGGTCCACGACGCACTGGAGCGGCCGGGCGTGGCCGAACGGCGGCGTGCCGCCGATCGCGTAGCCGGTCGACGCCCGAACCTCCTCGGC
>JBKOUM010000120.1:0-6460 GCA_046723385.1 Actinomycetota bacterium
GCATACGGCCGTCCTTGATCGCGTCACCAACACCCATGTTGACCACGATCTTCTCGAGCCGCGGCACCTGGTTGACGTTCGAGAAACCGAGCTGCTGCTGCAAGGAGGGCAGGAGCTCTTCTCGGTACCGGAGCTTGAACCGCGGCGTGTATCCGTCGGTGGCCATCACGCGATCTCCGTTCCGCAGTTGCGGCAGATCCGGACCTTGACGCCGTCGGCGTTCACACCGTGGCCGAGCCGGGTGGCCTCGTGACAGCTGGGGCAGATCAGCTGGACGTTCGAGATGTCCACCGACATCTCCACGTCGATGATCCCGCCCTGCTGGAGCTGCTGACCGGTTCGCGTCCGCTGAGCGCCCGTTCGCGAGTGCTTCTTGGCGAGCGCGACACCGTCCACCATGACGCGACCTTGGGTTGGGAACACGCGGACCACGCGGCCCTCCTTGCCCCGGTCCTTCCCCGAGATCACGCGTACGTTGTCGTCCTTCTTGATGTCCACGCCGGGCATCGCTACAACACCTCCGGAGCGAGCGAGATGATCTTCATGAAGCGCTTCTCGCGGAGCTCTCGCGCGACGGGTCCGAAGATGCGCGTCCCGCGCGGGTTCCGCGCGTCGGTCGTGAGGATCACGACCGCGTTGTCGTCGAACCGGATGTAGGAGCCGTCCGCGCGCCGCCGTTCCTTGGCGGTGCGGACCACGACCGCCTTCACGACCTCGCCCTTCTTGACGGCGCCGTTGGGCAGGGCGTCCTTGACCGTTCCCACGATCACGTCGCCCACCCCAGCGTAGCGCCGCGCGGAGCCGCCAAGCACCCGGATGCAAAGGACCTCCTTGGCACCGGTGTTGTCGGCAACCCTGCAACGCGTCTCCTGCTGGATCACGACCTACTTCGCCCTTTCGACGACCTCGACGACCCGCCAGCGCTTCGTCTTGCTGAGGGGACGGGTCTCCGTCACGCGAACGGTGTCGCCCACGTGCGCATCGTTGCCCTCGTCGTGCGCGGCCAGCTTGGATGACCGGCGAACCGTCTTGCCGTACAACGGATGCCGGACCTGCCGGTCGATGCGAACGACGACGGTCTTGTCCATGCCGTCCGACACGACGACGCCGACGCGAACCTTCCGCCGGCCGCGGTCGACCGCGGCCGTCGAGGTCGTGGCTTGATCGGTCACGATGCGTCCTCCTCACCCTGGTCGTCGTCCGCCGCGTCTCGCGCGTTCGCCTCCGCGACCGCGATCGCGTCGAGCTCCAGCTCGATCTCGCGCTCACGCAGCACCGTCGCCAGACGCGCCACGTCGTGGCGGAGCTCCTTCAGCCGCGCGGTGTTGTCCAGCTGGCCCGTGGCCAGTTGGAACCGAAGGTTGAAGAGCTCCTCCTTCGCGCCTTCGATCCGGACGTAGAGCTCGTCGTCCGGCAGCTCGCGCAACTCGGAGGTCTTGCTCGGCATCGGTTACTCACCCACCCGCGTGATGAACTTGGTCCTGATCGGGAGCTTGTGCTGGGCGCGGAGCATCGCCTCTCTCGCGAGCGGCTCGTTCACGCCGGAGAGCTCGAACATCACCCGGCCAGGCTTGACGACCGCCACCCATCCTTCCGGGTTGCCTTTGCCGGAGCCCATCCGGGTCTCAGCGGGTTTCTTCGTCACCGGCTTGTCCGGGAAGATCGTGATCCACACCTTGCCGCCTCGCTTGATGTGCCGCGTCATGGCGACGCGGCTCGCCTCGATCTGACGGTTGGTGATCCAACCGGGCTCGAGCGCCACGATCGCGTAGTCGCCGTACTGGATCTCCGTGTGGCCCGTCGCCTTGCCCTTCATCCGCCCACGGTGGACCTTGCGGTGCTTCACGCGCTTGGGAGCGAGCATCAGGCGTCACCGCCTTCGGTCGGAGCCTGCGCCGGCGCCTCGGGCGCTGTGGACGTCTCCGGTGCGGCGACTGTCTCCGGTGCGGCGGGTGTCTGCGTCGCGGCGGTCGTCTCAGGCCCGGGAGGAGCCTCGGCGGCCTCGCCGGTCGGGGCCACATCGGGAGCGTTGGCAGGCTGTTCGACCGGCGCCTCGGCGGCCGGGGCTGGTGCTGGGGCCGGACGGGTCTCGCTCCGCGCGCCACCGCGGGCGCGCGCCGTGGCGCGCGCCCGCGCGCGCTCGGTCTCCTGCTCCCGGTAGGGCACCTCGTCTCCGTGGTAGACCCAGACCTTCACGCCGATCGCACCCATCGTCGTGCGCGCCTCGGCGGTCCCGAAGTCCACCTTCGCCCGCAGCGTATGCAGCGGGACGCGGCCCTCCCGGTACCACTCCTTGCGTCCCATCTCGGTGCCGCCGAGACGACCTGCCGTCGCGACACGGACGCCGAGAGCTCCGGACCGCATCGCCGTCTGGACGGCGCGCCGCATCGCGCGGCGGAACGCCACGCGCCCGACGAGCTGCTCGGCGACGCCTTGCGCGAGCAGGGTGGCGTCGGTCTCCGGCCGGACCTCGCTCGAGGCCTGGTTCATGTCCTCGACCTTCACGTCGACCCGCTTCTTGGTGTAGCGCTCGATGTCCTTCCGCAGCCGGTCGACCTCGGCGCCCTTGCGGCCGATCACGATGCCGGGCCGGGCTGTGCGGATGAACACCCAGATCTGGTCGCCCTTGCGCTCGATGTCGATCGATGAGATCCCCGCACGCGTCAGACGCGAGCGGATGTGCTTCCGGATCCAGATATCCTCGTGGAGGTGCTCGGCGTAGTCGCGCTTGGCGTACCAGTTGCTCTTCCAGGGGTAGATCACCCCGAGTCGGAATCCGTACGGATGAACCTTGTGTCCCACGGGCTACTCGTCTCCCATCGTTTCGACCACCAGCGTCACGTGCGACGTCCGCTTGCGTACACGGGTTGCGCGGCCGTACGCGCGCGGCCGGTACCGCTTGAGCGTCGGGCCGTCGTCGACCCAGCCGCGCGCCACCATCAGGTTGTCCGCGATCACGCCGGGGTTCTGTTCCGCGTTCGCGATCGCTGAGTTCAACAGCTTCTCGACGTCGTGAGAGGCGCCGAGACCCGAGAACCGGAGGATCCTGCGCGCCTCTTCAACGTGCTGGCCTCTGATCAGGTCCACGACCCGGCGCATCTTGCGGGGTGAGGTCCGGACGTACTTCATGGTGGCGCGGGTCTGCGGCATCTACCGCACCCCCGTCCTTCGCTCGTCGCGCGCGTGCGACCGGAAGGTCCGCGTCGGCGCGAACTCTCCCAGCTTGTGCCCGACCATCGACTCGGACACGAAGACGGGCACGTGCTTGCGCCCGTCGTGAACCGCGATCGTGTGCCCGAGCATCTCGGGGACGATCGTCGAGCGGCGCGACCACGTTTTCACGACGCGCTTGTCGCCCTTCTTGTTCATCTCGTCGACCTTCTTCATCAGGTGCTCGTCGACGAACGGACCCTTCTTCACGGACCGCGGCATCAGCTCCGACCCTTCCCACGACGCCGGACGATGTACTTGGACGACGCCTTGTTCTTCTTGCGGGTACGACCTTCCTTCTTGCCCCATGGCGAGCTGGGGTGGCGACCACCGGAGGACTTCCCTTCCCCGCCGCCGAGCGGGTGGTCCACCGGGTTCATCGCCACTCCGCGGACCGAAGGGCGCTTCCGCTGCCAGCGGGCGCGACCCGCCTTCCCGAGCGAGATCAGCTCGTGTTCCGCGTTCCCGACGGCCCCCACGGTGGCCTTGCACGCCGATGCGACCATCCGCGTCTCGCCGGACGGCAGCCGGAGGGTCGCCAACGCGCCTTCCTTCGCCATCAACTGCACGCTCGTGCCCGCCGAGCGGGCCATCTTTGCGCCGGCCCCCGGCTTGAGCTCGATCGCGTGCACCACGGTGCCCACCGGGATGTTCCGCAGCGGGAGCGCGTTACCTGGCCGGATCTCGGCGTCCGAGCCCGACATCAGCGTGTCCCCTTGGGCGACGCCGTCGGGAGCCAAGATGTAGCGCTTCTCGCCGTCGACGTAGTGGAGCAGGGCGAGACGGGCGCTCCGGTTGGGGTCGTACTCGATGTGCGCCACCTTGGCCGGGACGCCGTCCTTGTTCCGGCGGAAGTCGACGATGCGGTATCGCCGTTTCGTCCCGCCGCCCTGGTGGCGCGCGGTGATCCGGCCGTGCGTGTTGCGTCCGGCCTTGTTCCTCCCCTTCGCGACGAGCGACTTCTCCGGCTTGGACCGGGTGAGCTCGTCGAACGAGGCCACGCTCGCGCCGCGGCGTCCCGGCGTGGTCGGCTTGTATTTGCGTACGGCCATCTGGCTACTTCCCCGTCTCGAAGATCTCGATCGCGTCGCCCTCGGCGAGGGTCACGATCGCGCGCTTCTCGTCACCGCGCTTGCCTTTGGTGTACCCGCGCCGCTTCACCTTGCCCTGGCGGTTGAGCGTGTTGACCGACCGGACCCGGACGTCCCAGATCGCCTGGACCGCTTCCTTGATCTCGGTCTTGTTCGCCCGGCGGTCCACGAGGAACGTGTAGGAGTTCTGCTCGAGGCCGGCGTAGGATTTCTCCGAAACCACCGGTCGGATGATGACGTCGCGCGCGGACTTCACGTCGCAACACCTTCTTCGGCTCCGTCCGCGACCGGCCTGGACCCGCCCTCCAGGGCGTCGATCGCGTCGGTGGTGATCACCACGCGGTCCGCGAGCAGGACGTCGTACGTGCCCAACCCGCCGGCGTACGCGACGCGCACGTGCTCGAGGTTGCGGAACGACTTCTCGACCGCGCCCGTCTCGGTCGGCCTCGCGAGCACGAGCAGCACTCGCCCCTCGACCTCGAGCGCATCCAGGACCTCGACCGCCTGCTTCGTCTTGGGTTCGTCGAACGAGAGCTGTCCCACGACCGCGAGCTTGCCGGTCGCGAACGCGTCCGTGAGCGCGGAGCGCAAGGCGCCGCGTCGCATCTTCTTGTTGATCCGAAGATCGTGGTCTCGGACCACCGGGCCGTGCGCGACCCCGCCGCCAGCCCACTGCGGAGCTCGGATCGAGCCTTGCCGGGCACGCCCGGTCCCCTTCTGCCGCCACGGCTTCTTGCCGCCGCCGCGGACGTCGCCGCGTGTCTTCACCTTGTGCGTCCCGGAGCGGAGGCTCGCCATGCCGGCCACGACCACCTGGTGCATCAGCGGGACGTTCACGGGCGTCTCGAACACGTCGGACGCCAGCTCGCGCGAACCGGTCTTCTTCCCGCTGGTATCGAGGACGTCGATGTTCGCCACGCGTATCACCCCCCCCTCACGGCGGGAGTCTTGACCGCCGATCGCACCATCACGAGGCCCCCGTTCGGACCGGGCACGGCGCCCTTCACGAGCAGGAGACCCCGCTCGGGGTCCGACTGGATGACCTCGAGGTTCAGCACCGTGACGCGCTGGTTGCCCGCCTGCCCGGCCATCGGCATGCCCTTGAAGACCCGCGACGGCGTGGCGCACGCTCCGATCGATCCAGGCGACCGATGCTTCCGCTCGACACCGTGGGAGGCCCGGAGACCCGCGAACCCGTGTCGCTTCATGACGCCGCTGAAGCCTTTGCCCTTGGACACGCCGACGACGTCGACCGTGTCGCCGGGCGCGAAGATCTCGGCCGTCACCTGCTGGCCCGGCGCGTACGCGGCGGCATCGTCGGTCCGGAGCTCCACCAGGTGCCGCATCGCCTCCGACCCGGTCTTGTCGAAGTGCCCCTTGGTCGGCCGATTGACGTCGCGAGGGCGCAGCTGACCGTACGCGAGCTGGACGGCGTCGTAGCCGTCCGCCTCGCGGGTGCGGACCTGCGCGACGAGACACGGCCCGGCCTTGAGCACCGTGACCGGCACCGCGCGCGTCTCGACGAAGACCTGGGTCATCCCCAGCTTCTCGCCGACGATCCCTCTGACCTCTGCCATCCGCGTCCTGGTCTCCTGGTCCTGTCTTCCCCGGTCGGCCGCTTTCGCTTCCAGAGACCCCTAGAGCTTGATCTCGATGTCGACCCCGGCCGAGAGGTTCAGGCGCTGGAGTTCCTGGACCGTCTTCGACGTGGCGTCCACGATGTCGATCACTCGCTTGTGGGTGAGCATCTGGAAGTGCTCGCGCGAGTCCTTGTACTTGTGCGGCGACCGGATCACCGTGTAGATGTTCCGCTCGGTCGGCAGCGGAACGGGCCCGACCACCTTCGCGCCCGTCCGCTGGACGTGCTCGACGATGTCGCGCGCGGCGACGTCCAGCATCCGGTGGTCGTACGCCCGGAGCTTGATCCGGATCTTCGGTCCCGCCATCTTCTCGTTGGGCCTGTCGCTGCGCTACCTGAGGCCCACTCCTTCCTTCTCTCTCACTTCACGATCGAGGTCACGCGGCCGGCGCCCACGGTGCGGCCGCCCTCGCGGATCGCGAAGCGCAGGCCGTCCTCCATGGCGATCGGGGCGATCAGCTCGACGGTCATCTCGACGTTGTCGCCCGGCATCACCATCTCCACCCCGCCGGGGAGGTTC
>JBKOUM010000208.1:0-9613 GCA_046723385.1 Actinomycetota bacterium
CCTCGCGCCGGAGCGCCGCGAGCGACCGCCCCCTGATCCGCCGGAGCACGTCGACGTCGCACCATTCGCGCTCCACGCCGTCGGGGCGGAACTCGCCGTGCACGACCCTGTCGGCTGCTTCGAGCCGCTCGAGCGCGTCGCGGACGCGGTCTGACGGGACGCCGAGGCGGGCCGCGGCCTCCTCCACGGTGAACGGGCCGTGCGTGCGGGCGAACCGAGCGACCAGGTCCTCCAATGGGAGCTCGACCGCTTCGGTGAACGCGGCCGGCACGCCGATCGGGAGCGCCGTCCCGAGCGCGTCCCGCAACCGGGACGCGTCTTCCACCGCCGCCACGCGATCCTCGCCCGCGACGCGGACGCGGATCGCGCGCCGCTCACCGACCAGCGAATCGAGCCACCCGGCCGCGTCCCCCTGCGTCCGCGCGGCGACCTCGTCCTCGCGGAGCGGCCCGAGCTCGCGCAGCAGGTCGTGCACGCCGTCGATGTGCCGCGCGCGACGCCCGTCGGCCAGCCTCTGCAGCGACAGCTCGACGTCGTCGAGAGCCCGCGCGTCGAGCAACTCGCGGAGCTCCTCGGTCCCCAACAACTCCCGGAGCAGGTCTCGGTCGAGGGAGAGCGCGGCGGCCCGCCGTTCGGCGAGCGGCGCGTCGCCTTCGTACATGTAGACCGCGATCCACCGGAACAGCAGCGACTGCGCGAAGGGCGAGGCCTTGTCCGTCTCGACCGTGACCAGGCGCGTCTTCCGGGAGCGCAGGTCGGCCATCACGTCCCGGAGCGCCGGGACGTCGAACACGTCGCGGAGGCACTCGCGCGTGGCTTCGAGCAGCATCGGGAAATCGGGATGCCGTCCGGCCGCGACCAGCAGGTCGGCGCTCCGCTGCCGCTGCTGCCAGAGCGGCGTCCGCTGACCGGGGAGTCGGCGGGGGAGCAGCAACGCCCGGGCCGCGACCTCGCGGAACACGGTCGCGAACATCGCGGTGGTCGGGAGGACCTGCACGACCGTCTCCTCGATCTCGTCCGGTTCGAAGATCAGGTCCTCGACCGGGATCCGATCGACCGCCTCGGGCAAGCGGAGCACGATCCCGTCGTCCGACCAGAGGACCTGCGCGCCCGAGCCGAGCCGCTCCTGGATCCGCGCTTCGATCGCGAGCGCCCACGGCGCGTGGATCCGCGACCCGAACGGCGACAGGATGCAGACCCGCCAGTCGCCCAGCTCGTCGCGGAACCGCTCGATCACGATCGTGCGGTCGTCCGGCACGGCGCCGCCGGTCGCGGCCGCCTGTTCGTCGACGTAGGTGACCAGGTTCTCCGATGCCCACGCGTCCAGGCCGATGTCGTCGCGGAGCTGGCGGAGCGCGTCGTCGCGGTGCTTCGACCGCAGCTCGCGCGTGAAGCGCCCGATCGCGCGCCCGAGCTCGATCGGCCGTCCGGGCCCCGGCGCCTTCCAGAACGGGAGCTTGCCGTGCTCGCCCGGCGCGGGGACCACCACGACCCGGTCGCGCGTGATGTCCTCGATCCGCCAGGCGCTCGCCCCGAGCAGGATCACCTCACCTCGCCGTGACTCGTACACGCATTCCTCGTCGAGCTCGCCGACGCGGGTCCCGTCCGGCATGAACACGCTGAAGAGCCCGCGGTCGGGGATCGTCCCGCCGGAGACGATCGCCAACCGCCCCGCGCCCTCGCGGGCCCGGACCGTCCCCGTCGCGCGATCCCAAACGATGCGCGGTCGCAGCTCGGCGAACGCGTCGGACGGGTACCGGCCCGCGAGCATGTCGAGCACGGCCAGGAAGACGTCGTCCGAGAGATCGGCGAAGTTGGCGCACCTGCGAACCGCCGCGAGGAGATCCACGACGGACCATCCGTCGACGGCGCACATCGCCACGATCTGCTGGGCGAGGACGTCGAGCGGGTTGCGCGGGTAGCGCGTCGCCTCGATGTCCGCGGCGAGCATCCGCTCGGCGACGACCGCGGTCTGCAGGAGGTCGCCGCGGTACTTGGGGATCAGCTTGCCGACGCTGGGCGTGCCGACCTGGTGGCCCGCCCGCCCGATCCGCTGCAGACCGTTCGCGACCGAAGGGGGCGCTTCGACCTGGACGACCAGATCGACCGCGCCCATGTCGATCCCCAGCTCGAGCGAGGAGGTAGCGACGATCGCGCGGAGTCGTCCCGACTTGAGCGCGTCCTCCACCTCGAGTCGCTGTTCGCGCGCGATCGAGCCGTGGTGCGCGCGGACCAGGTCCTCCTCCGCGAGCTCGTTCAGCCGTGACGCGAGCCGCTCGGCGCTCCGCCGGTTGTTGACGAACACGATCGTCGAGCGGTGCGCTCGGATCAGGTCGAGGAGCACGGGGTGGATCGACGGCCAGATCGACGTGTGGTCCGGTTCGTCGGTGAGATGCGTTCCGGGCGCCTCCGCAGGCCTGCCCAGCTCGGCCATGTCTTCGACCGGGACGATCACCTCGAGGTCGAGCGTCTTGCGCCGCCCGGCGTCGATCACGGCCACGTCTCTCGGCGACCCCGGCGCGTCGAAGCCGCCCAGCAGCCGCGCGATCTCCTCGAGCGGCCGCTGCGTCGCGGAGAGACCGATCCGCTGCGGCGGCTCTGCGGTGAGCTCCTCGAGACGCTCGAGCGAGAGCATCAGGTGCGCCCCGCGCTTGGTGGCGGCCATCGCGTGGATCTCGTCGAGGATGACCGTCTGCACGCCGCGGAGCGTCTCCCGGGCGCCCGACGTGAGCATCAGATAGAGCGACTCGGGGGTCGTGATCAGGATGTCCGGCGGGTGCGTCAGCAGCCGGCGCCGTTCGCGGGCATCGGTGTCGCCCGTCCGGACGCCCACCGTCGGCACGTGCGACAAGGCCGGCCCGCCGCGTTCCGCGGCGTGCCGGATCCCCGCGAGCGGCGCCCGGAGGTTCTTCTCGATGTCGACCGCGAGCGCGCGGAGGGGCGAGACGTAGAGGACCCGCGTGGTGCGCTCGGTGGGTGGGGGTTCCGTCGTGAGCCGGTCGATCGCCCACAGGAAGGCGGCGAGCGTCTTGCCCGAGCCCGTCGGCGCGAGCAGGAGCGTGTGGCGACCTTGGGCGATCGCCTCCCACCCCGTGGTCTGGGCGTCCGTCGGCGTGGCGAACGATGCCTGGAACCAGGCCCGGGTGGCGGGCGAGAACGGTTCGAGGGACACGGCGCCATCACGCTACCCGCTGCCACCGACATGCGTGCGCGGCACTCAGCGGGTGCCCAAGTACGATGCGTCACCATGCATCGAGGGGCGGTCGTCGGCGTCTTGGTGCTCGGGGCC
Source organism: Actinomycetota bacterium (assembly GCA_046723385.1). Taxonomy (GTDB): domain Bacteria; phylum Actinomycetota; class UBA4738; order UBA4738; family HRBIN12; genus AC-51. The sequence goes on from JBKOUM010000208.1 coordinate 3,290, forward strand.
GTCCTGTCGCCCACGATCGCGCTCGCGCAAGCGAGCGTCACCGTGCCGCCGTCCGACCAGGTCGTTCTGCGGGGCGACGTCGTCGTCCCGCGCGGTCAGTCGGTCGGCGAGATCGTCGTGTTCACCGGGAGCGCCACCGTCGCCGGCGTCGCGCGAGGCGACGTCGTCGTGATCGACGGTCCGATCACGATCTCGGGGCAGGTGGGCGGCGACGTGATCGCTGTTCACGGACGGATCCGGCTGCAGCGGACCGCGCAGGTCGCGGGGAGCGTCCGCGGCGGGCAGGACGTCGACGTGGCGGCCGGAGCGCAGGTCGCGGGCGAGGTCCGACGCGGCGTCCGGTTCACGCTCTCGGGTCCGCTCGACGTCCTCGGACCGCTGTTCGCGTCGGTCGCGGTCGCGATCTCGATCCTGATCGTCGCGATCGTGCTCCTCCTCTTCGCTCCGCGCGCGATCGATCCGGTCGCGGACGCGGGCCGGAACGCGCCGTTCGCGTCGGTGGGGTGGGGGCTCCTGGTCACGATCGCACTGCCTGCCGCTGCCCTCGTTGGCGGGGCGACCGTCGTCGGTCTCCCGTTCGGGCTCGCGCTCCTCCTGGGCCTCGGCCTGATCTGGCTCGTCGGCATCGCGTGGACGACGTGGATCATCGGGCGCGCCGTCGTGAAGGAGCCGCGATCCAGCTGGGCCGCCTTGTTCGCGGGCTGGGGGATCGGCTCGGCGATCGGCCTCGTGCCGTTCGTGAACGTGGTCTGGTGGCTCCTCGGTAGCGTCTTCGGCCTGGGCGCGATGATCGTCGCTCTCTGGCGGGCGAAGAAGCCTCCCGAGCCCGAGGTCGGGCCGCGACCGCGCCGCGAGCGCGCCGGCCGCCATCGCGTCGGCCGGATCACGATCCCGGAGGACGCTGTGGTCGCCCTCCCCGAGACGCCGCTCGCCGAGGATTGATCGCGTGCCGCGCACGTTCCTGTTGCTCGGCTCCGGCGAGTTCGAAGCGTGGACCCACGACGTCGAGTCGAAGGTGCTCGCGGAGGCCACCGGTGACGGATCCGTCCTGATCCTGCCGACGGCCAGCGCCACCGAGGGGGACGCCGTCTTCGATCGCTGGGCCAAGATGGGCCTCGACCACTACGCCGAGGTCGGCGTGACCGCCGAGGTCCTGCCCGTGAAGGTCCGCGAGGACGCGCTGCGTGAAGACTGGGCGGCTCGGGCGGAGCAGGCCTCGATGATCTACTTCTCCGGCGGCAAGCCGCAGCACCTCGCGAAGGTGCTTCGCGACTCCCCGCTGCTCGCCGCGATCCTCCGGGCGATGGATCGCGGGGCGGTGTGGGCGGGGTGCAGCGCCGGCGCGATGGTCGTCAGCCGCGCGCGCGAGGGGAACCGAGGAAGCTCGTGGGTCTTCGGACTCGGTCTCGTTCCGCACGTCTCGTTCGGCGTGCATTGGGATCGCGCGGCCAGGATCCCGGGTCTCGCCTGGTGGATGACCTCGCGCGTTCCCGAGGGCTCGTGGTTCGTCGGGATCGACGAGCGCACCGCGATCGTGGGCGACGGAACGACCTGGGAGGTGTTCGGCCGCCGCGAGGTGGAGGTACGGGGGCCCGATGCGCGCGCGACCCACCGTGCGGGCGAACGATTCGACACCCGCGCGACCTGACCCTGAGACCGGCTGCTGACTTGCCCGAGACGGCCAGGTGGCTCGAAAGGCGTGGGATAGTCTCCGAGGATGGTCGATGGAGACCGTGCGCGTTTGGTTGAACGGGATGACGTCGTCGTCATGTTCATGCGGGTTGCCGATGAACAGTGGGCGATCACTCGCGGATGGGAAGCCCTGGAGCACGCCGTTGGGGGGCCTCGCGGTCGCACGTTCTTCGGGGCATTCGATGGCGCGGGTGAGTACCGGGTCTGCGTGAAGGTGCAGGACGGGGACGAACCAGCCGAGCTTGGGTTGGAGACCGACACGCTCCGCGGAGGACGGTACGTCCTGGTGCGTCTTCGAGGAGAACCGCCAGCCGTCTACGAGCGGATCGCGCCGACGTTTGAGCGCTTGGCACTGCGCCCCGACCGTGATCCGAGTCGCGAGGGCATCGAGTTCTACCGGCGCCACGACGTGATCGACCTGCTCCTTCCCGTCAGGTAGACGGATCCGCCGACTCAGATCACTCGGCTTCACGCGGGAACGGCGACCGGGCGGGCTGTTCGGAACGTGGCGTTCGTGGTAAGCCCATGCGATGACCGGCCACTCGGAAGCGAACGGTCCTCCACATGGGCCCAATGACGAGGAGCGCGCTCCTGAGATAGACCCACTGCTCGGGGATCTGGAACGTCGCATCAGGATGGACTGGGTCGGCGACCACCTGCCGCAGGTGCGGCAGTCCGCGTACGGGCAGCGAAGCCTGTACTGGACCCTTGGCGTCGGCTTCGTGGTCGGCTTGGCCGCGTATACCGGCGGATATGTCCTGAGATCGTCGGTGACGACGGAACCACTCGCGTTCGTGGGCGACCTGCTCTACACGCTCGGCTGGGCTCTCTGGACCGGTGTCGTCGTGGTCCTGTTCCTCCAGGTGCTTCCGGAGATGAAGCGGCGTGGATACAAGCAACTCCTCGATGAGTACGAGGCAGACCACGGCAAGGCGCGAAGCGAAGGCGACCGATAGGCGGCAGGGCCCCTTGCGGTCGAACAGCCACTTAGCGGTGCCGGCGGTATCGCAGCTCGACGATCCCGCTGGTGGAGGCGGTGCTGGAGATCAGGTCGAGTTGGTAGGACTTGGGGACGCCGTCGAACAGCCGAGTCCCCTCGCCCGCGACGTAGGGGAACATGCTCAGCCGGAGCTCGTCGATCAGGTCGAGCTGCATGAGCGACCGCCAGAGCTCCACGCCGCCCCAGACCACGATATGGCCGTCGCCGCCCTGCCTGAGCTTGTCGATCTCTCCGACCGTGTCACCAGCGGCGATGGTGGTGTTGGCCCACTCGGCCGTCTTCAGGGTCCGGGAGAAGACGACCTTGCGCCCGGTGTTCAGGATGTCGGCGAACGGGTGATCGGTGGCCATCGTCGTCATGGACTCGGCGATGGCCTCGTAGGCGGTGCGGCCCATGATGTGTGCATAGGCGCTCCGGAGGAAGTCGAGTTGCGCCGGGTCGTCGGGCTCACTGTTCTCGGGCAGGCTGAAGCAGAACTTCCAGAAGTCGGTGCCCTCGTCAGCGAGGAGACTGTCGAGCGAGTAGTTGAAGACCGTTGCTATCAGCTTCCGCATGAACAGAACTCTATGGTGTCGGGTCGTCTTCCGAGGAGGTCGTCATCGGGCGCGACGCGATCGCGATGAGGTCAGCAACGACCTCGGCGAGCTGTCGGCTGGCATCCAGCTCATGCGTGCAGCTCGCTCTGAGCAGTGGCTCGACCCTGGTGAGGTCATCCAAGATCATCGCTCGTTCCACTTGAGTCTTCCCGTAGTCGTTCGTCGTTCTGCGCGCGATCCGGTCAAGGAGCACGTCAGCAGGCGCGCTGAGCAGGACGACGGCGGGATACTCGCGCCAGCCCGGATCATCGGTGTCGACGACGCGATAACCGCGTCGACCAAGTTCGGCGAGTGCCGACGACTTGCCGGTTCCCGACATCCCGGTCACCAACACCCTCGACACGGGACAAGGCTACCGAGTGTCAGACGGCGTGGCCGTGTGCGCCAGCCTCGCGGATGTACCTTGCCCGTACGGAATCACGGAACGCCGGGACGGCGAGGCGCGTCGACGACGGGCTCGGGCGCATGCCACACGGCCTCGACGTTGTTCTGATGCAAGTCGTTGACGAATGCCGCGTAATACCGCTCCGAGTACTGCGTCCACACCCCGGGCTCGCCGCGGACGGTCGAGCCGTTTGCGACGGCGGCCGCGAAGAATGCATCGACGGCGTCCTTACCCTCGGCGGAGAACGCCGTGTGCGCCGATGTGGTCACGGGCTCCCCCCGGCAGATCGTGAAGTCGTCCAGTTCCTCGGCCCCGTACGAGACACAGTCTTCCTGAACGTACAGTTCCTCATAGCCGAGTGGGCCGAGAGCGGCTGTGTAGAGCGCCCGACTCGCGTCGAGGTCTGCCACGACGAAGAGCACATGATCGACGACGACACGGCGAACCGTCATCGGTTCACGTTATCAACGCCGGGCCCAGGGTCGCTGCTGTCGTGAAGCCAGGCGCTTGGTGGACGGCTGCGCGGGCCGGGTCGTTCCTCGAAGTGGACAAGCCCGGTGACGTCGGTGGTCATCCCCGCGAAGATGGCCGACGTGGAAGAGATCGAGGTCGTCGTCGCCCATCAGGAGCGCGCGACCCTGCGCGTCGGCGACGTCTTCCTGAAGATCGACACCGATCAGTCGCGCACCGACGTCGAGGTCGAGGCGATGGCGATGGCGCCGATCCCGACTCCGGAGGTCCTCTGGCGGAAGCCGCCTGTGCTCGCGCTCGCTGCCCTCCAGGGGACCGCAATCGGCCGCCTCGGCGAGCCGTCGACCGCGTCGGCGAAGGCGTGGGCCGCTGCCGGTGCCGCCGCCCGGATGCTGCACGACGCGCCGCTGCCGCCATGGCCCGGTGAAAGCCTCGACGAGATCGCATCGCACCTCGACAGCGAATGCGAGTGGCTCGTCACGAACGGCGTCCTTCCGGCCGACATGGTCACGCGCAACCGCAGGATCGCCGAGGCTGCGCTCCGACCGTGGACACCGGTGTTCACGCACGGTGACCTGCAGATCACTCACGTGTTCGTCGACGGTGACGAGATCACCGGAGTAGTCGACTGGTCCGAAGCGGCCCAAGGCGATGCCCTGTACGACCTCGCCAGCTTGACGCTCGGACACGAGGAGCACCTGGCCGACGTTGTCGCCGGCTACGGTACCCACGTCGACCTCGACGTCGTCTACGCGTGGTGGTCGCTGCGAAGCCTGCTGGCGGCCCGCTGGCTGATCGAGCACGGCTTCGACCCGTCCTCGCCAGGCTGCGAGTTCGACGTGCTGAGATCCCGGCTGTGAGGTTGCACGAGCCCAACGGCCCCGGTACCCATGATGGGCCGGAGTCGTTTCAAGTGCCCGGCGGACGACTGCCGACACGGCGGGGGCATCTGAACGCCGCCTTGCGCGGGTGGTGCCCTGCGCCGTGATGCCGCCGTCGAGTTGCCGAGGCCGAAGGTCGCCGCGACCAGACCGATGGCAGCGAGCAAGTTCGCGGCTCGATGGACGAGACCATGTGTGCGCGAGGTTTCGGGAACGTATCCTCGAGGCCGCCGGCGACTGTCCCTGCGTCCAGGCGGTCACCTGGTGGTGGCGTCGTCCGAAAGGTCTCGATCCTGCATCTCCCAGGTGTGGTCGAGCACATGGTAAGCCGTGTGTCGAAGCAGGTACGGGATCGTCCACTTGCCGATCGGCTTTCCCTCCTTGTACCACGCACGCATCGCCTCAACGAAACGGTCGCGGTGCTGGGCGAGTCCGCTCGGCCTCAGCAGGTCCACCAGCTCGGACTTGGCATTCACGCGCCTCGAGAAGTCCTCACCCTCGTTCGCCAGGACGTGGCGAATGATCTGGTCAAGGGAACGGCCGCCGCCCCGGACACCCGGCCGGAGCTCTGCCGATACGCGGGCGGTCGTCTCGTCGAACTCGGCCCACGCCGCGCGGAGCAGCCGCACCTGGCGGTCGAACGTCGGCGCGTCGAACGGCTGTCTGTCCAGCGGCGAAGGCGCGAACGAGATGCCCCAATGATCGGTTGAGCCGACCCCCGGGTACCGACCGATGATGTCAAGCTTGGTTTGGGTCGAGAGCCCCGAGCCCAGCCGGACGCGCTTCGCGACTGGAAGGTACCGCGGGACGTAGCCAACGAGCTTCGCGACCGCCAAGTCCTCCGTCTTGCCGCCCCGTTCGAGTCCCGGCCAGTCCGCCGCAACGGCGACCCAGCGCTTGCCCCGCGTTGGCTGTTCGACGAGTACGCGAAACTTGGACTTCACGGCCCATCGTATCAACGTCTCGATGACGCCCGGTCATCGTCCCGGGCAGGTTCGCGCCGAAGGGACGATTCCCGGAAGCCTCTTGGCTGCGCGAGCATCGTTTCCTTGAGCCGACCGTGGAACCGCTAGGCGAGGAGGTAGCGGCGCGACAGCGGCACCACGCCGATCGGCTCGCACGCGAGCGCCCGGCCGCCGAGCGTGACCGTCCCATCCACGGGTGAGACCTCGATCGGCGGCGCCACGACGTTCGCCACCAGGTCGTCGCGCGTGATCCCGCGGGTGTCGCGGACCGCAACGACCCGCCGACGGGTTCCCAGCGTCTGCGCGATCCCCGCATCCAGCGCCGCGCGTGAAA
>JBKOUM010000174.1:0-20883 GCA_046723385.1 Actinomycetota bacterium
ATGCGGATCGGCGTCCGACCCGCTGTGTGGGTAGGCGACGAACGGGAACCCAAACAGGAACGAGACCTCGTTCGCGTCGACCCCGTCGCCGAGCGTCTCCGCCGCGGCGTCGTGATCCGGGAGCAGGACCCCCATCGCGACGCGGAGCGCGATGTCGATCGTGTCGTCCGACAGCCGGCGCCCGTTCGGGAAGCCCTGGACATCGCCACCGAGCACGCCGAGTCTGCTGCACGCCGGCGCGCCGCCGGTGCCGCAGATCGGGGTGTCGATGTTGAGCCGAAGCATCTCGGAGGCCTGCACGCCGGTGGGCTGGTTCAATCCGTCGATCCCCTTGAGGAACACGGTGACCAGATCGGACCGCTGAACCCCGTCCTTGTTCGGGTTGGAGTCCAGGACCGTCGGGAACGCGCCCGGGTAGACCGCGTTCAACAGGTGCGGGAGCTCCGGGTCGTTCACCGCCGGCAGGAACTGCGCGTCGTTCTTCGGCTTCGAGGCGTTGAAGTAGTCCTTGAAGCCCACGGGAACGACGACCTCGTTCACGAGCGGCATCCCGAGACGGGAGACCTGCACGTCGCCTCCCGAGAACGTCTGAGTGCCGTCGGTGTGCTGGACGCGCATGCTCGGACGCGACGCGGTGTTCCAGATGCCGATCACCGAGTCGTTCGGACCGCGCAGCTGGCTCCGCGGAACCGACAGCGCCATCGTGTTGACGTTGAAGCCCGTCAGCGTGTCGTCGCCGGCTTCGCTGAGGTCCCCCCCGTAGAGGAGATCGAAGACGCGGAGGTCGAGGAAGAACGCGTCGTCGGACTGTCCGACCCACGACCGCGTCCCGTTCGCCGTCGTCTTGACCGCGGCATCGAACAGGTCACCGTTGTAGTTCGGCATCGAACCCCCGCCGACGTTGCTCGGCGCGACCTTCGCGTTGTCGAGCAGCCGCGTGACGTTCCCGTTCCGGATCCGGAGCAGGTCGTAGGTCTGATAGATGTTGAGGTTCGTGTCGTTGAGGCTCGTGACCGGGCCCGTCGCGTACAGGAACGTGGCGGCCGACCGATAGTGCGTCGTGAACCTCCACCGATAGATCACGTCGGGACGCGCGTCCCCGTCGTTGTCGATGTTGATGTCGTAGTTCGTGTGCTCGCCCCACAGGTAGAAGTTGGGGCCGCCCGCCGGCTCCTCGAACGGGATCCAGGAGCTGACGAAGGTGATGGAGCTCGGTTGATCCGGCGACCGGAACGCGTACAGATCCGTGTTGTCGATCTGCGGGTCGGCCGCGGTGAGCGGCGCCTCGCGGTGGCTCGACGCGCGTGACGCGAGGGGGGCGAGACCGGTGAACAGGCTCGCTCCCAGCGCGACCACCGCCGTCCCCGCGACGACCGCTTTGCGGAAGTTCGGCATGGCGAAGCAGACTCCTTCCAGGGTGAGAGAACGTTGCGGCGGCCCGCGCACCCGGCTCCGGCGGCCCTCCCGCCAGGGAGCCGCCCCGATCCCCCTTCCTCGCGGTGGCGGTCCGAGCATGCTTCGCGCTGCCCGACGGGTCGGATGACTCGGTGTGGCGCGTGTCAGGACGTCTGGACGGGCTGCGGAAGCGGAGCGCGCCGTGACGCCCGCACGAAGCCGGCGAACATCACGCAGATGCCCACGACGATCGTCAGCGAGAACCCGAACAGGACCCCGGCGGCGGCGAACGCGGCGCCGGCGGCGACGATCGTCGCCCCGACGGCGATCAGCAGCGTCCCGACGAAGCGGTCCTTGAGCTCCGGACGTCCGCGCATCTTCCATGCGGACCAGAGCGTGCCCAGCAGGAGGATCACGTACGCCGGGTACGCCACGAGCTGGGCGAGCCGATGGGCGGACGTCCCCGCGCCGAACACGTCCCGGCCGAGGGGCAGCTGGTCCGCGAACGCCTCCGGGTGGACCTGGGCGTCTCGGAGCACGGCGAAGGTGAACGAGGTGACGAACACGAGCACGAGCCACACGACCCAGAGCACCCACGGGCGCCGGAACAGCAGCACGAGCTCGCCACCCGCGAGGAACGCGACGTTGAGGACCGCGCCGAACGACCAGTAGACGACGAACCACGTCCGGGTCCACCCCGAGAGCACACCGATCGTCAGGCCGAGCGAAGCGAGCCCGTACATCGCCATCGCGATCGCCCACATGAGCTGTGGCTGACCGCGCCGCACCGCGAACTGCTTCGCGAGCATCGCGGTGAACGCGAAGGCCACGAGCGTCGCGAGGAGCGGGAAGACCCACATGCGGGGAAGGATAGCCGCCCGCCCGGGCACGATCCGCCGGCGAGCCCGGCGAGCCCGGCGAGGCCCGCTAGCCTTGCGTCACCGATGAGCGGACCGCGCCTGCTGTTCTCGACCGCCGCCTTCTTCGCCCGGCCCCTCGACGACACCTTCGGCCTGATCGCGGATTGCGGCTACACGGGCGTCGAGGTCCTGGTCACCGGCGACCCGGCGAGCCAGGACCCCGCGCTCATGCGGGCGTCGGCGGAGCGGCACGGCCTGCGGATCGGTGCGCTCCACGACCCTTCGCTGCTGTTCACCCGGTGGGTCTGGGGCTCCGACCGCGTGAAGAAGATCGAGCGCGCGATCGACGTGGCGACGCGGGCCGAGGTGCCACTCGTGGTGACCCACCCGCCCTACCGATGGCAGCGCGAGACCCGCGCGTGGTTCCGCGATGAGCTCCCGCGGCTGGAGGAACGCAGCGGGATCGTCGTGGGCATCGAGAACATGTACCCGCTTTTCCACGTCGGGTTCCATCCGTTGATGCTCCATGCCGATCAGGACCTGGACGAGCTCGAAGGGATCGCGCACCTCGTCTTGGACACGTCCCACGCGGCCGTCGCGAAGCACGATCTCATCGAGGTCCGGCGGCGCTTCGGCGACCGGCTCCGTCACGTGCATCTGTCGGACAACGCGGGCAAGGGATGGGACTCCCACCTCCCGCCCGGGGAAGGTGTGATCCCGCTCGACCCGTTCCTCGACGAGCTCGTGCGATCGGGCTTCTCCGGAACGGTGTCGATCGAGGTGGACCTCCGGCGGTTCCTGACGGAGCCGAAACGGCTGCGGGCGCTGATGGAAGAGATGCGCGAGAAGGTCGAGGCGCGATTGAACGGCTCACCGGGGTAGCGGCGCGGCCCCGCCCTCAGCCGGGCCGATATCCTCGCCGCGTGCGACGCGGCACCGCCATCACGCTGATCGTCCTGTTCGTGTTGCTCGTCGCCGCGGTGATCGGTCAGCTCCGGCAGCGCGCCCCGTCCCAGCCGTATCCGGGCCCCGTGAGCGGGACGGAGCTGCCTTCTTCCAGCCCGTCTCCGACGGCCATGTCAACCTGATCGCTCCCTCGGGACTTGAACCGGAGTGGGGAGACATGCGTGAGCCAACATCCGGGGTTCCGTGACCTCTACGAGCGGGAGTTCGGCCATGTATCCCGGGCCGTGTACCTCCTCGTGGGAGATCGAGCCATCGCCGAGGACGCGGCGCAGGAGGCGTTCGCCCGGGCGCTCGCCCGGTGGCGGCGGATCGGATCGCATCCAGCTCCAGCTGGCTGGGTCACCACGACCGCGCTGAACGTGGCTCGGCGGCACCTACGGCGACAGCCGGAACTTCCGCGGCATCTCGAGGAGGCGGGGCGTGACGAGGAGGAGCGCCTCTCGCTGCTCGCCGCGATCCGGGCCCTGTCCCCGCGCCAGCAGGAAGCGGTCGTCCTTCACTACCTCGTGGACCTCCCGGTCGCCGAGGTGGCGGCGGCGATGGCGGTGGACGAGGGCACGGTGAAGACGCACCTCTCTCGAGCCCGAGCCGCGATCGCGGCAGCACTCGCCGATCCCATCGTGGACCCGACGGAGGAGTTGACGTCATGAACGACACGGAGCTACGGGGTCGCCTCCGCAGCCTGACGGAACCAGCCACCGGAACGACGGATCTGAAGCGGGTCGAGCGCCGTGCGCGAACGCTCCGGCTCAGACGTGGCGTGGCCACGGCGATCGCGGCGAGCCTCGGGGTGGCCGCGATCGCCGTGCCGCTCTCCGGTCTGAGGCACCTCGGCGAGGAGCCGGCATCGTCGCCAACACCAACCGCTGCTCCGGCGATCCGGTTCGCGTCACGCGACGGTTGGACCAGCACCCTGCGTTCGTCGCCGGCGTTCACCCCGTATTCGGAGCCGGCGATAGCCGCGACGACCTCGAACGTGACCCTCCCCCCGGCTGACCCGGCGAGCTTCTACCCGCCAGGCTTGACGAACGACCAGATCGATGCGTTGCCCGCCGACGGGATCGCGATCGAAGCGAAGCAGATGTTGTTCACGAGGAACGATATCCCCACGGCCGACTACCCGATCCTGGACCTTCCCCTCGACCTCGATGAGGCGAAGTCATGGACCGGCGGAGGTGAGGGACTGAGCCGGTCTGACCTCACGCAGTACTACCTGAGGGGAACCGTGAACGGACGCCCGATCATCGTGCAGGCTTGGTTCGGAACGAGCGATCCGCGCACTCAGCTCCTCTACGATGCACAACGCGCCCTCGACCAGCTCGTGGTCTCGCCGGCTCCGACGCGAACGGATGCGATCGATGACTTCGGGATCTCGATGACCGTGCCCGAGGATTGGCACGCTCTCCTCTACCAAGGCGACCCCACGCTGATCGTCTCGACGCGCCCGATCTCCAACCTGTACTGGGACGAAACGCGGAAGACGCTCGGGCCGAGCGACGTCACGCTCACGCTGGACGAGAGCGACGCTTTGGTCGAGGTGGAAGGGTGGGCTGCACTGGTCGGGCCCCTGACGATCGGGCCGTACGAGCGGTGCGACGGATGCGAAGCCCTGGACGACGGCGCCCCACCAGAAGCGGGCCACGTCCTGTACGAGCGCACGTTCACGACCGGAGGCCGTGCCTTCACGCTGCTCGTCGAGTTCGGTTCGGAGCCCTCACCCTCCCGGATCGATGAGGTCAACGGTCTCCTCTCGACGCTGGCGATCCAACCCCTGCCGAACCCGACGGAGACACCGGCGCCCGGAACGGCTCGCGTGGGACCGATCTACGACGGAGAGGACAACCCCGAGGTGACCGCGGACCAGCCCCACCGAGAACTCACCTGGGCGTACGAGCACGCCGCGATGACGCTACCCATCGGCTGGACGGGTCAGTCCTATCCGATCGCCGGCCTCGAGCGACCGATCTCGCTCCTCGCCGCGGGATCTTGGGACTTCACGCCGGGAGGCTACTGCGGACCGATCAACGCGCTGCGCGAGCTGCCTGCCGACGGCGCCCTCGTCTGGCTCGACGGGTACGGGACGGACCCACCCGATGGCATGGCGTTCACCTCGCAGCCTTCGTCGGTGAGCCTGACGGGAGCGGCGACGGATCCCTCGCCATGCTTCGGCGGCTCGACACCTTTCGTGTTCCGATGGGCGACCGGTGGTCGGTACGTCGTCGCGCACGCTGCCCTCGGGACCGACGCGTCGCCGCAGACGGTCGCGGACGCGGAGGCGGCCTTGGAGAGCATCAGCGTGGGCTGATTCACTCGAGCACGACGGTGGACCCTTCTCCGAGGTGCAGCATCTCGGCGGCGCTTCCCTGGTTCACGACGAGCGCGACGAACCCTTGTGAGTCGACGATAGCCCCCAGCGCCTGCGGGGGCAGATCCGTGAACGTGGAGACGATCGGCGCCTCCGTACCGGCGACGCCGACCACGTCATGGATCCCCGCGTCCACCAGGTGGTCGCGCCTGACGTTGAGCTGCACGTTGCCGAACCCGTCGACCCCGACGACGCGGGCGCCGATCGCGCCCGGCGCCACCATCGGTCCCAGAACCTCGAGCACGTGAAGGCCGGTCGTCTCGATCGCAGGACCGATCGTGTCGATCGGCGTGCCCGTCGCCAGATGGGCGGCGGCCGGTGCGAACACGTCCCGTCCGTGGAAGGTGTGCGAGACCGGCGACAGCACGATCCCGGGGGACGTGATCTGGAACGCGGCCGTGGCGCCGCCCAGGACCTCCCACGCGAGCGACAGCACACCGTTGTCGGGCCCGACGAGGAGGGCCTCGGATCCCGTACGGACGGCCACCGCGCGCCGCTCCGAGCCGACGCCCGGATCGACGACCGCGCAGTAGACCGCGTTCTCTGGCATGTAGGGGATCGCACGGGACAGCACGAGCGCCCCACGCATGACGTCCTGCCGCGGGATCGCGTGCTGGAGGTCGATCACGTGCGAGTCGGGAGCGATCCTCGCCATCACGCCATGGCAGACGCCGACGAAGTCGTCGCGGAGCCCGTAGTCGGTACAGAACACGATCGGCCGGCTCACGACGCGCTCCCCGGACTCAGGAACTGTGCGAGCCAGGCGTCGATCAGCTGCGTGACGTGGGTCCCTTGCCCGCCCGTCAGCAGATCCGTGCCGTGGTCGTCGGTCGGCACGATCTCGATGCGCTTGGGATCCGGGCTCTGCGCGTCCAGGTTCTCGGCCGCCTGGGCGGCGCTCGCCGGATCACCCAGTCCGGCGATGAACAGCTTCGCCCCGGTGATGTTGGCGAGGATCTCGGCGCCGGCAGAGAGGGAGTCGATCACCTGCGGCGCGGAGAGCGCCACGACCGCGAGGACGTTCGTCTGTTGCGACGCGACGATCAGCGCCGCGATCCCACCGACGCTCGCGCCGATCAGCGCGACCCTGGTCGGGCCGTTCTCGCGGAGGAACGACAGCGCCGCGGTGAGATCCGTGGGAGCGGCGTTCAGATCCTTCGTCCCCTGCGAGCACCCCGCGTCGCCGCCCGGGCAGTAGCCGCGCAGATCGAACGTCAGCACGCGGTAGCCCTGTCCGGCGAGATGCGTGGCCTCGGGGTACCACGAAGATTGGTCCGCCGGCAGCATGTGGGCAAGGACGACGCCGGAGGCGGCGTCCTGGGGGCCGAAGAGGCGTCCGGCGAGCCGGACGCCGTCCGAGGTCGTGAACGAGACCTCGGTGGAGCTGGTGAACGTCGGCGTGGAGGGCTCTGCGCTGCAGGAGGCCGCGATCACGACCGCCGCGACCACCACGAGCGACCGGTGGCGCTGACGGACGCCCACGCGCGGCGGGGCCCTCCCTACTTGCCCAGCTTCAGCCGCTGGTGCCGGGTGCGCTTGAGGAGCTTCTTGTGCTTCTTCTTGCGCATCTTCTTCCGGCGCTTCTTGATCAGGGACGGCAACCCATCACCTTTCACTCGGTTCCGAAGAGATTCCGCAGGTCCACCCGCTTGACGCGGTAGGTGTCTTCCATGCGAACGGAGCCCAGTCTAAGGGCTTTGGGGGCCTCTGCCACGGGCGAGATCAGCCGGAGCCCGCCGTCCTCGGGAACGTGCTCCAGGACGCCGAGGCCCGTGAAGCCGCCGTGTCCGTCGGAGAGCCCGACCAGGAGCCGGTCCAGCGTCTGCAGGTCGAACAGAGGCGGGAGCGTCGGCATGAACACCGTCGGACGAACCCGGAACCGCTGCAACGGCGCGCTCTCGAAGTATCGTCCCATCGCCTTCTCCCGCATCGCCATCCGATCCTCGACGCTCGAGGGCAGCACGCTCGGGTGGACCGGCGCCGTGACGGCATCGATCCCGAAGAAGCGGTCGATGAAGCCCAAGATCGGTTCCAGCTCTTCGCCGCGCTGGAGCCCGACCACCAGGTCGGGCTCCAGCACGTCGACCTTGTAGTACTTGACCAGCTGGCCCCGGATGCCGGAGACCTCTCCGCCCGTGTCCACGATGAGCAAGTCCGCGCCTTCGTTGCGCGCTCGGTCGCGCAAGCGACCGAGCGCGCCCACGAGCGGCACGAGATGGTCCTGCGGTGAGATCGACCCCACGAACCCGAGCGCATCGGCCTCGGCCATGCGCTCCAGGATGAGGTCGTCGGCTTCGCGGATGTGTTTCATGCCGACGGTCGCGGGCGGACCGACGGTCTTCTGCGCGACGTCGGCGTCGATGTAGGCGACGCTCCGCCCGATCCGCAACGCGAAGGCCGCCGTCGCCCGGGCGAGCGTGCTCTTGCCGGCATCGAGCCCGCCGAGGAACAGGACCGAGCGGGCGTGCCGTGCTGCCTGGTCGACGAGCTGCTCGTGCTCGTTCATCTGGGTCCTCCGTCCGGACACGGAGGTCCCGGCTGTGTGCTCGCGGGGCTACATCGCTTCGGTGTAGCGCCTGCTCAGGTAGTCGTCGACGTCGTCCTCACGGAGTCGGTAGCTCCGGCCGACGCGGAGCGCGGGCATCTGCCCTTCCTTGATCAGCCGGTAGACGGTCATCCTGGATACGCGCAGGAGGTCAGCGACCTCGTTCACGGTCAACAGCCGGGCCTCGGTGAAGGATCCTCTCATGGTGTTCCGCGATGGTAGGGGTTGCCGCCGGACGGCGTCTAGCCCGGGACGCATCGCCGCAGGTCACGCCGTCAGCGCCACGAAGACGGGCCAGTAGGCGTTGGGATCGACGTGATCGTCGAAGACCAAGACGTGCTCCGTGCGGCCCTGCGCCTTCGCGATCAGCAAAGCGGGATCGTTCACGTCCGCGATCGAGATCGTCTCGACGCCCGTTTCGATCGCGGCCCCCGCGAACCCGTGATCGGCGAAGACCAGATCCGGTCGCACGACCTCGAGCATCCGCTGCATCGCGTAGGGCCAGTGGGTGTGCCGCGGCTCCTTCCCGTCGGTCATCATCGCGACGCTGTCCCAGTCCTCGACGATCCAGTCGTGGCTGAGTCCCGGGTGACGCCATCGGACCGGTGGCGGCACCTCGACCTTGGCCCCTCGCGCCACGAGCTCGCGCGCCAGCTCGTGGTAGAGGTGCGCGAGTCCGGTCGGGTGACCGGTCGCCATGAGGAGTCGCTCCCCGTCCCGGCACGCCCTCGCCAAACGCGGCGCGGTCGTTGCACACGCCTCGAGGATCGGCTCGGGCCGGATCTCGACCGGGCCGTACCTCCCGTCACGGTCGATCGGCGCGCCCGCCGCCTGCTCCACGATGGCCAGCACGCGGTCGAGCGACATCCCCTCCTGGAGCCCGGAGAGCCCGAACTCCTTGTCCGGATCGTGGTCGAGCAGCATCTGGGCGTTCCCGCGGACGTTGTCGAGCGGATGGGTCGCGATCCCGGCGATCCCGCCGTCCAGGAGGGCTCGCTCCAGCTCCGTGCGTTCGACGGGCCTCGGCGTCCAGAGCGACCGCGTGACCCGCGGCAGACGGTGGACGTGGCCTTCGATAACGTCGGATGACACGGACACCAGGGTAGCGAGGAGAAGGGTGGAGCTTCGCGGCAAGGTCGTGGTCGTGACCGGAGCCTCGGCCGGGATCGGGGAGGCGACGGCCGTGGCGTTCGCGAAGCGCGGGGCGAAGGTCGTCCTCGCCGCTCGCCGCCGTGAGCGCCTCGAGTCGCTCGCCGACAGGATCGAGCGGGCCGGCGGCACCGTCTTCGTGCTCCCCTGCGACGTGACGGACGCCGACCAGGTCCAGCGTCTCCCGGGCGTGGTCGAGCAGGCGTTCGCCCCGGCCGACGTCTTGGTGAACAACGCGGGCATCCCCGGCGGTGGTGAGCTCCCGACGTTGACGTTCGAGCAGATCGAGGCGGTCGTGCGGGTCAACCTCCTGGGCGTCCTCTTCGGGACGCGGGCGTTCCTCCCCGGCATGCTCGCGCGCGGTCGTGGGCACGTGGTCAACATGGCATCGCTGGCGGGGCGTTTCGCGGCGCCGGGCGCATCGGTCTACTCGGCGACCAAGCACGCGGTGGTCGCGTTCAGCGAGGCGCTCAACTACGACACCGAGGCCAGAGGCGTGCTGGTCACGACGGTCAACCCCGCCTTCGTCGTCACCGAAGGGTTCACACGCGCCGACGTCCCGCCGCCGGTCCTCCTGGAAGCCGACCGCGTCGGGGAAGCGGTGGTGAGGGTCGTCCGGAAGGAGATCGCGCCGGAGTACTCGATCCCTCGATGGGTGAGTCCGTTCCAGGTCTTCCGTGTCCTGACGCCGACGCTCTACCGCTGGGGTGTCCGGCGAGCCCGTGGCCGATCGACGCCGACGCCGGCGATGCCGCAGGCCGGTCCGAGGGTCGGGGACGCCGGCGCATGAGCGGAGGGCTCGCACCGGTCGAGGTGGAGCGCCCCGATGCCGGCGAGGTCGTCGAGCCCGACATCCCGTGGATCGTGATCGTCTGGAACGACCCGATCAACTTGATGTCCTACGTGACGTGGGTCTTCCAGAAGCTCTTCGGCTATCCCAAGACGAAGGCCGAGAAGCTGATGTGGGACGTGCACACCAAGGGGAAAGCCGTCGTCGCGAACGGGTCGAAGGAAGAGTGCGAGATCCACGTCGCGGCGCTCCACGGGTACGGGCTGTGGGCGACGATGCAGAAGGACCGGTGAGCGTGGCGCGCGACCTGCTCCGACGTCGACGGGACGGGCGCTACGAATGGAAGCTCGGCGCGAACGAGCGAACGGTGCTCGCCCAGGTGGCCTCTGAGTTCAAGGAGCTGCTCGCCCACGAGACCCCCTCGTCGGACGCGAGCCTCCAGCGAGTGTTCCCTCCGGCGCACCCCGACGACCCGATCGCCGAGCTCGAGTACGAACGCGCGTCCGGAGGCTCCCTGCTGGCCACCAAGATCGAGCAGCTCGAGACGTTCGAGCGATGCGTCGGGGAGCGCACGTTGAGCGAAGGTGAGGTCCTCGTGTGCATGCGCGCCGCGAACGATCTGCGGCTCGTCCTCGGCACCCGCATCGAGGTCACCGAGGCGTCGACCCCCGCAGACTTCCTCGGCGACGCGGAAACCGAGTCGACGTTCGAGCTGTACGCGTACCTCAGCTGGATGGTGGAGTCGATGATCGACGCCCTCGGAGCGCCCGCCTGAGTCGGGTCCACATCGGAGGCCGGACCCCATCGGCGACCTCTTCCTGGCGGGCCCGTTCGCCCATCTCGCGCTGGCGCTCGGACGCGATCTCCCGGTTGACGTCTGGCCTGGGGGACTGGGGGACGTATCCGTCCATGGTCGTCCTCAGCTGCCTCGCGTCCGTCCTCAACTGCCTCGCGTCCGCGACGACCGACGCTTCCGGAGACCTCGCCGGAGACGGCGCCACCACGGAGGGCGCACCTCGTCGGACACGTGATCCTCGCGTGCCCGTTCCACGAACGCATCGTGGCGTTCGGTCCTGAACTTCTCGGTGAGATCTGGTCTGGGGACGCCTGCGCCGGGGTACGGGGACATGCCCATGCTCGAACAGTACACGCGGGTGCGGCGAAGGGGAACGACTAGCGAACCGGCATGCCGACGTGATGGATCTTGAGCATGTTCGTCGTCGTCCGTCCGGCTGGCGAGGCCGCGGCCATGACCACCGAATCACCTGGTTCCGCGAGGCCGTGCTCCTGCAGCCCGGCGTCCATCATCGCGATCATCTCGTCGGTGTCCGCGGGGGTCGATGCGGGCAACGCTTCGATCCCCCATAGGAGACACGTCTGCCGGCGAACGTCGACCGGTGGGACGAAGGCGTACACGGGGACGGCGGGGCGCTCCGCCGACAACAGTCGGGCGGTGCGCCCCGTCTCCGTGTAGCAGGTGATCGCGAGCACATCGAGCCCGCCGCTCGTGATCGAGGCGGCAGCGTGCGCCACGGCAGCGCCCTCGCTGCCGTGGCGCACGGCGACCGGGCTCGCGCGGAACGGTTCGCCGCGCGCCTCGACGTAGGAGGCGATCCTCGTGGCCGCCGCGGCCGCTTCGAACGGGTAGTCGCCCACGGCCGTCTCCCCCGAGAGCATGACGGCGTCCGCCCCGTCGAGGACGGCGTTCGCGACGTCGGTCGCTTCGGCCCGTGTGGGTCGCGCCGCGTGGATCATCGATTCGAGCATCTGGGTCGCGACGATCGCCGGCCGGCCGGCTGCACGAGCGGCCCGCACGAGCTCCTTCTGGATCAGCGGGATCTCCTCCATCGGGAGCTCCACGCCCAGGTCGCCCCGAGCGATCATGATCGCGTCGGCCTCGGCTACGATCCCCGCGACGTCCTCCACCGCGGGTCGCGTCTCGATCTTCGCGACGATCGGAACGGCGTCGTTTCCCATCGCCGAGCGCAACTCCCGCACGTCGTCGGGTGATCGGACGAACGACTGGGCGACCAGGTCCGCCCCGAGCGCGAGCGCGCGATCCAGACCTTCGCGATCGCGGGAGCTGACGGCGGGAAGCCCGAGCCGCTCCGCGGGGACGTTGACGCCTTGTCCCGAACGGGCCGACCCTCCGGAAACGCACCGGGTCCGGACGGCGTCGCCGGCCACCTCCTCGACGGTGAGCTCGACCGCGCCGTCGGCGAGCAGGACCCGGTCTCCCACGCGGAGGTCCCCGGCGAGACCCGGGTACGTGGTCGCGGCTCCCCGTGCGTCACCTCGTCCGTCGGGTCGGAGCTCGAACGCCTGGCCCGGCTTGAACACGAGCGCGTCACCCTCGAGCGGTCCGAGCCGCACCTTCGGTCCGGGGAGATCGATGAGCACCGCGAGTGGCCGGCCGATCTCGGTCTCGGCCTGGCGGACGAGTGCGACCATGCGCGCATGCTCGTCGGCCGTTCCGTGGGAGAAGTTGATGCGGAACACCGATGCACCCGCCCGGACGAGGCCTTGCACCATCTTGGGTGTCGCGCTCGCGGGGCCGAGGGTGCAGACGAGCTTGGTCCTCGCGTTCACGAGAACACCATCTCCTCCACGGCACTCGCGACCGCGCGCGCTCCGTCGTCACCCGCGCCCGGGCCGAGATCGGGCTCCGACAGGGTTGCGGGCACCGCTCCACCGGCCCGGCGCTCCGCCTCCTCGATCCACGGTTCCGGGAGCGCGTCGGGGATCTCCGCACCGCACATCTCCCCGAACGCGATCGTCCAGGCGCGCGGGACCACCCGTGCCCACTGGTAGCCGCCGCCGCCGGTGGCCACCCAGTGCCCACCGGCGGCGGCGTGCGCCAGCCGGTGGAGCTCACTCGCGGTCTCCCGGTACGCACGCGTGGTCAGCAGGAGCTGGGCCAGCGGATCGCTCGCGTGCGTGTCGCACCCCAGCTGCGTCACGAGCACGTCCGGCCGGAAAGCCGTGACCGCCGGCGGCACCACGGCGCGGAAGGCCTCCAGCCACGCGTCGTCGCCGGTGAGCGCCGGGAGCGGCACGTTGATCGCGCTCCCCGGGGCGTGGGAACCTCCGCGTTCGCTGAGGTCGCCGGAGCCCGGGAAGAACCACGCGCCGAACTGGTGCAGCGAGATCGTGAGCACGCGAGGCTCGTCCCAGAAGATCGCCTGCACCCCATCGCCGTGGTGCACGTCGACGTCGACGTAGGCGATCCGCTCACACCCCTGCGTCAGCAGCCAGGCGATCGCGACGGCCGGGTCGTCGTACACGCAGAAGCCGGAGGCACGTTCCGGCATCGCGTGATGGAGCCCGCCGGCGGCGTTGAACGCGTGGTCGAAGCCCCCCGACCACACGGCGCCGGCCGCGGCCACGGATGCCCCCGCGACGATCGCTCCCGCCTCGTGCATCCGGTCGAAGATCGGGTTGTCCCCAGGCCCGTACCCGAACCGGGACCAATCGCCCGGTTCTCCGTGTCCCGCGCGACGCGTGGCGTCGACGAACGCCGGCGTGTGTACGAGCACGAGCGTCGCGTCATCGGCGGGCTCGGTCCCGAGGGTGCCGACGCTCGGATGCTGGTCGAGCCCGTACGCGGCGATCAGATCCCACGTCAACAGCACGCGGTCGGGACGGAGCGGGTGATCGGGGCCGTGATCGTAGATCCGAGCCTCCGGGGCCAGGATCAGGCCGACGTGGTCGCTCACGCGACCGACCGCACCGCGCGCACCGTCCGTTCGACGAGGAGCGCCGCATCGTCGTCGGTGAGGGTGAACGGAGGTCCCAGCATCACGAGATCGCCGTCGGTCCCGTCGACGTGTCCGGTCGACGAGTACAGCAGGAGTCCGTCTTCGCGTGCCGCCGCGACGATCCGCTCCGTGATCTGGTCGCGCCGGGGGAACGGCTCCTTCGACGCGCGGTCCCGGACGAGCTCGAC
Organism: Actinomycetota bacterium; assembly: GCA_046723385.1. Classification (GTDB taxonomy): domain Bacteria; phylum Actinomycetota; class UBA4738; order UBA4738; family HRBIN12; genus AC-51. The sequence goes on from JBKOUM010000174.1 coordinate 14,017, forward strand.
CCCGATCATCATCCCGGCGCCCCGGATATCCCCGACGTGCCCCACGGCGTCGAGCTCGGCGCGGAGCTCCTGGAGGAGCTTCGCGCCGAGCTCGCGCGATCGCTCGACCAGACCGTCGTCGCGCAGGCGACGGAGCGTCGCCTGCGCGTCCGCCGCCCCGAGCGCGTGGTGCGACCACGTGAACCCGTGGACGAACCCTCGCTCCGCGATCGCCTGGAAGACCGGGGCGGAGCACGCTGCGAACCCGAACGGCACGTACCCGCTCGTGGTGCCCTTGCCGGCGGTCACCACGTCCGGACGCACTCCCCACGTGTCGATCCCGAACCAGCGTCCCGTCCGCCCGAACCCCGTCATCACCTCGTCGGCGATCACGAGGATCCCGTGCGTCCGGCAGAGGTCCGCGACCTTCGGCCAGTAGTCGTCGCACGGCACGGCGGCGCCGAGCGTCGCACCGCCGATCGGCTCGGCGATGAAGGCCGCGATCGTGTCCGGTCCGTAGGACTCGATCATCCGGGCGAGCTCGGCCACGTGCCAGTCACCGCACCCGTCGGGGTGCGAAGGGTTCTCACACCGATACTCGTAGGCCGGGGGGCCGTGCAGGAACCGACCGAGCCACGGCGTGTACGGCTTGCGCAGCGGCTCCTTCCCTGAGGCGTCGAGCGCGCCGAGCGTATTGCCGTGGTAGCTCGATCGACGCGCGATCACCGTCACCCGACCGCTCTCACCACGCGCGAGGTGGTACGCCCGGGCCATCTTGAGCGCCGTCTCGACGGCCTCCGATCCGCCGCTCACCGGATAGATCCTCGCGTCGTCGAGCGGGAGCACGCCGGACACGTCGTCCGCGTACGACTCGACCGCCTCGGTCGTGAACATCGTCCCGTGGACGTACTGGGTGCCGTGCAGCTGCTCCTCGGCGGCGGCGATCAGCGCGGGGTCCCCGTGGCCGACGCCGACCACGATCGCGCCGCCGGCGCCGTCGAGGTACCGATCCCCGTCCGCGTCCTCGATCCACGCGCCCTCCGCGGAGACCGCGGTCGGGAGCGATCGGGTCAGCACGCGAGGGAAGACGTGCTCGGTCACGCGCGCACCCTACAGGTCCGGGATCGGGCGCTCCTGGTCCGCATCCTCGTCGGCGAGACGCTCCTCGAGCCGCGGACCGCGCTGCCGGCGGAGCGCGCGGATCTGCTCCGCCCAGTCGGGCTCCTGCTCGTCGTCAGATGGCGTGAACCGCTCGTCGGGACCCGGCTCCGGTCGCTCGGGACCCGTCATTTCGTGTACACCCCGCCGGGGTCGAGCTCCTCCCGGATCAACCGGAGCTCCTCGACGGTGGGAGCCGGAGTCTCTCCCAGATCGGGCGAGACCTTCGGATCCCATCCGGTGTTCGCACGCACGTCCTCGAGCGAGACGTTCGGGTGCAGGGTCAACAGCGTCATCTCGCCCGTGGCCTCGTCGAAGCCGTAGGTGCCGAGGTTGGTCACCACGCCCGTCGGGCCGCTGCCGTGCCAGCCGCGGGCCGCGTCGTGTCCCGGATCGCCGCTGTGGCCCGGCGACGTGCGGAAGTCCAGCTCCTCCACGAACGATCGCCGCGCCTGCCGCATGATCACCAGGATCCGACGGGCGTGGATCGCGATCTCGCACGCGCCCCCGCTGCCGGGGAGGCGGACCTTCGGCGCCTCGTACGAGCCGATCACGGTCGTGTTCAGGTTCCCGAACCGGTCGATCTGCGCGCCACCGAGGAACGCGACGTCGATCAGTCCCGCCTGGAGGTAGAACGCGAAGAGCTCGAACATGCTCGTGATCGCTGTCGCGCCGGTCGCGAGCGTCGGGTCGCCGATCGACAGGGGCAGGCGCTCCGGGCGCGCCCCGAAGACCCCCGACTCGTACACGAGCTGCAGGTCCCGGGCGACGGTCCGCTGCGCGAGGTTGCACACGATGTTCGGCAGACCGACGCCGACGAAGCAGTTCTTGGCCCCAACGAGGCCCCGAGCGGACGCGGCGATCATGATCTCGGACTTGGAGTAGCCGAGGTCCGCCGAGACGTCGGCGCTCACGCGTACCTCCCGTAGTCGACCTCGCCCGACAACGCCTCGCCCGGACGAAGCCCATCCCAGTGCGCCGCACCCCACTTCTCGACGTAGTCGGCATGCGAGCCCAGATCGAAGACCCACTCCTTGAGCCAGGTCTCGAGTGACTCCGGGTCGCGCGCGATCCGGTCCCACTCCAGGTAGAAGGCGTTGTCGCGGTCGTAGTACCCCTGGGCGAAGCTCGGATGGCACGCGAACGGCTGCTCGACGACGGCGTCCACGACGATGCCGGGGATCACGGTCCGGTTCGGGTCACGGCGGATCACGGTCTCCTCGACGATCTCCTCGCAGACGACGATCACGCGGTCGGCAGCGAACGCGGCCTCCTTCTGACACCCGAGGAGGCCCCAGATCTGCGCGTCGCCGCTGACATCCGCACGCTGGGCGTGCACGATCGTCACGTCCGGCCGGAGAGGAGGGACGACGTAGACCTCGTCGTCGCCGTCGTACGGCGACCGCATCGGCACGATCCTGGGGTTCACCGCAGGGATGTCGGACTCGTAGTAGCTCCGGATCGGGAAGAACGGGAGGTTCGAGGCCCCCGCCACGTAGCGGCACACCATGCCGAAGTGGGAGTACTCCTCGATCTCGAGCGGACCCGGGTCGTGGTCCTCTATCCGGCGCCGGATCGCGTGGAGCGATCCGACGCCGGGGTTGCCGAGCCAGCTGAAGATCAGCTTGCTCGCGACCCCGCCCGCCACCATCTGGTCGTAGATCACGTCCGGCGTCATCCGCGCGAGCGTCAGATCGCGCTTCCGCTGACGGATGATCTCGTGCCCGGCGGCGAAGCAGATCAGATGGGTGAACCCCTCGATCGCGACCGTGTCGCCGTCGCGGACCAGGTCCGCGACGGCGTCCCGCATCGTCGTTTGCTTAGAGGTCATCCGGCGACCAGCCGTCGTCCGGTCCGCGGAGGACGCAGAACTCGTTCCCTTCGGGATCGCGCATCTGGGTCCAGAACGATCCACCCTCTTCGATGAAGCCGCGGACGGTCGCGCCGAGCCCGGTGACGCGGTCCACCTCCTCGGCCATCGAGCCGGTCGGCCGGACGTCGAGGTGGATCCGGTTCTTCACGGTCTTCGCCTCGGGGACGCGCACGAACGAGAGCATCGGGTCCCCGTCGCGGTCGCCGACGATCTCGACGCCGTCCTGACCTGCCTCGAGCTCGCGATACCCCAGCGCGGCGACCCAGAAGTCGGCGACGCGGAGGTGGTCGTCCGAGTCGACGACCAGGGAGTCGATCCCCGGCGTGGCCCGCCTGCCGCCTTCCGAACCGGCGCGGAGGACGCAGAACTCGTTGCCCTCGGGATCCTGCATCACGGTCCAGGACCCATGGCCCTCGTCGACGTACCGGAGCTGCGTCGCTCCCAGGTCGCGCAACCGCTCGACCTCCTCCGCCATCGACGTCGCCGGACGGAGGTCCAGGTGCACCCGGTTCTTGACGATCTTGGGCTCAGGGACCGGCTGGAAGAAGAGACCTCGCGAGCGCTTCGACGGGTCCGCGACGAACGACAGCTGGGGGTCCGCGTCGGCCAGGTCGAAGGCGAGCGCGCCGGCCCAGAACGTCGCGACGACGACGGGGTCCGCCGTGTCGAACGCGAGGGCGTCGGGCGCGAGGCCCATCTAGGCTCCCGACTCGACCTCGGCCACGACCTCTTCGAAGATCCGCAGGGCCTCGCGTGCCTGATCCTCGCGGAAGACGAGCGACGGCGAGATCCGGATGGCGTCGTCGCCGCACGAGAGCATCAAGAGCCCTCGACGGAACGCGGCGAGCTCGACAGCCGCGGCGATGTCATGGTCGGCGAACCCGAGGCCGATCCACAGCGCCTTGCCACGGACGTCCCGGATCAGTGGATGACGCTGCTGGATCTGGCGCAGCTCGTCCAGGAGCACGGTCCCGACCCGATCCGCGTTGCCCACCAGGTCTTCGTCGCGGATCACGTCGAACGTGGCGAGCGCGGCCGCGCACGACAGCGGGCTGCCGCCGTACGTGGATCCGTGCGCGCCGAGGTCCCAGATCATCAGGTCCTCGCGAGCGATCATCGCGCCGAGCGGGAGTCCACTCGCGATGCCCTTGCCGGAGATCACGATGTCGGGCTCGACCCCCTCGTGCTCGATCGCCCACATCTTGCCGCTGCGGCCCATCCCGCTCTGGACCTCGTCGCACACCAAGAGGATGCCGTGGCGGTCGCAGAGCTCGCGGAGGTACGTGAACCACCCCGCGGGGGGCAAGACGTAGCCGCCCTCGCCGAGCCAGGACTCGACCACGATCGCCGCGACCTCGGTCGGTGAGACGAGCCGCTTGAACAGGACCTCCTCCAGGTGGTCGAAGTCCCCGTAGAACGTGTGGTACACGCTCGGGAGCATCGGCCCGAAGTTGGTCCGGTACTTCGCCTTGGACGCGGTGAGCGTCACGCTCCCCATCGAGCGGCCGTGGAACGACTGGATCATGCCCACGAGGTACTGGCGACCCGTCGCGAACCGGGCGAGCTTGATCGCCGCCTCGACCGCCTCGGTCCCCGAGTTGGTCAGGAACGCCCGAGCCGGACGCCCGCCGAACGGCGCCATGCCGTCGAGCCGCTCGCACACCTCCGCGTAGACGGGCAGGTAGAAGTCGCTCGCGGAGTAGTGCAAGAGCTCGGTGGCCTGCCGTTGGACCGCGTCGACCACACGCGGGTGACAGTGTCCGGTCGACGTCACGGCGATGCCGGCGTTGAGATCGAGGAAGATGTTGCCGTCCACGTCTTCGACCACGGACCCGGCGCCGCGCCTGGGCGCGAACGGGTAGGCGCGCGGGAGCGACGGCGACGTGACCTTGCGATCACGCTCGACCCAGGCCATCGCCTCGGGACCGGGGACCTCCGTGATGAGCTTGGGGCCGCTGAACGCTGCGAGGCCGTCGTAGGTGAGCTGCGACTCCTCCACGCTCACTCCTCGATCACCGTCCGCGACTGCTCCCGCAGGTACTGCATCACGTAGTAGGGACCGCCGCCGGCCTTCCCCGTCGTGCCGGACCCCTTCCATCCGCCGAAGGGCTGGACGCCCGGCCATGCGCCGGTGGTCGAGCCCGCGCGACGGTTCACGTAGACGACGCCGGCTTCGATCCGGTCGAGCCATTCCGCGATCTCGCTCTGGTCCTCGCTGAAGAACCCCGCGGTCAGGCCGTACTCCGTGGCGTTCGCTTTCCGGATCGCGTCGTCGAGCTCGTCGAACGGCGCGACCGCGACGAACGGGACGAACAGCTCCTTCTTCCATATCCAGCTGTCGTCGGGAACCTCGACGACGGTCGGCTCGACGAACAGACCCCTCCTGAGGTCTCCCTCGGTGATCCGTTGTCCACCCGTGACGATGTTCCCGTTCTTGCGAGCCTCTTCGGCCGCCTCCTCGAAGGTGTCGAGCGCGGTCTGGTTGATGATCGGGCCCAGGTAGACGTCGCGCTCGATCGGGTTGCCGACCTTGATCTTCTCGGCCTTCGTCTTCAGCTGACCGACGAAGTCGTCGTACACCTCGCGTTCCACGAACACGCGGGAGCACGCGGAGCACTTCTGTCCGCCGAAGCCGAACGCGCTGCGCATCACACCGTCGGTCGCCTTGTCGAGGTCGGCGTTCTTCGTGACGATCGTCGGGTTCTTGCCGCCCATCTCGCAGATCACCGGCTTCGGGACGTCGACGACGAAGTTCCGGTAGATGTCCATCCCGACCTGGTAGGAGCCCGTGAACGTGATGCCGCCCACGTCCGGGTGCTTCCAGAGCGCCTCGCCGGCGACCACGCCGCGACCGATCACCAGATGGAACGCGCCGGGGGGAACGCCGCCATCGCGGAGGCATTCGTAGAGCTTGTACCCGAGCAGCGCGCCCTGGTTCGACGGCTTGAGCACGACGCAGTTGCCGGCGACCAACGCGCCGGAGGTCGGGCCGCCGGCGAGCGCCATCGGGAAGTTGAACGGGCTGATCACCGCCCACACGCCGTACGGGCGCATCACGTCGTAGTAGTCGCCGGCGGCGCCGAGGCCGCTCATCGGCGTCCGGAACCCGTCGTGCTTCTCCATCTCGTCGCAGTTCCACCGGATCAGCTCGGCCGTCTCCTGGACGTCCCCGAGCGCCTCGAGCCGGCTCTTCCCGACCTCGAAGGCCATCAGGGCCGCCAGGTCGAAGAGGCGCTCCTCCATCACGTCGGCGACCCTTCGGAGTATCCGTGTGCGTTCCTGCCACCCCATCCGGTCCCACTCCAACGAGAAGGCCTTGGCCGCGCGAACGGCGTCCTCGACGTCTTCCGCGCTCGCCTGCGAGAAGCTTCCGATCGTCACGGTCCCGTCGATCGGTGACGGCTCGACGTACCGGTCTTCCCGCCAGCGCTCCTCGCCGTTGATGATGACGGGGTACTCCTTGCCGAGTTCCGCCTTCATGCGCTCGGCTGCCTCGTCGTAGTTGCGCTGCAGGTCCTCGTTGTCGGCCGAAAGGGTCGCGTAGGTGATCCGGAACTTCTGCGCCATGGGAGGTGCCTCCTTCGATGCCGAGGCCGTGCCGGAAACGGCCGCCGAACGCACGGCATCGTAGCCGTTCCCCCGAAACCTCGCCCACGGGCCTCGTGACCGCAGGACGGTGTGGAAAACCGTCCTCCCTGCGTGCTTCGGGGGTCCCTCAGGCGTACGCTTCGGCTCCCACTGATGAGGCTCGTCACCTACGACCGCGGGGGGCAGCGGCGACTGGGGGCGATCCTCGAGGGTGAGGTGGTCGACCTGCCCGACGCCGTCGGGCATCCGGCCTTCCCCACCACGCTCGA
>JBKOUM010000071.1:0-5927 GCA_046723385.1 Actinomycetota bacterium
CCGGCTAAGCATCTCAACGACCGGGGATACCTGCGCAGACAACCTCGCCCGTCGCCCTCGCCACCAGCTCGGCGATCAGCAGCATCCGCACACCTCCTCACGCGTCCAAAGGTCCCTGCTCGTTCTTGGGCTGAGGGTTCCCGCGTCGCGGACGATAGCGTTGGAGCGGGCTGACGGATGAAGGGAGATCGTCATGGTCCTGGGAGAAGCTCGAGGCGGCACGAGCGGTGGTTCGGGTCAACTCAGTGGTGGCGCGATCGCCTCGCTCGTCGGCATCGGCGTGCTGATCATCTTCATGGTCCAGAACACGGAAGACGTGACGCTCACGTTCCTGTTCTGGAGCTTCACCTGGCCCCTTTGGCTGTTCGCAGTCGTGACCGCGCTCGCGGGGGCGCTCGTCTGGTTCGGGCTCGGGGTCGTGCGGCGTCACCGACGCCGCAAGGCTCGCCGGAACTGAGTGGCATCTCCCGTCACCAAGGAACCGGACGGCCTCGGGGTCTGACGAGGTGGAGCTCATGCGCGGCTGGAGCTCAGCTGCGTATAGATGTTGCCGAGGTTCTGTCAACCCCGCGGATCACGTCGATCGAGCGATTCGCATCGGGCAGAAGCGGGCGCTTTAGAGATCGAACTGCCGGAGTCTGAGGCGTCGGCGCTCAGGTTGGTGATGTGATCAACCACATCGACAACCTCGTGCTCACGCGCCCGAGGTGAAGGTCCGGCCGCAGCTGACCGGCGTCAAGCGACGACGCGGAACAGGTGCCGGAGAAATCGCGACAGTTCGCCTCAGACCTGCGCATACTTGATGAAGGACACGGACCCGTCAGTGACGGGAGAAGAGAACTCACGGGTTCGCCTCCGCCGAACCTGTCCCTTCGACCTCCTCGGGTTCCGTGAGCCGATAAGCGGAGCGCTCTTCCAGCTCCGACCTACTCGCCGCTCGCCCGGGCCGTTTCGGGACACCTAACCGAAGGAGCACACGCTTATGCAAGCGGTACGCATCGCGAACTACAAGGTCATCAAGGGCACCTTCCCCGAGCTCGCTGAAGAGGCGAAGGGCGGCATGCTCACGACCTTCAGGGCGCAGCCGGGGTTCATCCGGTACGGACTCGCCGACACCGGCGACAGCACGTGCGTTGCGATCAGCCAGTGGGAGACCCGCGCGCAAGCCGACGCGGCAACGACCGTGGCCGCCACGTGGGTGCGCGAGCACCTCGCGGATCGGGTGGAGCTGCGCTCGGACCAGGCCGGCGACCTCGCCTTCTCCGAAGGCGTGCGCACGACCGTTTAGTAGTTCCGCATCTCCGGAGAGGAGCCCAGCGATGGGCTCCTCTTCATGAACACTCAACGGTCGACGTTCGGCCGCTCTGTTCGGATCGGTCCGTACACTCGCCGGATGGACTACGAGGCGTTCGTCGGAAACGTTCGAACGGATGGAGAGCGTCTGATCGCGACCGCATCGGGACGCCTGGACGCCACGGTCCCATCGTGTCCCCGATGGACGGTCGATCATCTCGTGCGCCACGTCGCTGAGGTGTACGAACACAAGATCGCGTGCACGGACCTCGGGCGTGCGCCGGATCCGTGGCCGCCCGCGTGGCCGCCGGAGAGGGACGCGGTCGAGTGGCTCGCCAGACGCGCACGGACGTCTGCTCGCGATGTTCACCGCGCACGCATCTTCGGATCCCTCTTGGACGTGGTGGCCCCCCGACCAGACGGTCGGCTTCTGGGCCAGACGCATGGCGCATGAAACGGCGATCCACCGCGTTGACGCGGAACTCGCCGCCGGCGATGTGACACCACTCGATCCCGACCTTAGCCCTCGACGGCCCCGATGAGATCCTGCGCGTCATGCTCGAGGGCGATTGGTCGGATGAACCGAGCGACGAGAGCACAGGGCAACGGGTCGCGATCGAGACCGCCGCTCGGCGATGGGTGGTCGTCCTCGACCGTGCCTCGATAACGGTGGAAGACGGCGGGGCGGCTGCAGCCACGCTCTCAGGCGATCCTGGGGATGTCGATCTATGGCTGTGGGGTCGCGGCGATGAGGCAACCCTCGCTCGCTCCGGCGACCCGAACTCGGTTTCCCTGCTTCGGTCCCGGCTGGTGCTTGCGACCCAGTAACGACGCACATGGTCGTCCTCGTTGGACGATCTCCGCTGCACCAACGGATTCACCGAGGCGAGCGGCCGAGGTGGTGGAGCTTTTCGGGGTTGGCCACCGCGTGGATCGTTTGGACCTGGTCGTCGGCGATGTTCAGCGCGACCACGGCGATCGCGTGACCATCGCCGTCCTCGAACACGCACCCCGGTTCGCCGTTGATCTCGACCTCACGCATCCCGACGACACCGAGCTTCCGGCCGATCTTCGCGGCGCCGAGCAGCAGGTGCGCCACCTTCTTGCCCCCGTGGACCGGACGTCGCGAGGCGGGCGCCACCCCTCCCCCGTCCGCGTAGGCGACCGCGTCGGCTGAGAGCATCTCCAGGAGCCCGTCCAGATCGCCGTCCATCGCCGCCGCGAAGAACCGGCGCGCGAGCTCCTCCTTCCGCGCCCGTGACGCCTCGAAGCGCGGCTTCGCGTCGTGGATGTGCTTGCGGGCCCGCACGGAGATCTGGCGGCAGTTCTCCTCGGTCTTGCCGACGATCGGCGCGATCTCGTCGAAGCCGTAGTCGAACACCTCGCGGAGCAGGAAGACCGCGCGTTCGACCGGCGTGAGGCTCTCCAGGAGCACCAGGAACCCCATCGAGAGCGAGTCGGCGGTCTCGGCGTGGAGGGCGACGTCGTTTTCCTCCTCGGTCAGGATCGGCTCGGGGAGCCACGTGCCGACGTAGCGCTCGCGCCGCACGCGCGCCGAGCGCAGGTGGTCGATGCTGAGGCGCGTGGTGACCGCCGAAAGGTAGGCCTTGGCCGAGTCGATCTCGGTGCCGCCGGTCGTCTCCTTGTGGAAGCGCAGGAACGCCTCCTGGACGATGTCCTCGGCCTCGGTCGCTGACCCGAGCATCCGGTACGCGATCGAGAACATCAGCGGTCGGAGCTCTTCGTAGACGTCGTCCACGCCGGCCTCCAGATAGGGACGGGTTCCATCCCTAGACGGAACAGCATGCCGCGTTGTGACACCGAATGACCTGTCACTTCATCCGGGGCTACCTCGTCTCGTGATGCGGAGAGTCATCCACGAGGAGGTCAGCTGATGGCGACGAACGAGGTCATCGAGGCAACGAAGCAAGATCAGGGCTGGGTCGGTCCGGAGTTCCCGAGCCTGGGACGGATCGCGCTCGGAACGATCCTGTTCGCGACCGGCGGCATGCTGCTGCTCACGATCATCGGGACGCCGCTCGGGATCGTGCTGCTCCCGGTGGGGGTTGGGTTGCTGACGACGCCGAAGGAGCGAGATCGGTGATCAGGACGGATGCGCGGCCCGACGCCGCCGAGGTGCTGCGACGGTGTGAGATGCCGGAGATCGAGATCGAATGGGTCCTGAACGCAAAGGATCCTTCGGTCGTCCACATGATCCTGGAGCTGCATCGGGAGCGGTTGGAGGAGGAGCTCACCGAGCGCAGGAAGAGGCTTCAGGAGCTTGAACGCGTCCTTGCCGCCCAAGGAGCCGCCCGACGGCAGGTCGGCACTTGAACTAGTGGGCGAACACAACCCTCACGATCGGCCTGCTTGCCGCTGCCGCTCGTATCGAAGATCGGTAGCAGATCGCTCGTCTTCATCATCACGGTGGATGTTCGCTCGCCGTTCGGGGTCGGCTGGATCGAAGGGACGTCCGACCTCGGTCATGTCTGACTCCTTCCACGGGTTGCTGGCTGCCTCGGAAGAGGCTTAAGGGGGCCACCGGCCGCCCGGCGATGTGACCCGCGTCACGGTAGCGGCCGGGTCTGACATCTCTGGACGATCCACCCTCAAAGGATCGATGGAGGTGATAGCCGGGGAAGCGCGCATTCGTTTGGGCCTACGTCGCGAAGTTTGTGCCGCGACCCAGTCCCTCGCTTCTGTCGCTGCGCCGACTCCAGGCTGAGTCGCCCGTCGCACACGAGCTCGTGCAGGCGGTTCTCGAGGACATCCTTCGTGCGCGACACACCACCAAGGCGATTCCGGGTGTGAGCGGGTGACGAGGGAGGTCCGCCGCTGGGATGTTCGGATCCGCCCGGATGTGCGCACGGATCGGTGTCCCTGTCGCCTTCGGATGCTTGGCATGGTGGGATGATCGCGATGAGGCGTGTCTTCGGACAACGGCGCCCGTGCCGGCTGCGGAGACGCGTGACGGTGTCACCTCGGCGAGCAAGCGATCAGGGACCCGAGCAGCATGAGCCCGACGATCGAGGGGACTGATCGTCGAACCGCGCGCCCTCCGCTAGGAGCCGCCGCCCCATGCCAGGCAACAGCCCGGGACCAGGTCGCCGGATACGACCGTCGGAGATCCTTCCGCGATCGAAACCACTTGGGGCTTCCCCGCTTCCGGCCAGTTCACGAACAGCAGACGCGTGCCGTCAGGAGACCAAGCGACGCTCCCACCGTTCGTGGTGCAGAGGCCATCGGCATCGACGTGGTTCTCGCAGAGCGCGATCGATCGTTCGTCGGAGCCGTCGGCCGCGATCGTCATCAGACCGGCGGTCGGGGGATCGGTCGGGTGATACAGCACGGCGAGCCTGTCCGAATCGGGTGCCCACTCGACGTCGTAGACACCAAACGTCCCCTCAACAGGGATCGCGTCCGTGACATCGCCAGTCGCGACGGCCACGACGAAGACCCCCTCGTCGATGATGTGCGGCTTCCTGAGGGAGTCCGCGGCCGCGATCGACTTCCCGTCGGGCGACCACGCCACCGGACCACCGGGCAGGTACCCGACCGGCGCGAGGGTCTTCGACGTCTTCTGCGCGACGTCGTACACCTTGACCGAACCACCACCGCTGATCGCGATCGAGGAGCTGTCGGGAGCCCACGAGATGCCTCGGACCTGGGGCGTATCGATGCTCGTGATGTTGCCGGTGGTGGGCGAAATCAGCGCCAGGTCCCGCTTGTCCGTTGCCGGTGCGGCGAGCCAGCGACCGTCGGGCGACCACGCCAATCCCGCCCACCCGGGCTCGGGACCGATGTACGAGTCCCCGATCGCATCGGGAGGCGGTATCAGGAACGTGCCGGTGCAGCCTCCGCACAGCATCTCTGGCTGAGCGTCACCGGCCGAGATCCAGAGCTGCTCTCGATCCGCGTCGAGCGGGAATGCCGTGTACGCCAGCTTCGTGCCGTCGGGAGACCACGCCAACGCACCCTTCGGTGCGCCATCGGTTGAGACTCGACGGAGCGCGCTCCCGCCAGGTCTGACCGTGTAGACATCGGTCGGGTCGGGGAGCTCATACGTGCTGGTCTGAAACTCACCAGCTGGCTTCGGTTCCGATGCGACGAACGCGATCGCCCCACCGCCGCCGTCGCCCACGTCGGGAGCGGCACCTCCGTCGGAAGCGCATGCGGTGAACGTCGTCGCGACGACCATCAAGACGGCGCGGATCCAGGCGTGGCGAACCCTCACCGCAGAAGCATCGGCTCGGGAGAGGCGTGTGTTCGCGATCTGACGTCCGATCGAGTTCCACCTCCGTACGGGTTTGGGTTTCTTCACCGGCTCCGGGAGCGGTTCCGGCACCACCTCCGGTATCGGCACCTCAAGGGGCTCAACTTCGCGAATCTTCTTCGGTTCGCCAGTCTCCATCAATCACTCCGGCGCGCGGCTAGGTGATCTCGGAGACGACGGAACCTACCGGGAGAGATGCTCATGGAGTACCTCCTTGGTCGAGGTCGCCTTCGCTAGGGGCCGCGAGGACAGGGTTCGCCTCGGCGCAAAATCAGGGTAAGGACACCCACTGAGGCTAACCGTGTGTCAGGCCACCCTGAGATCACTCCAGGAGCGAGCTGCTCTCGGCGCTCAATTACGC
>JBKOUM010000082.1:0-20579 GCA_046723385.1 Actinomycetota bacterium
TTTGGTCGCGGCGGCGCCGGTGTTGGGGCTGACCGTGCCGGGGTGGCCCCGGGGGGCGCCGCGGCGGGGGCGCGGGTGGTAGCCCGGCGCCGCGGCCGCGTTCCGCCCGTCGAACCATGCGCGCGCGTCGGCGACGAGATCGGCCCAGTGCCCCCCGCCCGTGGCCTCGTAGAGCCGGTCCAGGGAGTAGATGCAGCTGGCCACGTCGTACGGCGTCGTGCTCTGGGCGTCGAACGACGAGCGGACCGCGGGGACCATCAGGAGCTCGGCGCTACGCGCCGCGACGTCGAGGAGCGCCCGGTCTTCGAGCAGGTCCGAGGACCAGGCAAGCACGCCTTCCTGGATGTGCGCCCACAGGTGCGGCGGGCCGGTCTCGTACGGGGAGTTCTTCAACACACCGTCGTCGCGGCACTCGGCCAGCTCGTGCGTCCACTCGCGGATCGGCGCCCGGAGCCCCTTGATCCCGGCGTCGGCGATCAGGCGGCGCGCGGTGAGGATGTGGAGCGCGCGGACGTCCGGCGGCGCCGGCTTGGCGACGGCGTGATCCAACCCGGCGAGCACCGCCTCGCGCGCGCGCTCGTCGGCGAACGTGAGCCAGGCGTGGCTCACGCCAACGAGCGCGCGCGCCTGCCAGAAGCTCTCGCCCGTCGCCGACGTGATCCCGCTCTCGTTCCGCGTCCCGTCCCAGTCGTAGACGAAGTTGATCCAGCGACCGTCGGGCTCCTGCATCCACAGGCAGAAGTCCAGCAGGCCTCGCGCCCACCGTTCCGCCCACGGCTGCTTCGAACGGGTCCAGACGTCGCAGAGCACGTCGAGCAGCCGCGCCGCGTCGTCGACGCACGCGACCCCTTCGAACCCCGACTCCTTGGCGGTCGTGGGCCGGTCGTCCGTCCCGGCGTAGACGGCGACCGCGAGCGCCGCCTCACCGGCGGCCGGGAGCGGCCTGGTGAGTCGGGCGAGCTGGCGCAGCATGGCAGCGGAGTCTGACAGGAACGGGATCGAACGACTAAACGGGATCGAGCGCGTCGAGCACGTCGTCGATCGACAGATCCGCGGCGCACACCGACGTGTCGGCAGCGCCGTAGTAGACGCGGATGTCGCCGTCCCCCAGCTCGACGTGCCCCGTCGGGAACACGACGTCATGCAAGAACCCGTCGAGCTCGTAGTCGGTCTCGGGCACCATGAGCGGTCGGTCGGTCCGAGCGAGCACCTTGGTCGGGTCGCCCGCATCCAGCAGGAGGGCTCCCATCCCGTAGCGGTTGTCGCGATCGGCTCCGTGGTAGAGCTCGAGCCAGCCGCCGTCGGTGCGGATCGGCACCAACGACGCGCCGATCCTCATCTCGTCCCACATCCCGGCCCGTGGCTGCGCCACGGGCCGATGCCGCCCCCAGTGCACCAGGTCCTCGCTCTCGGCGACCCAGATCCCGAGCACCCGACCGAAGGAGCCCGGCATGGGCCGCGTGAACGCCAGGTACGAGCCGCCCACCTTCTCCGGGAACAGCACCACGTCCTTCTGATCCGGATGCATGATCGTTCCGTGGCGCTCGAAGGTGCGGAAGTCCTTCGTCGTCATGCGCGCCGTCGTGATCCCGAGCCGGCTCACCGCCACATAGGTGATCTGGAACACGTCACGGATCCGCGTGATCCGAGGATCCTCGATCCCGTACTCCTCCAGCGTGTTCGCCGACACGATCGTGGGTTGTGGATCGATCGTGAACCGCAGACCGTCCTGGCTCCGCGCGACCCGGAGGTGCGAGATGTGCGCCAGGTAGTCCGTGAACTCCGCCTGGCCCATCGTGAACCCGCCCGCCGTGTTCCGGTACCGGATCGTGCGCGGATCGGACAGGTCCAGCCCGGGCAGGTCCCGGGGGACGTAGCCGATCACCACATGGGGCGGTTCCTGTTGGTGATCGAAGAACGCCATCCCGATCAGCTGTTCGGGATGCAGGCCGCTTGGGAGCGGCACGAGCCGTGGCTCGTGGCCCGACAGGTCGACCATCCGCGCGTCGGTCCCCGGCTCGATGTCGGGCCGAGGCCGCTCGGTCACACGGACCAGGAGCACGGTCTCGTCGCCCTGCGTCGCGACGCCCGGGTTGATCGTGGAGATGACCTCGAAGCCGCGTTGCGGCTCGACGTCCGCGGGACGGATCAAGGGGCCCATCGCGACGCGGTGGGCCACGTGCAGCGGCTTCTCGCGCCGCCGCTCCCTCGGCGTCGGCGGGTGATCCGCGACGAGCTCCTGCATCACGTCCAGGAACCGCTGCCCGGTCTTGGGCCACGTCGCCTGATTCGCGTACCGGTACGCGTTCTTCTCGAGCCGCGTCTTCAACTTGGGATCATCGAGGATCCGATCGATCGCCTCCGCGAACTGATCGGCCGCGCGGAAATCGACCAGGAGACCCCGGTCGTCCGCGAGGGCCTCCTTGGCGTGCAGGTACGGGGTGGACACCACGGCCTTCCCCGCCCCGAGCGCGTACGAGAGTGTCCCGCTCGTGATCTGGTTCGGGTCGAGGTACGGCGTGACGTAGACGTCGGTCGCGAGCAGGTAGTCGATGATGTCTTTCTGTTCGAGGTACTGGTTCACGAACACCACGTGATCGGTGAGATCGAGCTCCTCGACGAGGGCCGTGAGCCTGTTGCGGTACTCCTCACCGCGCTGCTTCAGCAGCTCCGGATGCGTCTGGCCGGCGATCAGGTACAGCGTGTCCGGGTGTCCCGCGACGACCGCCGGCATGGCCTCGATCACGTACTCCAGCCCCTTGCCCGGCCCCACCAGACCGAAGGTCGAGACGATCAGCCGGTGATCGAGGCCGAGCTTCGCCTTGAGTCGGCGGCGCCCGCGCGGCTCGATGTGGGGCATCCCGTGCGGGATCACGGTCGGGCGCTCGGCGATGCCGTAGACGTCGCGGAGGATGTCGACCGCGGTCTCCGCCATCACCGTCAATCCGTGGGCCGTCTCGGCGATCGCGCGGACGGCGTCGCGGATCGCGGGCGACGGCTCGGGCAGGACCGTATGGAGCGTGACCAGGGCGGGCTTCTCGAGCTCGTCCAGGAACGGCGCCAGGTGGTCCTCGTACGTGCCCTCGATCCAGTGGTCGCCGACCCAGCCCCCACCCTTCCAGAGGCCGTACAGCCCGAACTCGTGCTGGACGCAGACGACGTCGGCGTTGGAGCGGTCGATCTCCCGGGCGGCCGCCCGGTACGGGAGCGGGCTGCCCTGGCGGATCCGCCACCGGACCTCAGAGCCATAGGCGCGCACCGAGTTCCGCTCGTCGATCGCCGCGATCCGCGCCTGGGTCGTGGGATCGGCCTGCTTGATCGCGTGGATCAGGTCCGAGGTGAACGTGGCGATGCCGCAGCGGCGGGGCGGGTACGTGGAAACGAAGGCGATGCGCATGTGCCTTCAGGGTAACGGAGGGCTCCAACGGTGATGAGGGGTCCCCCCGTGTCCTTCCGAGCTTGACTCTTCGCGGCGACCCGACTACCACGTACGTATGCCGAGCGCGCTCGAGTCTCTTTCCCGGGTCCCCCTCTTCGCCAACCTCACCGCCCGACAGATGCGGAAGGTCGCGAGGACCGCGAGCGAGGACTCGTATGCCGTGGGGAGCAGCATCGTCTTGGAGGGCGGCCGCACCGAGACGCTCTTCGTCATCCTGGAAGGAACCGCGAGGATCATCCGGGACGGCCGCACCGTGGCCCGGCGGAACGCCGGGGAATTCTTCGGTGAGATCTCGATGATCGACGGTCGTCGACGGGCGGCCTCCGTGGTCGCGGACACGCCGATGCGGTGTCTCATCCTGTATCACGCGGGTCTCCGGAAGCTCGTGATGGACGACCCGGGGATGGCCTGGAGCCTGCTCCAGACGCTCGCCGGGCGGGTCCGGGATACGTAGGGACCAGACTCAGTCGGCGGTCACCGCGTAGAGGTGCCATTCGTCCGGCACGCCCTTCAACGCGTGGGCCCCACGATCATCCAGGTTGATGCCGGAGCCAACCACGAGATCCCTGACGGTGCTCGACACGAGGATCTCGCTCGCACCCGCCAGCGCCCCCACGCGTGCGCCGATCGCGACCGCGAGACCCGAGACGTCACCGTCGGCGAGCTCGATCTCCCCGGTGTGCAATCCCGCGCGGATCTCGATGCCCAACTCCGGCACCGCCGCCGCGATCGCCTGTGCGCACCTCACAGCCCGCCCTGGCCCGTCGAAGGTGGCGAGGAAACCGTCGCCCATCTTGCGGATCTCTCGGCCGTGGAACCGCGCGAGCTGCGCTCGGACGATCCGGTCGTGACCATCCTGCACGCGGCTCCACACCTGGTCGCCCATCGCGGCGCTCTGGCTCGTGGAGTCCACGATGTCGGTGAAGAGGACGGTGGCGAGGAGACGGTCGAACGCTGCCTGTTCGTGCTGGATCGATCCGAGGAAGGTGTGCACGGCCTCGCTCAGCTCATCGACATCGCTCATCCATGCGACGCGACGAGCGCCGGAGAGCGCGTGGAGCTTCGCCCCGGGGATCCGTGACGCGACATACTCGGCTTCGCCTGGATCGCGCCGCTCCCCGTGGATGACCGTCGCCGGCACCTGGATCGCGGGCAGGATGTCGCGAACGTCGGTGTGTGCCCACATGTGATCGAACGCGAGCATGTCGCCCGGCGCGGCGGAGTACCGTGCCCACTTGGCTGCCCATCGGAACAATTCGGGGTCGTCCGGGTCGCCGCGTTCGAGGAGGAGAGATATCTCGGCCCACTCGCGACCGTATCGTTCTCTTCCCCAGATCTCGGGGATGCGTGCGTGCTCCCTGATCCAGGCGTCCTCGGTCAAGCCCCAGGGGTAGTCCGGAGCCCAGGTCATCCGTGCGTTCCCGCCGTAGAGGATCAGCCCGGCGGATCGTTCCGGATAGGTCGCGGCGAACAATGCGGCGAGCGCGGCGCCGTCGCCCATGCCGAAGAGGGTCGCTCGCTCGCTCCCGACGGCATCCATCACCGCGCGGATATCGTCCATCCTCGCCTCGAGGTCGGGGACCCGGCTGATGCGATCGGAGAGCCCGGTGCCGCGCTTGTCGAACGTGATCACGCGTGCATCCTTTGCGAAGGATCCCAGCATCTTCGCGATCCGGGGCTGCTCCCCAAAGATCTCGAGGTGCGAGACCCAGGCGAAGACCACGATGAGATCCACCGGCCCTGCACCCAAGGTCTGATACGCGATCCACACGTCATCGCTGGTCTTCGCGTACAGGGTTTCCGGGGTCACGGAGTCAGTCTCGGCTCGGACCGCGCCGCCCGCAACCCGAACCTGGGGCGTGTTACGTCACCGGGTCGAACCTCGCGGTGAAGTGCCGGAGCTGCGCCGCCTGCTCGACGATCCGGTAGCCGGGGAGGTCCGCTGCCCGCGCGGCGACCCCCGTCACGACCTCGATCACGTAGTCGACGTGGGACTGCGTGTACGTCCTTCGCGGGATCGCGAGCCGAACGAGGTCGGTCGCGGCCGGTGCCTCCGTCCCGTCGGGCCGCATCCCGAACATCACGGTGCCGATCTCGCAGCCGCGGATCCCGCCCGCTTCGTAGAGGGCGACCGCGAGCGATTGACCGGGATACGCGAGCGGTGGAACGTGGGGGAGCAGGGCGCGCGCGTCCAGGTAGACGGCGTGGCCGCCCGCGGGCCGAACGATCGGCACGCCGGCGCCCACGAGCGCGTCCGCCAGGTACTCGGTCGAGCGGATCCGGTAACGGAGGTAGTGCTCGTCGACGCACTCGCGGAGGCCCTGCGCGATCGCTTCGAGGTCGCGGCCGGCCAGCCCGCCATAGGTGGGGAACCCTTCGGTCAGGATCAGCAGGTTCCGGCACTTCTCGGCCCACGCGTCGTCGCGGAGCGCGAGCCAGCCGCCGATGTTCGCCATCGGATCCTTCTTGGCCGACATCGTCATGCCGTCGGCGAGCGAGGCCATCTCTCGCACGATGTCGGGAACCGTTCGTTCCCCCTGCTCCTCTTCACGCGTCTTGACGAACCAGGCGTTCTCGGCGAACCGGCACGCGTCCAGGAACAGCGGCACGTCGAACCGGTCGCAGAGGGTGCGGACGCCGCGGAGGTTCTCCAGCGACACCGGCTGGCCGCCGCCCGAGTTGTTCGTCACGGTCACGAACACGACGGGGACATCCTCGGATCGTTCGATCAGGATCTTCTCGAGCGCATCCAGGTCCATGTTGCCCTTGAACGGGTGGAGCGCCGCGGGGTCGCGGCCTTCGGGGATCACCAGGTCGACGGCGTCTGCGCCGGTGAACTCGACGTTCGCGCGCGTCGTGTCGAAGTGCGTGTTGTTCGGAACGATCGTGCCCGGCCCCGCGATCGCGGAGAACAGGATCTTCTCGGCGGCGCGCCCCTGGTGCGTCGGGATCACGTGCGGGAACGGGAACAGCTCCTGCACTGCGTCGAGGAACACGAACCAGGAGGGCGACCCTGCGTAGCTCTCGTCGCCGTGCTGGATCGCCGCCCACTGGTCGCGGCTCATCGCGCCCGTCCCGGAGTCGGTGAGCAGATCGATCAGGACGTCGTCGGCACGGAGGTTGAACAGGTTGTAGCCGGCATCGCGGATCTTCGCGCGGCGTTCGTCCTGGGTGAGGAACCGGAGCGGCTCCACCGAGTGGATCCGGAACGGCTCGATGATCGTGCGGTACCGCTCGGTCACGCCTCGATGATAGGCCGAGTCGCTACAGGTCGATCTGGGGCGCGACCTCCTGCAACCTTTCGATCGAGACCGCGAGGAACTCCTCGAGCGGGAAACCGATGCGCTCCTCGACGTCGTTGACCTCGTCGCGGTTCACACCCGGGGCGAACGCCTTCTCCCTGAGCTTCTTCTTCACGCTCGACACCTTCATGCCGTTCACCTTCTCGGGACGGACAAGCGCCGCTGCCACGAGCAACCCGGCGACGGCGTCCGCGTGCACGACGGCTCGCGACATCAGGTCCGTGCGGTACCGCTCGTCCGCGTGCGCGAGCACGCCGTTCACGACGCGCTCGTCGACGCCGGTCTCGCGGAGCCACTCGGCGGCCAGCAAGGCATGGCGTGACCCGTCATCGCCCGTGTGGTCCTGGTCGAGGTCGTGGAACAGCCCCGTGAGACCCCACAGGTCTTCGTCGTCCTCGAACCGCCGTGCCAGCGCGCGCATCACGCCTTCGACCGAGATCAGGTGTCGGTACGTCGTCTCCTTCAGGCATCTCTCGCGCGCGAACGCATGCGCTTCTGACCGATCCATGGCCGGATGATAGGCGGCGACCTCAGACGAAGCTGCGCCGCTCCATCTTGGGCCCGAACGCGGGCGCTGCGATCCCGGACGCCTCCAGGAGGATCTCGACGCGGCCTCGCTGCCCGCGGTAGGGCTCCAGCAGCTCGAGCATCCGCTCGTCCGAGCCCCGCGGCTCGCCCGCGAAGGCCCACGACACGATGTGGGGCAGGTGGTAGTCGCCTACCGAGATCGCGTCGGGGTCCCCGAGCGCGATCCGGCGCACCTCGCCGGTCGTCCATGGGCCGACGCCGGGAAGCTTCTCCAGGAACGCTCTCGCGTCCGTGGGCGTCGCGTCGAGGAGCGCGGCGATCTTCTTCGGGTGCCGGGCGACCTCGCGGAGCGTCGCCGCTCGCCGATCGACGACCCCCATCCTCGTCAGCAACCAGGAGGGGATCGATGCCAGCCGGTCCGGGTCGGGCGGGAGGTAGAGCCCGACTTCACCTGGCGCGGGATCGGCCGTCGCCGTCACCACCTTGCGCCAGGCCCTCCGCGCCTCGAGCCCTTGCACCTTCTGCTCGAGGATCGCCGCGACGAGCACCGGGAACGGATCCGTCCGGGTGAGCACGACCGAGCGATGGTCTCGCCAGATGCTCGCCATCAGCTCGTCGCGGGGGACGAACGGATCCGGATCGTCGAGGGCCCCCACGAGCCCGGGAGCCGCGACGCCGATCGCTTGCTCCGCTCCCGGACCCCAGGCATCCGCGTCGATCCGCATCCGGTCGAGCTGCGTCAGGCGGAGCGTCGCGGGGCCGTCCTCCGTGCGCAGCGCTCGCCAGGCGGACGTGCCGTCGACCCTCGTCGTCGGGTCGCCCTTCCCGCGGATCAACGGGAAGAGGGTTCGCCGCAGGTCCACCGGGTGAGGCGACACGATGCGGGAGGTCGCCATCGTCGCCTGCTACATCGCGAAGAGCTCGTCGGCGAGCTCGTCCAGCGAGGCGATCTCCTCGAGCGGATACTTCGCCGCGATCGGCATGAAGACATCGCCGGTCGGATGCTGCGCCAGCATGAACGCCTGCCGCCGGAGCGCGTGGCCGAGCGCCTTCTGCGGGAAGTCTGCCGTGACCGGCCATCCGCTCGCGTCCAGGAACGCGCGGAACAGGGCCGGGTCGCACTCGAACGTGTCACGGAAGAGCTGCGCGAGCTCGTAGTGCCGGTCGGTCACGAGGGCGTCGGCCCAGTCGATCAGCCCCGTCACGTGGCCGTCCTCGACGAAGACGTGCATCGCGACGAGGTCGCCGTGCACGACGACCTCGTCGTACGGCGGCAGCCGCTCGACGTACGCGGCCGCCTGCTCGGCGAGGTGCGGCGGCAGCGAGCTGCGGCGCGCCGCCGAGGTGACGTCTGCCTCCGGCCAGTCCGCCGGTGTACCGATCCCCGACGGCTCCAGGGCGTGGATCCGACGGACCTGCTCGCCGAGCTCTGCGGCGATCGTTGGCCAGGCCACGACGGGGGGCCGCTCGGGCTCCGACGCGGACCCCGGCACGCGGGTGGTCAGCAAGAACGGCCACGCGTCCGCTCCGTCGAAGGTCTGCCCTTCGCTGAGGAGTCGAGGAGCGGCGATGCCCGCTTCGTACGCGACCAGCGCCAACGCGGCACGCTCGCTCGTGAAGGCACGTCGCCAGCCATCGAGATATCCGAAGAGCTTCACCACGACCTCGCCGTAGACGAACGTTGGCCAGGTCGCGTTGAAGCCAGCAATCGGGTCGCTCGTCCCGTCGATCAGGTCGTGGCGACCGAGGATCCCTTCCAGGTACGGCCACCAGACGTGGGCGTCGTCGAGGTGGGAGCGATAGTCGTCGAGCGACGCGAAGGCGGGCGGCTCCGTCACGGGGCGTCGAGACCCTACGCTGAGGTCGTGCCGACCGTCTACGACCTGCCCCGGGAGCAGTTGACCGAACGGCTCCTGACATGGGGCGAGCCTCGCTATCGAGCCGACCAGGTCTGGTCACAGCTGTGGAAGCGAGGCGCCCCCTACGATGCGATGTCGGACATCTCGCCCGCGCTGCGCGAGCGATTGTCGGCCGAGCTGCCGATCGGCATCGAGGTCCTCGATGAGCGCACGGCGGATGGGGGCGCGACGCGCAAAGCGCTGCTTCGCCTCGGCGGCGAGCACGCGATCGAGACGGTCCTGATGGGCTACCCCGAGCGGGTCACCGTCTGCGTTTCGTCGCAGTCGGGCTGCGCGATGGGCTGCACCTTCTGCGCCACCGGCCAGATGGGTCTCAAGAACAACCTGACGGCGGGTGAGATCGCGGCGCAGGTCGTGTGGGCGCGCCGCGAGGCGGCCCGGCTCCCCGCGTCGACCCCGAAACGGTTGAGCAACGTCGTGTTCATGGGGATGGGGGAACCGCTCGCGAACGAGCGGCACGTGTTCGGATCGATCGCGAAGCTCACGGATCCCGCCGGCTTCGGCATGGGCGCCCGGCACGTCACGGTGTCGACGGTCGGCATCGTGCCAGGGATCGCGCGGCTCGCCGGCGTGCTTCCACGAGTGGGCTTGGCGGTGAGCTTCCACGCGGCGAGCGATGACCTCCGAGACCAGCTCGTGCCGCCGAACCATCGCTATCCGCTCGCGTCGCTCGAAGAAGCGATCGCGGGCTGGCGGGCGGCGACCCGTCGTCGTCCGTCGATCGAATGGGCGTTGATCGACCACGTGAACGACACCCAGGAGCAGGCGGAGCTGCTCGCGCCGATCGCCCGGCGTCTCGGGGCGCACGTGAACCTGATCCCGCTGAACCCGACCCCCGGTTACCCGGTCGTCGGCTCCTCTCCGTCGCGGATCAGACGCTTCGTGACGGTCGTGCAGCGCGCGGGGGTGAACGTGACGGTTCGAGACACGCGCGGGCGGAACATCGACGCCGCCTGCGGCCAGCTCGCACTGGCGGCCGCGAAGACCTGATACGCCCTTACGAGGTGAGGGCCGCTGGCTCTTGGGGGTCCGCCGGCGTGCTCTCGACGCCGTCGGGGGTCAGGTCGATCACGATCGGATCGGCGAGCGCGCTCGCGTCGACGACGGCATCGCCGTCCGGGAGCGGCTGCACGGCCGGCTGCCCGCGGGTCTCGAACGCGTCGCCGAACGTGGGCTCGTCGGTCTCGGCCTCGAGCGGCGTCCCGCGCCGGAGTCGCCTGATCAGATCGATCGCCACCCACACGCACACGGCGATCGCGATCGGGTGGCCGAACGGCAGCTTCACCGTGCGCAGGAACGCCGGCAGCCGCGACGTCTCCGTCACGAGCTGGGTCACCACGAAGAACGCCGAGAGGATCACCATCCCGCGCCGCGCGATCTTCGGCATGACCCACGCGAGCGGGAGGGCCCACACGAGGTACCAGGTGAACAGGACGGGGGACGGGAGCGTGATCGCGAGGAACGCCCAGCACCACCCGGCCGCGAGCGCCTCCGGGGTTCGCGCGCGTGTCGAGGTCCAGATCCGGTGGCCGATCGCGGTCACGGCGGCGAGCGAGCCGGTGAACAAGCCGATGCGCGCGAAGGTCGCGAACGGGGAACGCAGCGCGTCGCCGCCGATCAGGCCTCCCAGGCCCGACGCGCCGCGGACGATCAGCTGCCCGGGCGCCATCCACGAGTCGTGGCTCGAGACCCCGAAGAGCGCGAAGATCGGGTTGCCACCCCGCATGAACGGGAGCGCCAGCGCGAGCCATACGGCCGCCGTGACGCCTCCGTAGAGCACCAAGACACGACGCCGCCGATCGGGCGGTGCGTTCGCGACGATCGCGACGATCAGGAGCGCGAGCGGTACGACCGCGCTCGCCTTGATCGACATGCCGAGCGCCAAGGCGATCGCGGAGAGGAGCTCTCGCCTGGCGAACAGCAGCGACACCGCACACGCGACGAAGAATGCCACGAGCATGTCGTTGTGGCCGCCGCCGACGACGTGGTAGATCACGATCGGGTTGCAGCCGATCATGGCGATCGCGAACGCGGTCCGCTCCGGACGGATGCGATGGACGAGACGGCCGACGACCGCGATCGTGCCGAGGCTCGCGACCGCCGCCAGCAGCTGGAAGCTCGTCACGACCCCGCTCGGCTTCTTCACGACGCTCGTCATGAGCGCCGACATCCAGGTGAACAACGGCCCGTAGACCGACGTCGTGCTGCGCCAGCCCGGCCAGGTGAGATGGAACAGGCTGTTCAGGGGGAAGTCGCTGGGGGTCACGCCGTAGGGGTTGGCGTGGTACGTGCTCACGATCCGTCCGTAGAAGGCGTAGCTGTAGACGTCGCGCGAGAACAGCAGCGGGAGCATCAGCACGACCGCGTGGAAGGCGAGCACGAGCAGGACGACCGTGCGCACCGGCACCCTGCCGGCCCAGGTTTCCCGGATCAAAAGGACGAACCCGACCGCGGCGCTCACGGTCGCGAGCAGACCCACGACCATCAGCGCCGTGATCCCGAGGTGTCCGAGCCCGAGCACGCCGGAGAGCCAACGCAGCGGGTTCGCCGCCTCCATCCCGGTGGGGAGCACCGGATAGAACGGCGAGTTCGGCGTCGCCGAGACGATCGCGACGAAGAACATGCCGAGGATCGACGCGGCGACGGCCCGCTTCGCGTTGGGGACGAGGGCGTAAGGACGTTCGGCGCTCAGCTGCACGACGGGTCGGAATCTACCCGAGCCGAGGAGGTCGAACGTCTGGATGACGAAGCCAGGGGCCCTTCGTGACCGTATCTCCACGCCTCGACCCCTCCCCCCGTGGCACGCACGCTACTCAGCGCCACTCAGAAGCGCAACCGTTGGGGCGCAGGGCCCGTATGCTGCGGCGTTGGCATGTCCGTGATCGAGCTGACCGACGTTTCGGTGGCGCTCCCGGGGGGGTGGACGCTCTTCGAGGGCGTGTCGTTCCGGGTCCCTGACGGCGAGCACGCCGCGTTGATCGGGGCGAACGGCATCGGCAAGTCGACCTTGCTCCGGATCATCGCCGGAGAGGACCGGCCCACGGCCGGATCGATCCACGTCGACGGCCGCGTCGGGCTGATGCGGCAGTTCATCGGCTCGGACGCGCGTCCGACGACCGTGCGCGAGTTCCTCCTCGCCTACAGCGAGCGGGACGTGCGCACCGCGGCCGAGCGGCTGCGGGCCGCCGAGGTCCGGCTCGCGGCGGGGGACACGGACGAGCGTGCGCAGCTCGCGTACGCGGATGCGCTGGCCGCGTGGGATCAGTCCGGCGGCTATCGGGCTGAGGTCGTGTGGGACAAGGCCGCGCACGCCGCGTTCGGGGGCGGCTTCCCCGAGAGCGCGGACCGGCCGATCGGAACGCTGTCCGGCGGCGAGCGCAAACGGCTGGCGCTGGAGGCGATCCTCGCGGGCGCGTTCGACGTCGTCGTGCTCGACGAGCCCGACAACACGCTCGATATCGCGGGCAAGTCGTGGCTCGAGCAGCAGATCCGCGCCGAGCCGCGCACCGTGCTGTTCGTCTCCCACGACCGGACCGTCCTCGATCGCGCGGCCACCCGGATCGTCACGCTCGAGGGCAAGGCGGCGTGGACGCATCCGGGCAGCTTCTCGACGTACGCCGAGGCCCGCGATGCACGCGTGGAGCGGCTCGACGAACGGCATCGGCGGTTCGAGGAGGAGCGTCAGCGCTTGACCGAGATGGTGAAGGAGATGAAGCGCAAGGCGGCGTACAACGACGGGTGGGCATCGAAGGCGCGCTCCGCCGAGCACCGGCTCGAACGGTTCCAGGAGCACGAGAAGCCGCCCGAGAAGGCGGCCGTGCAGAACGTGCGGATGGCGATCGACGGCGGTCGGACGGGGAAGGTCGCGTTCCGGGCGCGCGGGCTCGAGATCAC
Organism: Actinomycetota bacterium; assembly: GCA_046723385.1. Lineage (GTDB taxonomy): Bacteria > Actinomycetota > UBA4738 > UBA4738 > HRBIN12 > AC-51. The sequence goes on from JBKOUM010000082.1 coordinate 13,083, forward strand.
CGGCATCGTTCAGCCCTTCGACGCCGAGTTCCGGTTCGGGGAACGGTGGGGCGTGATCGGGCCCAACGGAACCGGGAAGACTCACTTCCTGCGGTTGCTCGCCGGAGGCGCCGTGGCGCACGCCGGCGAGTGGAAGCTCGGGGCGCGCGTGGAGCCTGCGCTGTTCGCGCAGCTCCACGAACGCCCCGACGTCGGCGATCAACCGATCCTCGACGTCGTGCTGAAGAAGGGGTTCGAGCGCTCGCGTGCGTTCTCGACGCTGCGTCGGTACGAGCTCGACCACGTCTCCAGGAACCCGTTCGGGCTGCTCTCGGGGGGTCAGCAGGCGAGGTTCCAGATCCTGCTGATGGAGATCGATTCGCCGACGATGCTGCTGCTCGACGAGCCCACGGACAACCTCGACGTTGCGTCGGCGGACGCGCTCGAGGAGGCGCTGGCCCGCTACGAGGGGACCGTCGTCGCCGTCACGCACGATCGGTGGTTCATGCGGCTGATGGACCGGTTCTTGTTCTTCGACGACGACGGCGAGGTCCGGGAGCTGCTCCAGTCCCCGTACGACGTGGCCGTGCGGTGACGGCCGCGGAGGTGCTCGCGCTCCGGGGCGCGACCGTTCGTGTCGGGGGACGGACGATCCTGGGACCCGTCGACCTGACGGTGCACGCCGGGGAGCACTGGGTGGTGCTGGGTCCCAACGGCAGCGGCAAGACGACGCTGCTGACCCTCGCCGGCGGATGGCGACAGCCATCCGCCGGCGAGGTCCGGGTGCTGGGGGCGCCTCTCGGGCGGGTCGACGTCCGTCGCCTCCGGACGCGGATCGGGCACGTCTCGCACGCGGTCGCCGACCGCCTTCGCCTGGAGCTGCCGGTCCTCGACGTCGTGCTGACGGGCAAGGCGTCGGTGCTGGAGATCTGGTGGCAGGACCTCACCGACGACGATCGGGCGCGCGCCCGGGCGCTCATCGACGAGGTCGGATGCCTTGACCTCACGTCGCGACCGCTCGGCTCGTGCTCTCTGGGGGAGCGGCAACGGGTCCTGATCGCACGCGCGCTCTTCGGCGAGCACCCGTTGCTGCTGTTCGACGAGCCGGCGGCCGGTCTCGACCTGCCGGCGCGCGAGCAGCTCCTGGCTGCGATGACGCGGGCCGCGAGCGGCGACGATCCGCCGACCACGATCCTCGCGACCCACCACCTCGAGGAGGTCCCGACGACGGTGACGCATGCGGCGCTGTTTCGTGAAGGGCGGCTGGCCGCCGCAGGCCGAGCGGCCGGCGTCCTGACGGACGCCGGCCTCTCGGCCTGCTACGGGCTGGACGTCGCGGTCGAGCGGCGTGACGGACGGTGGTGGGCTCGGGCTCGATGAGCCTCAGGCGTCGTAGGCGAGCGCGCGGTCCTCGCGACGACGCCGTTTCGGCGTCATCGCGCGCCCCAGCAACGCGATCGCCGCGGCGATCGCGAGCGTGAAGAACGAGACGATCCCGACGATCGACAGCACCACGACGGTGGCGTTCGCCTGCTCGGGCGCCGACCCGGACGCCTTCACGATCGCGTAGATCGTCAGCGCGATCCAGATCGTCGTGGGAACGAGGAACGGCAACGCGGCCAGGAAGACCACCGCGACGATCGCGATCGCGAACGCGAGACCTCGATGCTCGTGCACCGGCCGAGCCTAGCAGCGCACCGCCGACCGGGATGCCGACTGGGAAGATGGCCCGCATGCTCGGGTTCGACCTGTCGGACGAACGCGCGGCGAGACGGCTCGGCGTGATCGCCGTGTGGACCGCAACGTTCGCGTGGGCGTGGGGCTACGTCCTCGTCAAGTGGAGCACGCTCGACGGACTCCACTTCGCGATGTTCCGGCTCTGGGCGGGCGCCGCCGTCTCGTGCGTCGCGCTGCTCCTCACGGGTCGCCGGCTCTCGTGGACCGCGTTCCGGTCGTGCGCCGTGGGCGGTGTCTTCTTCGCGACCGACATCGGCCTGGGCTTCACGGCGATCAAGCACACGACGATCGCCGACGTGGCCGTGATCGGCGCCCTCGCGCCCGTCGCGATCGTGATCCTGTCCGTGCGCCGTCTCCACGAGCGCGTCGCCGTCCGCGACTGGGTCCTGACCGGCGTGTCCTTCTTGGGAGTGGTCGTCGTCGCGATCGCTTCGTCCGGCTTGCCGAGCTGGAGCCCGTTCGGGGATCTGCTCGCCGCGTGCGGGATCGTCACCTGGAGCGCCTACTGGTTCTTCTCGCGACGCGTCCGCGACCGCGTGGATCCGATCGTGTACTTCGCGTGCGTGATGATCGCGGCGGCGCTCGTGATGACCCCGACAGCGATCATCGCGCGCGGCGTCCCCGAATGGCCCGCGGCCCGAGACTGGGTGGCGGTCTGGGGCGTGGCCCTCGTCCCCGGCTTCGTCGGGCACACGCTCGTGATCTGGTCGCACCGGCACGTGGAGTCGTGGCGATCGGCGCTGATCACGCAGTGCTCGCCGGTGATCACGGTGACGCTCGCGTGGATCGTGCTGGGGGAGCCGTTGACGCCGCTCGTGGTACTCGGGGGCGTGATCGTGATCGCGGCGACGGGAGCCGTGCTGGTCTCGGCGGCACGGCGGGACGCGCAGGCGGACCTGGACGAGGCGGCCGAGCGCGCGAGCTGACGCTCAGACGGGCGTGACGTCGTCGGGGCGTGGCGGGGGCGACGCACGGGACGGTTTCGGCATCTTGCTCCCGCTGATCGTCAGCAGGATCCCGCCGACGAGGATCGCGAGACCGACCACGAGCAGCCCGATGCTGATCGGACCCAGCGCCGGCATGCCGATCGAACCCGACGCGGTGACGGACACGTCCGCCGACCCGTCGGCGTTCATGATCACCATCGTCCAGTCCCCCCCGGCGACGGTCCACTGGAAGGTCGCCGTGGGTCCCTGCGCCTTCGCGACCCAGAAGGGCTGCTCCTCCGGCGGCGGAGGCGTGCGCCTCCCACCGCCCCCGGACTCCGTCTTCAACCCACCCGGCCAGTTGACCTGGACGATCCGATCGACCTGAACCCCACGCAGGTACCGGGCCACGTCGGCCGCCGGACCGATCCCGGCGAAGACGTCGCCGTCGTGGCCGCCGATCGTCACGCCGACGGTCGCGGCGAAGCTTCCGGAGGATGCCAGGTTCCGATCCAGGTCCAGCGTGTCGAGCACGAGCGCGTGCCCGCTCGTGTCCCCGTTCGTCGCCGGGAGGGTGAAGGTGCCGTCGGTCCCCACGAGGACGAGCAAGGCGACGCCGCCGAGCGTCATGAACAACCCGATCAGCAGCACGGGGATCCCCAACCCGAGCTTCAGTCCCCGCTTCACGTTGGTCATCCTCCCACGCTCCTCCGCCGCCATCGTTGACCCGGCGGGGGAAGGGGAGTAGGTGATGCCCATCGGATGACCCAGGGAACGGGGCCCACGGGGCTCGATCGGATCGCGGCGGCCACGCCCGCATCGCGCGACCGAGTCGTCGACTTCCTGCGCGCGGCGAGCATCGTCGCCGTCGTCTTCGGGCATTGGTTCATCGGCATCGTCTGGTGGCAGGACGGGGTCCTTCGGACGACGAGCGCGGTCGGTGTGACGACCGGTCTGTGGCTCGCCACGTGGTTCTTCCAAGTGATGCCCGTCTTCTTCTTCGTCGGCGGGTTCTCCAACCTGGTCTCCCTGGACGCGTCGCGGCGACGCGGCGATCCGGACGCGCGGTTCGTCCGGACCAGGGTCATGCGCCTGCTGCGCCCGTCCCTCGTGTTCTTCGCCGTGTGGTCCGTCGTCATCGTCGCGATGCACCTGCTCGACGTCGGTGCGCCGACCGGCCCCCGGATCTGGCCGGGGACGAGGCTCCTGCGGCTGTTCCTGCCTCCGGGGGCGACCCTCCCGTTCGGACCGTTGTGGTTCCTGGCCGTCTACCTGGTGGTCGTGTGCATCTCGCCGTGGATGGTCGATCTTCATCGTCGCTTCCGGTGGCGCGTCCCGGCCGCGATGGCGGTCGGGGCGGTGCTCGCCGACGTGATCGGGTTCCAGGTCGGGATCTCGTGGGTCCGGTGGGCGAACGTCGCCTTCGTCCTGCTCTTCCCGCATCAGCTCGGTTTCTTCTACGCCGACGGGACCTTCGGGCGGCTGCCCAAACGCGTCTTCTGGGCGATGGTCGCGATCGGGCTGGGAGGCCTGGTGCTCCTGACGAATCCGCCCTTCTGGGAGCTCTTCGGCCACGTGAGGTTCGACTGGTTCCCGAGGATCGGCGCCTACCCCAGATCCCTGCTCGGCACGGACGTCGAGCCGGTGTCCAACGCGTACCCACCCACCGTGTGCTTCCTCTTGGGTGGGGTGTGGTCGATCGGGGCGATCATGCTGCTCCGGCCGTTCCTGGCACGGTGGCTCGAGGACCCGGGACCGTGGAAGGCCACGATCTTCCTGAACGGCGTGATCATGACGCTGTTCCTGTGGCACATGACGGCGTACCTCTTCACCGTCTTCACGCTCTGGCCGCTGGGCTTCGGCCAGCAGCACGACAGCACCGTGGGGTGGTGGCTCGAGCGGCCGCTCTGGATCGGTCTGTCGGCGGTGTACCTCGCCGGTCTCGTCGCGATCTTCGGACGGTTCGAGCGGCCGCGCGAACGAGCCGCCGCGACGTCGTAGGCGTTGCGTCCCGGGCTCCGACGGCAGCCCGCTTGCGGCCCACCCGATACCGGCCCGCGGGTGCTACCGTCGAGCGATCGTGGATGTCGACGAGCGAAAGCGCACGACGCCGGCCACGAAGTCGATAGGACCGCGGGCCCTGCTCCTAACGGCGGCCGGGATCGTGGCGATGGCGATCGTCGCCGCCACGCCCGGCTCTCCCTATCAACCGCGGCTCAGCGCACGCGGCCAACCGCATGGGATCGTCCGCGACGTGGCGGTCTTCCTGCACCTGGACCGCATCCCGGGGGATCCGGTCCTGGCCGTGGGTGTGCTCGCCATGCTCCTGGCGACGGGGGCGTTCCTGTACCTGCTGCGGACCGCCTATCGGGGCCAGGTCTCCGTTCGCTGCGTCGCGGCGCTCGTGGTGGGCGCGCACGCCCTCCTGCTCTTGATGCCGTTGCTGTTCTCGCGGGACGTGTATTCCTACGCCTTCTACGGCAGGATCGCGGCGATCTACCACGGCAACCCGTACGTCCAGACCCCGCTGGATCACTCGAGCGACGTGCTCTGGAACCTGGTGGGACCTCGCTGGGTGGACACGCCCGCCTACTACGGCCCCGGGTGGACGTCGCTGTCCGCGGCGCTCTCCCGGTTCCTGCCGCATCCGATCGACCATGTCGAGGCCTATCGGTACCTGTCGATCGCGGCGAGCCTCGCCACCTGCGGCGTGATCGTGTGGATCGTGCATCGTCTCTGGCCGGCGCGGACGGCGTTCGCGCTCGCCGCCTTCGGCGCGAACCCCGTGGTTTTGTTCCATGCGGCCGGGAGCGGTCACAACGATCTGCTCGTCGCGCTGTCGATCGTCGGAGCGTTCGCACTGCTCGTCTCCAAGCGCGAGCTCCCGGCCGTCGCCGCCCTCACCTTGGGCGCGCTGATCAAGGTGACGGCGTCTCTGCCGCTCCTGTTGCTGCTCGTGTGGTGCGTGGCACGACGTCCGCCCGAGGAACGCCGACGCGCCGTGCTCACGCACGTCGGCCTCTCGCTCGGGATCGCAGCGGCGTTCGCGCTTCCCTACTTCCAACTGAAGGATCCGACCCTCGGCATGCTCGGGCTGTTCGGTCAGACCGGGTGGCTCGCGCCGCCGACCGTGGTCGCGCAGTTCGTCGACTGGCTGAGCTTCCACACCCTCGGGTGGGTCGTGCGGGTCGGCGCGATCGTCCTCCTCGCCTGGTGCGTCGGCATGCTCGGCCGCGAGGTCTGGCGCAGGGCGTCCAGGGGCGGGATGTCGGGGCAGGAGCAGGCGGCCGTGTGGGGGTGGGCGCTCGCGCTGCTGATGCTGCTCGGTCCGATCTTGCTTCCGTGGTACGTGGTGTGGGGGCTCCCACTCGTGTGGGCGCTCCCGCGGATCCCCCGGACGGCCGTGATCGCGACGAGCTCGATGCTCGGCGTCACGTTGTGGTCGGCCGAGGCCCTCCGGTATCCAGGCGGCTTCCAGCTCAACCTCTGGATCGGGTACCTGGTCGTCGTGCCGATCCTGACGGTGATGCTGCTGTTCGTCATCCGCGACCTCCGCTCACGGATCGAGCTCGGCCGGCTCTTCGAGGACGAGTTCGCGCGTCCCGCGCCGACGATGCTCGCCGGCGAGTCGCCCGACGAGCAGCGCGTAGCCGATCCCTCCGGCGACGGCGCAGGCGAGGCTGGCGGTTCCCCCTCGATCCAGATCGGCGCCGAGTCGCTCTAGGCCGAGCGAGGTCAGCGTGAGGACCGCCGATCCGAACGCGGGGGCGACGGCGAACGCGGCCGCGGCGTCGCGGGCGCGGTCGCCGAAAGCCCACCAGGCCCAGCCGGCGCCCAGCAGCAGGAACAGCACCAACGTTCGGATCGTCGCGTGCGCGATCGTGGTCGGGTCCGACGCGGCGAGCTCCCCGTCGCCGATCGGCAGCGAGTCGGGGATCGGCACATCGGTCGCGAGCCTGCCCTCCCACCCCGTCAGGCCGGGCGTCGTGAGCGCCCCGGGATCGCCGTCGAGCTCGCGGACCACGAACACGGCCCGCGGCCCAGGCGGAAGGCTCGCGAGCGAGTCCGCCGACGCGAGGTCGTAGACCGCGTCGCCGCGCTGGGTGGGACGACCCGCGAGGAGGTCAGCCGCGCTCCCGAGGAACATCGAGACGTCCGCAGCGCGCTCCGGAGGGAGCCCCGCGCGCACGACGTTCAGCCCGTGCGAGAACCGGAACAACGCGCGGTCGATGTCGGGGTCGTCGGCGACGAACACCAACGGCGTCCCCAGGGGCGTGGTCGCGGCGATCCGGCCGGCGTACGTGACGTCCGTGAGCTCGTCGGGCGACATGTAGGTCTGCTGCGCGCGCCAGTCCCGCATCGCGGGCAGCACGATCAACGTCACCAACACGACCCCGATCGCCCAACCGGATCCCGTCCATCTGATCAGTCGGCCGATCCGTTCGCCGATCCACACGAGTCCGAACCCGGCCAGGATCGGCAGGCAGAACGCGAACGTGAGGAGACGGTCCGGCGGGAACCACCCGGTGATCACGCCGACCGGCAGAGCCACCGCGCTGACGAGCGCCCACGCGACGAGGAAACGGCGGACGAAGCCCCTCGCACGATCGCTCCCGGCCACGGCGAGCGCGGTCGTCATGAACGGCGCGTACCGACGCCAATTCTCGACCAGACGATCGAGGTAGACGCGGCGGAGCTCCGCCCACTGACCCGTCCGGCGGAGCATCGCGTCCAAAGAGGGGTCGCCCGCGAGCCGCGCGGGACCGGCGAGGGTGGCGAGGATCCCGGCGCCGACGAATCCGGCGGCGCCGCCGAGCGCGGCGAGCACGCGCCCCGCGTCCGCGCGATCGTGCGC
>JBKOUM010000024.1:0-22152 GCA_046723385.1 Actinomycetota bacterium
CGAGCGCCGCGACCTTCATCCGCCGCTCCGCATCGCGGACAGGGTAGTAGGCTCGCCCGCTATGGCCGACGGGACCGGGTCCGCCCACACCCGGCGTCGAGCCCTCGCCCGCGCCGAGCAGGGGAAGACCCTCTCGCTCGACGAGACCGAAGCGCTGCTGGACGCGCACGGTGACGACCTGACGAGGCTGATGGCCGTGTCGGCGCGTCTTCGCGATCTGGGTTGGGGCGAGACCGTGACGTACTCGCGCAAGGTCTTCATCCCGCTGACGATGCTCTGCCGCGACCGCTGCCGCTACTGCACGTTCGCCAAACCGCCGGCCCGCCTCGATCACCCGTTCCTCGACCTGGACGAGGTCGTGTCGATCGCCGAGGCCGGCCGCGCGGTCGGGTGCAAGGAGGCGCTCTTCACGCTCGGTGACCGCCCGGAGGACCGCTACCCGGTCGCGCGTGCGTGGCTCGCCGAACGCGGGTACCGGTCGACGCTCGACTACGTCCGCGCCGCGGCGATCCGGGTGCTCGAGTCGACCGGGCTCCTGCCGCACCTGAACCCCGGCGTGATGTCCTACGAGGAGCTCGCGCGTCTCAAGCAGGCGAGCGCGTCGATGGGGCTGATGCTCGAGACGACGGCGGACCGCCTCGGTGGGCCGGGGATGCCGCACGCCGGATCGCCCGACAAGGTGCCCTCCGTGCGGCTGCGGACGATCGAAGACGCCGGCCGGCTCGCGATCCCGTTCACGACCGGCCTCCTGATCGGGATCGGCGAGACTCGGCGCGAGCGAGCGGAGAGCCTCGGCGCGATCCGCGATCTCCACCGCCGCTACCGCCACGTGCAGGAGGTGATCGTCCAGAACTTCCTGGCGAAGCCGCGGACCGCGATGCACGCCGCACCCGAGCCGGCCGGGGACGAGTTCCTGGCGGCGGTCGCGACCGCTCGGTTGGTGCTCGGCCCGAACGTGAGCGTCCAAGCGCCGCCGAACCTGTCCGACGCCGACCAGCGTCTGCGGCTGCTCGACGCCGGGATCAACGACTGGGGGGGCGTGTCCCCGCTCACCCCGGACCACGTCAATCCCGAGCGTCCGTGGCCGAGCATCGAGGTGCTGACGGCGACGACCACGGAGCGCGGCAAGACGCTCCGCGAACGGCTCACGATCTACCCGGCGTACGCGGCACGACCCGATCCGTGGATCGCCGGCAAGATGCGGGCTCCGATCTCGGCGCTGATGGGGCCCGAGGGTCTGGCCGTCCAGGGGCAGCGCCCGGAGCCCGTTGCGTGGCAGGATCCGGACGTCGCCTGGCGACCGCGGACGATCTCGCTCACCTTCGCGAAGGGTCCCCGCTCCGGCCTTCGCGCGGACGCCGACGCCGTGTACGGGGACCTCGACGGACTCGACAACGAGGTCACGCGGGCCTGGTCCGCCACGCCCGTCGACCAGGTCCGGCTCGACGGCGACATCCGGGCGGCGCTCTCGAAGGCGGCCGCGCACCGCTCGGTCACGGACGCCGAGGCGCTGGCCTTGTTCCGGACCGACGGCCCCGCGCTCGACGCCCTCTGCCGGGTCGCCGACGAGCTCCGCGCCGAGGCCGTCGGTCCGGAGATCACCTACGTCATCAACAGGAACATCAACTTCACGAACGTCTGCTACGTGGGATGCCGCTTCTGCGCGTTCGCCCAGCGCGAGGTCGACCCGGAGTCGTACACGCTGACGCTCGCGGAGGTCGCCGACAAGGCGGAGGAGGCATGGTTCCGGGGGGCCACCGAGGTCTGCATCCAGGGCGGGATCCATCCGGACCTCCCGGGTTCCTTCTATCTCGACCTCCTCGACGCCGTGAAGGCGCGTGTCCCGTCGATCCACATCCACGCCTTCAGCCCCATGGAGATCCTGAACGGGGCGACCAAGCTCGGGATCTCGTTCCGTGAGTTCTTGACGGAAGCCAAGGCCCGCGGCCTCGGCACGATCCCGGGAACGGCGGCCGAGATCCTGGACGACGACGTCCGGTGGTCGCTGACGAAGGGCAAGCTCCCCGCCGACACGTGGGAGGAGATCGTCCGGACGGCCCACGACGTCGGCATCCGGAGCTCGAGCACGATCATGTTCGGTCACATCGACGCGCCGCCGCACTGGGTCGCGCACCTGCGCCGGTTGGCGGCGATCCAGCGGGACACGGGCGGCTTCACCGAGTTCGTGCCGCTGCCGTTCGTCCATCGGAACGCGCCGATCTACCTGGCGGGGAAGGCCCGGCCCGGTCCGACCTTCGAGGACGATCTCCGGATGCACGCGGTCGCGCGCATCTTGCTGGACGGAGTTATCCACAACGTGCAGGTGTCGTGGGTCAAGCTCGGCGTTCAAGCGTGCCAGCGCATCCTGCAGAGCGGCGCGAACGATTTCGGCGGGACACTGATGGAAGAGACGATCAGCCGGATGGCCGGCGCGGAGTGGGGGATCGAGATGACGGCGGACGGTTTCGACGACGCGATCCGCGCGATCGGACGCGTCCCGGCGGTTCGTAACACCACCTACGATCGCGTCGAACGCGTCTAGAACGGTCGATATGTGGAAAACCGGTCAACGTGGTTGACCGAAACCGTCAACCACGTTGACCACCAGATTTCCTGCCAGATGTCCTTGTCAGCGTGCGCTCAGCGCGACACGATTCACGGGAAACCGATGAGGGATCAGGCAGGGAATTCCTTCGGTCACCCTCTTGTCATCGAGGGCGTTCTTCCCTCAGAATCACACGCATGTGATTTGGGGGGAGTGACGAGGTGCACCATTACATCCCTTGGCAAGAGCGAGCGAGGTGTCGGGATCATGATCCGGAGATCTTCTTCCCCGAGAAGGGAGGCTCATCGAGGGAGGCCAAGCGGATCTGTAGCGAGTGTCCCGTTCGGATCGAGTGCCTGAACTACGCGCTGCGTCGTGATGAGCGCTACGGCGTGTGGGGGGGTATGAGTGAGCGGGAACGGCGGCGCCTGAAACGCATGGCGTCCTGAGATCGAGAGCGAGAAAAGGGAAAGGGGGCAACGCATGGCGGTAGCCAGGAAGAAGAGCAGCGCGCGGAAGAAGAGCGCTGCCAAGCGGCGGCCAGCCAAGAGGACCGTGGCTCGCAAGAAGACCACGGCCAAGAAGAGCGCTGCGAAGCGGCGCCCGGCGAAGAAGACCGCTGCACGGAGGAAGACCGCTGCCAAGAAGAGCACCGCGAAGCGGCGGCCGGCCAAGAAGTCCGCGGCCAAGAAGAGCACGGCGAAGCGTCGGACGGCCAAGAAGTCGGCGGCCAAGAAGACCACCGCCAAGCGGCGGACGGCCAAGAAGTCGGCGGCGAAGAGGGCTCCGGCCAAGCGTCGGACGGCCAAGAAGTCGACCGCCAAGAAGAGCACCGCGAAGCGGCGTCCCGCCAAGAAGGCGGCGGCCCGCAAGAGGTCCAGCGCCAAGAAGCGCTGACCATCGGTGTGAGATCGCGGAAGGGGGCCCGTTCGGGCCCCCTTTCCTTATCCCACCCGAGGCCGGTGCTAGGCTCGCCGCCGCGCGGGACCCTCCACGCATGACTGCCTCCACCGCCTCCGCCGCCGCCCCCGAGCGTGCACCCTCCGTCCTCGTCATCCTCGCGGTCCGGGAGGCGGGTGAACGGTTGCGCGAGTGCCTTCAGGCGCTCGCCGCGCAGACGTACCCACGGCTCGGGGTCCTCGCGATCGACGACGCATCGACCGACGGGTCGAACGAGGTGCTCGTGCAGGCGCTGGGCGACGGCCGCGTGATCAGGCACGAACGACGGCTCGGACTTTCGCGATCGTTCGCCGAGGCGGTCGCGCATCCGGTCGCCGGTGGCGCGGACTTCGTGCTCCTGCTCCACGACGACGCCGCCCTCGACCCGGAGGCGGTCACCCGGCTCGTCGAAGCGACCACCCTCGAGGGCGCGGAACGCGTGGGTATCGTCGGCGCCAAGATCGTCGACTGGGATCACCCACGACGTTTGCGGGACGTCGGAAGGTCCGCGGACCGCTTCGGCCATCCGTACTCCCCGCTGCAGGACGACGAGATCGACCAGGGGCAGTTCGACCGTGTGCTCGAGGTCCTGTCGGTCGACTCCTGCGCGATGCTCGTCGCGCGCGACGTGTGGCAGACGACTGGCCTCTTCGACGAGCGGCTTGGTGACGATGACGGGGATCTCGATCTGTGCTGGCGCGTTCGGCTCGCCGGCTGGAGCGTCTTGATGACGCCGCTCGCGCGCGTCCGGCATGCGGCGATCGCCGAGCGCGACGACGGAGCGGGGGTGCAGCGGAGCCGTCGATACGAGGAGGACCGCGCCGCCCTGGCCTCCGTCCTGAAGAACGACGGACGCGCGACGTTGCTGTGGGTCCTCCCTCTCGGCACCCTCCTGTCGCTCGTCCGCCTCGTCTTCCTGACGCTCTCGCGCCGCTTCGAGGAGGCGTACGATCTGCTCGCCGCGGTCTGGTGGAACATCGGCCACCTGCCGAGCACCCTCCATGCGCGTCGAGCGGTTCAGAGGCACCGACGCGTCAGCGATCACGAGCTCAGGCGATTCACCGAGTCGGCCGGGCTGCGCCTCCCTCGGTGGTTCATGACGGCCGAGCGGATCCTCGAGGAGCAGCGCGAGCTCGAGGTGGACGAGCTCGACGAACGGCCCGCGACCCGCCTGCGCCACCGAACCGTTTCCTTCGTCTCGGCCCACCCCGTGATCGTGGGGTCGTTCCTCGCGGTCGTCGTCGCCGGCCTCTCGTTCCGCGGGCTCTTCAGCACCGGACGGCTCTACGGCGGAGCGATCCCCACGTTCCCGGCGAGCGCGTCGGGGTTCTTCGCCGAGCTGGTTTCCGCGTACCGAACCACGCCGCTCGGCGGGACGCTCGCAGCCAGCCCGGCACTCGCCGCCATGGGCGGCCTCTCCACGTTCCTGCTCGGAAGCACGACCTTCGCGCAGAAGGCGATGGTCGCCGCCGGACCCGTCCTCGCGGCGGTCCTCTGCTACCGCGCGGCGGTCCGCCTCTCCGCCCGGCCCGGCCCGTCCGTCGCCGCGGCCGCCGCGTACGGGCTGTCCGCCCTCGTCCTGTCTTCCTTCTCCGAGGGTCGGATCGCCTTGCTCGTCGCGCTCGCCGTGATGCCGGCGCTGGCCGAACGGCTGGAGGTCGCCTTCGCCCGCGACGAGCCTCCTGACGGACGGTGGCGGCTCGTCGCCGGGCTCGCCGTGACGATCGCCGTCGGGGCCGCCTTCGTTCCCGGTGTCGTGCTGGCCGTGGGCGTGGTGACCGCGGTGCAGCTGGCGCTCGGGTCGGCTCGGCGACGAGGGTTGATCGTGGTCGGGTTGGCGGTCGTCGGCTCGGCCGTCCTGTTGTTCCCCTTCGTGCCGGCCATCCTCGCGGGGAGCGGATCCGCGCTCGGCTCTGAGCTCGGCGCAGCGGATCCATGGCGACTCCTCCGGCTCACGTTCGACGACGGACCCGCGACCTGGGCGCCGGCGCTGTTCCTCCCGATCGCCGCCATCCTGGGCTTCGCGCTGGTGAGCAGCGAGCGCCGATGGCCCGCCACCCGCGCGGCGATCGTGGCCGCGATCGGTCTGACGCTCTCCTGGTTGTCGTCGGCCGGGTACCTCCCGGGCCCGCTCAGCAACACTCCCGTCTACCTCGCGATGACGGCGACGGCCGAGGCGTTCCTCGTCGCGTTCGGGCTGACGTCCGCGCTGGGCGGTCTGGAGCGGGAGGCGTTCGGTTTCCGACAGGTCGGGACCGCGCTCCTGACGGTCGTCCTCGCCGGCGGGATCCTCCTCCAGGCGGTCGCGGCGATGACCGCCGAATGGGCGATCGGCGGGCCCGATCGGATCCCCGCGGCGTGGGCCGTCGTGGACTCTTCATCGAAGGGTGCGTTCCGCGTGCTCTGGGTCGGTGACGACGACGGTCGATCGTTCCCTGCGCCCGGCGGTGACCCGCAGGGGGTCGTCGAAGCGGGACCCGCGACCCTGCGGTTCGGCCTCACGACGCGGGTCGGCGCGGTGGCGATCGACACCGGACGCCCCTTGCTCGGACCGGGCGTCGACGCGTTGCGTGAGGCGCTCCAGGAGATCCTGTCCGGCACGACGATCCACGGTGGCGCCCTGCTCGCTCCCTTCGGGGTCCGGTACCTGGTGGCGAACGAGGACGAGATGAGCGTGGGCGCGCGCACGCAGCTGGATGCGCAGGTCGACATGGACGCGGTGCCGCAGGCCGGCCTCGCGATCTGGCGGAACGACGTCGCGCTTCCCCCGGCGAGCGTCCTCGAAGCCGATCCTCGAACGGCCCAGATCGTCGCGTCCGAACTCCCGCAGGATATCCAACGACTCTCGGCCGTTCGCGCGTCCCCGCTGATCCAGGTCGAGGGAGGGTGGTCAGGGCCGGCTGGGAACGGCAACCTGGCGTTCATCTCGACCGAGTTCGATGGGTCGTGGACTTCCTCCGGCGCAGGCGACCCTGGGGAGGCCTTCGGATGGGCGACGTCGTTCCCCGTCGGGACGAGCACCGTCGACATCCGCTACGGGTCGCAGCTCCCCAGCACCGTCGCCGCATGGTTGCTGGCCGTCGTGTGGGCCGCCGCCCTGTGGATCACCCGGAAGCCCGTCACCCGATGATGTCGGAGCGGCGATGAGGTCGTTGGGGCGCGGCGCCCTCGCGATCGTGCTCGCGGGCATCGTGCTCGTCGGCGCCGCCGCCGCCGAGCGTTTGGGCCCCGTGGACCCATCGGAGGCCGTCCGGGGGAGCGCGGTGTCGAGCGTCTGGCTCTGTCCGCACGGCGGTGGTGAGGGCTGGACCGGCTGGATCGCGCTCGCCGATCCAGGCCCGTCGCCCGTCGACGTCCGCCTGACCCAGCTCGGCACGGAGGCGGCGGCGCCAACGATCTCGCTGACCGTCCCCGCGGGCCACGAGGTGCTGCAGGAGGTGCGGTCCGATTCGGCGGCGGACGCCACGTTCGTGGAGGTCTTCGGTGGATGGGTCGCCGCCGGCTGGGTCGTGACGGGGGGCGGATCGACGCCGGGGCTCGGCGCCGAGCCGTGCGCGCCGGGCGGCGCCCGCTCCTGGTTCGTCGTGGACTCGGACACGGAGCAGCATCAGCGATCGCAGCTCGTCGTGATGAATCCGTACGCGGTGGAAGCCGTCTTCGACGTCGCGCTGTTCCGCCCGAGGCTCCCGCCGGTCCGAAGCGCCGACTGGACGGACATCACCCTCGGCCCGGGGCGGAGCATGTCGCTCAACGTGGGGGGGAAGCTCCTCGGCCAGCCGATCGTCGGTGTGCAGGTCGACGTCAGCCGTGGCCGGGTCGCGGCCGCGAGCTTGAGCTCGAGCGCCGAGGGCGGCATCCGTTCCGTCCTTGCCTCCTCGGCCGGATCGCCCACCTGGTTCCTCCCGGTCGCGCAGGGCGCCGGGCAATCCACGCTCCAGGTCCTCGTGCCGGGCACAGCGGGCGTCCGGCTCACGACACAGCTCCTGTCGAGCACGGCAGAGCCGATCGGCGCGGGCACCGCGGCCGACACGCAACAGCCGGGCGCGTCCACGTCCGGCTACGAGATCATCTCGTCCGGTGCCTCCTCGGTGGACGTCGCGTCGCAGGGCGAGGTGCCGATCGTCGCGGCGCTGCGCGCCGCCGGCCGGGTCGGCGACGCTGCCGCGACCGGCGGCGCGCCATCGCCCGCTCCCGCGTGGGTCGTGACCCCGACGCTCACCTCGGGGCTCGCGCATCCGGGCATCGTGGTCGTGAACCCGGGCGGAACCGAGGTCGACGTCACCCTTCAGCTCCTCACACGCGGGACGGCCGAGCCCGGACCGCAGACGACGATCACGATCCTGCCAGGGCGGACGGCGGCCGCCCCGCCTGGATTCCTCCAGAAGGCGCCGGGCGCCTCGATCCTCGTCAAGGCGAGCGGCGACGTCGTCGCGCTCGGGACGTCCACGTCGGGGGGGAAGCGGGGCCTCGGGTCGTACGCCTCCGCGATCGGTGTGCTGATCCCTGCGTACGAGGCCGCCTCGCTGTGAGTCGGGGACGCCAGGATGGGTATCATCGGGCCGGATCCGTTCGGAACATGCTCCCCATGGCCAGAGGACGACACTCGCGGAAACGCCGGACCGGCGTGATCGTCGCCATCATTGCGGTGGCGACCGGCACGCTGCTGCTCATCTTCGGCGGGGTCGCGTACGCCGCGTACCGCTACGAGATGAGCCACGCCGACCGGATCCTCCCCGGGGTCCGGATCGACGGCGTCGACGTCGGCGGGATGACGCGGGCCGATGCCAAGCGGGCGATGCGAGGTGTCGCCGGCACCGAGCTGGAGACCCAGCTCACCGTCACGGTCGGCAACGACCATTGGACGACCACGCTCGGCGCGTTGGGCCGGCGTGCGGCGATCTCAGACGCGGTCGACGGCGCCTTCGCCGCCGCGGACGATCTGGGGACGTTCTCGCGCGCGTGGCATCGCCTGCGCGACGAATCGATCGGCATCGACGTCCCGCTCGACTACCGGACGGCGGGGGCGGGCGTGGCGGACTGGGTCGCCCGGATCGCGAAGGACGTCGCCGTGGCGCCGCGGAACGCCGCGATCGGGATCACCTCGGACGCCTCGGACATCGTCATGGTGCACGCGAAGGATGGGACCAAGCTCGCGCAGGCGTCGGCGGTCTCCTCGATCCGGCATGCGCTCGACCGCGGGCAGGACGCGGTGGTTCTGCGCGCGCGGGACGTCCAGCCCAAGGTGACGGACGCGACGCTGGGCCGAACGATCGTGGTCCACCTCGATCGGAACGAGCTCGACCTCTACGACGGCTTCCACCTGCTCCGCTCGTGGGACGTCGCGACCGCGAAGCCCGGCTTCACGACGCCGAACGGCGATTGGACGATCTACGACAAGCAGGTCGACCCGACCTGGCACAACCCGGCGCCGGATGGATGGGGCGCGGGTGAGCCGCTCGTTGTGGGCCCGGGTCCGGGCAACCCGATGGGCCCTCGCGCGCTCTACATCACGGCCCCCGGTCTGATCCGGATCCACGGGACGAGTGACGATTCCTCGATCGGACGCTACGCGTCGCACGGGTGCATCCGGATGCACAACGACGATGTGGTCACGCTCTATCCGATGGTGCCGGTCGGTGCGCACGTGCTCATCGTCGGGCACCGCCCAGCCGGCGCGGCGTATTGGGACACCCCACCGGGTCAGGACACCTGATCGTCGCTCCAGGTGCTTGAAATCACACGTGTGTGATCTAGGCTCCCGCCCATGCGAGCCTGCGCCAAGATGCGGTGCGGCCACGAGCCGATCGCGACCGTGTCCCTCCTGTACGCGGAGCGCGCCGTCGTCGTCGACGATCTGCTCACGGAGCCGGACCCCAACCTGCTCGACCTCTGTGACGAGCACGTCTCGCGGATGACCCCGCCGGTCGGCTGGGTCGTCCACGACCGGCGAACGGCCTCGATCGCGGTCTGAGCTTCCGGCTGCTGCGTCCCATCGGCGGGCGCGGCCTCGGACGAAGGGCGCATCGAACGTCCCCCGGTCGGGGTCTCCCTGCTTCGCCTCGGGGACCATCCGGAGCCGTTGCGGCCCAGACGAGAGATGACGGTCATGAGCTATGTCCTGCGGGGCCTCTTCGGCCGAAACTTCCCCCATGCGCCAATCCAACGGTTCCTGTCCGACCTGCAGGCAGGGCGACCTCATCTCGATCTCGATGACCGTGGGCGACAGGGACCTTGCCTTCTCCACGTGCCACCTCTGCGAAGCGAAGTGGTGGTTCCAAGAAGGAGAGCAGGTCCCACTCACATCGGTCATCGACCTCGTCGTCAAGAGGTAGCCCCGCCGCCCGGCATCCGGATCGCCCGCTGAGCGGGCTCCGATAGGATGCCGCTCCGTGACCGTCCGGGATCTCGACCGGGTCTTCAAGGCGTACGACGTTCGTGGGGTCGTTCCCGACGACCTCGACGCGGATCTCGCCCGCAGCATCGGTGCCGCGTTCGCAGACTGGACGGGCCTGCCCTCGATCTTGCTCGGGCGAGACAGCAGGATCTCGTCCCCCGAGCTCGCCGGAGCGATCTCCGACGGAGCCCGATCCCGCGGCGCCGACATCGTCGATCTCGGCCTCGCATCGACCGATCTCGTTTACTTCGCGAGCGGGTCGCTCGATCTCCCGGCGATCATGATCACGGCCAGCCACAACCCCAAGGAGTACAACGGGCTCAAGTTCTGTCTCCCCGGCGCTCGTCCGGTCGGGGAGGACTCGGGTCTCCGTGACATCCGCGCGCTCGTCGAACGCGGCGATGACGGGTCGGGGCCTCCCGTCGGGCGTCTGGAGCACCGAGACCTGCTGGAGGCCTACGTCGAACACGTCCTGTCGTTCGTCGACGTCGAGGCGATGCGACCGCTGACCGTCGCGGTCGACACCGCGAACGGGATGGGAGGGCTCGTTGTCCCCGCCGTGATGGCCCGACTCCCCGTGACCCTTCACCACCTGTACGCCGAGCTCGACGGGACGTTCCCGAACCACCCCGCCGACCCGATCGATCCGGAGAACCAGCGGGAGCTGAAGGCCCTCGTCCTCGATCGCCGGGCCGACATCGGTTTGGCGTTCGACGGCGACGCCGACCGGGTCTTCCTCGTGGACGAGCGGGCCGAGGATGTCTCGGGCTCGCTCATGACCGCCCTCGTCGCGCGCGCGATGCTCCGACAGGAGCCGGGCGCCAAGATCGTGCACAACTTGATCTGCTCGTGGATCGTTCCGGAGACGATCAGGGCCGAGGGGGGCGTGCCGATCCGCACGCGCGTGGGACATTCCTTCATCAAACAGGTCATGGCCGAGACCGGTGCGATCTTCGGAGGGGAGCATTCAGGCCACTACTACTTCCGTCAGAACTATCGTGCCGACTCCGGACTGATCGCGGCGGTCGTCGCGCTCGGTGAGCTGTCCGCCGCCGACCGGCCGCTCTCGGAGGTCCTCGCCCCGTTCCGGAAGTACTTCGACTCCGGGGAGATCAACTCCAGGGTCGACGATCAGGCCGGCCGGATCGAGCGGATCGCGAGCGTGCTCTCGGACGGGGCGCAGGACCGCCTCGACGGGCTGACGGTCGAGTATCAGGATTGGTGGTGCAACGTGCGAGCGTCCAACACCGAACCGCTGCTGCGCCTGAACGTCGAAGCGAGGACGCCCGAGCTGCTGGCCGAGAAGACGGCGATGGTGCTCGACCTGATCAGGACCTGAGGAGGGAACGACGTGACGCTGGACCCGGAACTGCTGCGGATCCTGGTCTGTCCGAACGACCGGGGTGCGATCGACTACCTCGAAGACGAGCAGATCATCGTCTGCCGAACGTGCGGGTACCGCTATCCGGTGCGGGACGACATCCCCGTGATGCTGATCGACGAGGCCGAGAAGCCGGCAACGGGCAAGCGGTGATCGACCTCGACGATGCCGTCGCGCTGCGCGCGGCCGATCCGTCGGACATGCTCGGCGCCGTCGCCGCGCTCCCTTCGCACGTCCGGGACGCGTACGAGAACGGTCGTTCGGCGACCGGCCTGCCGGACCTCGACGGTCTGACGTCCGTCGTCTGTTGCGGCATGGGTGGCTCGGCGGTCGCCGGCGACGTGCTCAAGGCCTCGTTCCGTGAGCGGCTCGGCGTCCCGGTCGACGTGAACCGATCGCCGATCCTGCCGGAGTTCGCCGGCCCCCACACCCTCGTCGTGGTGTCGTCGTATTCCGGCAACACCGCCGAGACGCTCAGCGCGTTCCACGAGGCGGTCGAGCGAGGGTGTCGCGTCCTCGCGATCACCGGTGGCGGAACGCTCGGTGCGGAGTGCGCCGCGCGCGGCTTGGCCGTCGTGCGGGTGCCCGGCGGCTTCCAGCCGCGCGCCGCGGTCGGCCACCTGACGTTCGCCATGCTCGGGGCGCTCGAGGCGGCCGGGCTCCTCCCCAGGCTCGCCGACGACGTCGCAGACGTCGTCGGCGAGCTCGAGCTGGGGGTCGCCGGACTCGGTCCTGACCTCCCGACGGATCGCAACCGCGCGAAGGCCCTAGCCGGCGCCATCGGGGACCGGATCCCGGTCGTGTGGGGCACCGACGGGGTCGCGGCCGTCGCGGCGATGCGGTGGAAGACGCAGATGAACGAGAACGGGAAGGTGCCCGCGTTCGCGTCGGCGATGAGCGAGCTCGACCACAACGAGGTCGTCGGCTGGACCTCGCCGTACGGCGAGCGGTGCGCGGTGATCGGGCTCCGCCACGGTGGGGAGCCGTCCGAGATCGCGGCGCGGTTCCCGCTGTCGGCCGACATCGCGCGGGACGCGGGAGCGGTCTACGACGAGGTCCAGGTCGCGACCCGGTCGCTGCTCGCGACGCTGTTCGCCCTCGTGATCGTCGGCGACTTCACGAGCTGCTACGTCGCGCTCCGACGGGGGGTTGATCCGACCCCCGTCGCCGTGATCGACCGTCTGAAGGCGGCGCTCGCGAGGACGTCGTGACCTCGGGGGGCCCCGGGCCCGACGACGATCTGCCCGAGCGCGGAGTCCGGATCGTCCGGGCACGGACGGACCTCGTCCCGTCGGTCGGTCTGGTCCTCGGTTCCGGGCTCGGCCCGGCCCTGGAGGGCGATCTCGCGGTCGAGGCGACCTTCGCGTTCACCGACCTGCCGGGCTTCCCGCCCCCCGGCGTCCCCGGACACGCCGGCACGCTCAGCATCGGCCGGCTCGCCGGCGTCCCCGTCGCCGCGTTCGGCGGGCGCGTCCACTACTACGAGGGTTACGGGATGGACGTTCCGGCGCTGCTGCCCAGGCTCGCTCACGAGCTCGGCGCCGGGACGATGATCCTCACCGCCGCGGTGGGCGGGCTCGAGCCGGGCGTTCCGGCCGGCACGGTGATCGTCCTGCGGGATCACCTCAACATGATGGGTGCGTCGCCCCTGCGTGGATGGCGCTCCCCCGACGGGATGCCCGCGTTCATCAACACGCACGAGGTCTACGAGCGCTCGGTCGCGGATCTCGCGATCGAGCGGGCGGACGCGCTTGGGATCCGCGCCGCTCAGGGTGTCTACGCGGCGATGAGCGGCCCCGCCTACGAGACGCCGACGGAGATCGGGATGCTCCAACGGCTGGGCGCGACCGTCGTCGGGATGTCGATGGTCCCCGAAGCGCTCCCCGCCCGAGCTCTCGGGATGCGGGTCCTCGGCATCTGTAGTCTGACGAACGCGTTCGGAGAACACGTCACCCACCAGGAGGTCGTTCGCGTCTCGAACGAGACCGCGCTGGCCGTCGGGAGGCTCCTGGTCGATCTGCTACCCCGGCTCCAGGAAGAAGGAGACTGATCGGATGCCAGACATCAGAGACCCCGCGCTCGCGACCGGAGGCCGCGAACGGATCGACTGGGCCGCCGGCGAGATGCCGGTGACGCGACAGATCCGCGAGCGATTCGACAAGGAACGTCCCCTCGACGGGATCCGGATCGCCGCGTGCCTGCACGTGACGACGGAGACGGCCAACCTGATGGAGACGCTCGCCGCCGGCGGCGCCGAGGTGCTCTTGGCCGCCTCGAACCCGCTGTCCACGCAGGACGACGTGGCCGCGGCGCTGACCGAACAGAGTGGCGTGGAGACCTTCGCGATCAAGGGCGAGGACAACGACACGTACTACAAGCACATCAACGCGGTCCTCGATCTGCGCCCCATGATCACGATGGACGACGGCGCCGACCTCGTGAGCGTGCTCCACACGCAGCGGGCCGATCAGCTGAGCGATGTCTTGGGCGGCACGGAGGAGACGACCACGGGCGTGATCCGCCTGCGGGCGATGGCGGCCGACGGGGCGCTCGCGTACCCGATCGTTTCCGTCAACGACGCGGACACGAAGCACCTGTTCGACAACCGCTTCGGAACCGGGCAGTCCACGATGGACGCGATCATGCGATCCACGAACCGGTTGATCGCCGGCAAGACCGTCGTCGTCGCCGGCTACGGCATGTGCGGGCGCGGGGTGTCATCGCGGGCCCGCGGGCTGGGTGCGCACGTCGTCGTGACGGAGGTCGAACCGACCGCCGCGCTCGAGGCAGTGATGGAAGGGTTCCGTGTGATGCCGATCCGTGACGCGGCTCGCATCGGCGACATCTTCATCACGGTGACCGGTGATCGCGACGTGATCGGCCGCGAGCACATCGAGCTGATGAAGGACGGCGCGATCCTCGCGAACAGCGGCCATTTCGACGTCGAGATCGACAAGGGGTCGCTCCGCGAGCTCGCGACGGGCGTTCGGAGGATCCGCGATTCCGTCGACGAGTACACGCTCGCCGACGGGCGGCGGATCAACCTCCTCGGTGAGGGCCGGTTGGTCAACCTCGCCGCCGCCGAGGGTCATCCGGCCGCGGTGATGGACATGTCGTTCGCGAACCAGGCGCTCTCGGTCGAGTGGATCGTGAAGAATCACTCGACGCTCGAGAAGCGCGTGTACCCGGTGCCCGTGGAGATCGACCGGGAGGTCGCGCGCCTCAAGCTGCGGGCGATGGGCGTCGAGATCGACGAGCTCACCGCCGAGCAGGATGAGTACCTCCATTCCTGGCAGCAGGGGACCTGAGGTCCGATCCGTGGAGGAGACGGTTTCGATCCGGGCCGCGTACGAGCGCTTCCCCATCGCGATCAAGGGAACGTTCCTGCTCCGCGGTGCGGACGGGCTCCCTCACCAGGTCAGGATCGTGTCGGCGCGCGCGAACGGGTGCGCGTCCGAGGGCGCCCGCGAGATCGGGATCGAGCCGATGGTCCTCGAGGTGGCGCCGACCCAGGACACGTTCGTTCCGTTCGAGATCTCGACGGTGGATCTGCCGCCGGGCTGGTACCGGTTGGAATGCGAGGTCGTGATCGACGGCACGAACGAGGTGATCCGCCCGGGCTCTCCGTTCGCGAGCGCCTGGCCCCGCGGGTCGGTCCGTCGCGGCACCGTCACGATCGGGCAGAAGAGCGGCGCCGTCGCGTGGGAGACGCTCGAATGTCTCGGTGATAGCGTGCGCATCACGTTCGCGGCCGACGAGGCTCCCTCGGTGAAGCTGGCGGTCGACGGCGGGTCGCATCCGACGATGGACGTCGCGTTCGACGCCGATACGGGGCGAGGCTCGGTCGTCGCGTACCCCGCGTTACGCACGCAGGAGCGCCTCACGATCGACGTCCGCGGAGGATCCCCGGTGGAGGTCGCGCTGCCGTAGCGGTGTCGGAAGCGAGCGGTACCGTGCGCTCCGTGCTGGCTCGGGCGCTCGACGTCGTCTTCCCCAGGCGGTGCGCCGGATGTGGGACGGGTCCGTGGCCGTTCTGCGCGGGGTGCAGCAGGGCGCTGATCCCGTTGCAGCCTCCCTGGTGCCGGCGGTGCGGCCGCCCGTGGCCGGACGCGGTGCCAGGCTGTCGCGACTGTCCGCCGCCGCCCATCGCGTCGGCCAGATCGCCGTTCCTGTTCGAGGGTCCGGCTCGATCGGCGGTCCACCGCCTCAAGTTCTCCGGGTGGCGCGACGTCGCGGCGGCGCTCGCCGACGCGATCGTCGCGTGCGACCCGATCCCGCCCGTCGACGTCATCACGTGGGTGCCCCTCGCCCGTCGCCGGTTGGCCGAGCGCGGCTACGACCAGGCCCGCGCGCTCGCGAGCGGGCTCGGACGGCGTTCGGGCGTCCCGGTGCGCCGGCTGCTGCGCCGCACCGTGACCGGCGGTCCCCAGGCGCAGCGACGGGGTCGCGAGCGGCGGGACGCGATGCGGGGCGCGTTCGTCGCGACCCGTACGGCTCCGCCGCGGATCCTCCTGGTGGACGACGTCCTCACGACCGGGGCGACGGCTGCGGCGTGCGCCGACGCGCTCGCGGCGGCCGGCGCCCGCCACGTCCACCTGGTGACCGCCGCCAGGTCGTTCCACGGCCCGCCGGGCGGCCCGGTCCCCGCGTTGCGCGGACCGGCTCGGCGTGCCTATCCTCACGTGGGCCCACGTCCGGGTCTGTGGTTGCCCGGGGAACCTCCCCGGTAGTCGATGCCAGCCGCGGGCGAAACGACCCACGTAAGGCGACTCTTGGTCGCCGAGCATGGCGCGGTTTAGATGTAAGACCTGCCCCGGGTGACCGGGAGAGGGCGAAAGTTCGGTCGCCGCGGACGTCCGGGCGACCGGGCGAACGTCCCGGCAGGCGAGTGTGGGGACAAAGACCAGGTCAGCCGGACGCGGAGCCCACCCCCGACCGACAGGATGCCGAGCGGATGGATCTGAGCTTCACCGGTCGCGGTGTGCAGGTGACCGACGACATCCGGCTCGCCGCCGAACGGAAGCTCGCGCCGCTCGAGCGCATCGAGCCACGGACGACGACGATCGACCTCGAGCTCATCAACCAGCACCATCCTCGGTTCGACGGCGTCAAGCGCGTCGAGGCCGCCCTACGGATCCCTCGGAAGACGTTCCGGGCGCACGCGGAGGCCGACGACGTGCCGACCGCGATCGATCGCGTGAAGGACAAGCTCGAGCGACAGCTCCGCGACCATCACGGGAGGAAGCGCCCGCCCAAGAAGCGTGGACTAGAATCCGCGCTGACCCAGCCCGAGGTCGGGCTGTCGACCGAGAGCGAGGAGCAGCCGTGACCAAGGACCAGGCGAGCGACGAACGTCTCCGCGTGCTGGTCGTCGACGATCACGCGCTGTTCCGTCGGGGTCTCGAGATGGTCCTGGGGAGCGAACCCGACCTGGAGCTCGTCGGCGAGGCGTCCGACGGCCTGGAGGCGATCGAGAAGGCGCAGGAGACGATGCCCGACGTCGTCCTGATGGACGTCCGGATGCCCAAGCGCTCCGGCATCGAAGCCACCGCGCAGATCAAGGACCTCCTCCCGCACGTCAAGATCCTGATGCTCACGATCAGCGACGAGGAAGCCGATCTCTACGAGGCGATCAAGGCCGGCGCCAGCGGATACCTGTTGAAGGAGATCCCGATCGAGGAGGTCGCCGACGCGATCCGGAGCGTCTGGGCCGGTCAGTCGCGGATCTCGCCCTCGATGGCATCGAAGCTCCTGACCGAGTTCGCCGCGATCTCGAAGGCGACCGAGGAGCGGCCGCAGATGCCGACCCCCCGCCTCACCGACCGCGAGATGGAGGTCCTCAAGCTCGTGGCCCAGGGGCTCAACAACCGGGACATCGCGAAGAAGCTCTACATCTCCGAGAACACGGTCAAGAACCACATCCGGAACATCCTGGAGAAGCTGCATCTCCACTCGCGCATGGAGGCGGTCGTGTACGCCGTGCGCGAGAAGATGATCGAGATCACCTGATCCGCTCCGGCGGCTAGGCTTCGTTCCGATGACGAACGACGCGTCCCGGAACGTCGCGAAGCTGCTGGTCGCCTGTCTCGAGAACGAGGGCGTCGAGTACGTCTTCGGGCTCCCCGGCGAGGAGAACCTCGACGTGATCGACGCGCTCGTCGACTCGTCGATCCGCTTCGTGACCACGCGCGACGAGCGAGGCGCCGCCTTCATGGCCGACACGTACGGGGCGCTCACGGGGAAGGCCGGCGTATGCCTGGCGACCCTCGGTCCCGGGGCGATCAACCTGATGCTGGGGATCGCGAACGCTCAGCTGGACTCGCACCCGCTCGTCGCGATCATGGCCCAGGCCGGGCTCGACCGGCTCTACAAGGAGTCGCACCAGGTCGTCGACCTCGTGTCCCTCTACCGCCCGGTCACCAAGTGGGGCGACATGGTCACCCTCCCGACGGCGGCTCCGGAGATGGTCCGAAAGGCCTTCAAACAGGCGCAGACCGAGCGACCCGGCGCGACGTTCATCGTGCTCCCGGAAGACGTGGCCGAGCACCGAACGGACGCCCAGCCGCTCCCGGTCAACGTGCCGCGCGACCCGTTCCCGTCCGAGGACCAGGTCCGTCGGGCGGCACACGTGCTCTCGACCGCGAGCCACCCCGTCGTGCTGGCGGGCGCCGGCGTCGCGCGCGACGGCGCGCGCGACGCGCTGCTCAGGTTCAGCGAACGGCTGAACCTCCCCGTCGCGACGACGTTCCTGGGCAAGGGCGTCTTCCCCGACGACCACCCCAACGCCCTCGGCACGATCGGGTTCATGGTCAAGGACTACGCGAACTTCGGGTTCGACCGGGCCGACGTCGTCGTCGCGGTCGGGTACGACCTGGTGGAGTACGCGCCGTCCAGGTGGAACCCCCTTCGGGACAAGCAGATCGTCCACGTCCATCGGACGGTCGCGGAGGTCGATGCGAACTACACGCTGGCCGTCGGGCTGCAGAGCTCGATCGGAGAGGCGCTCGACGCGATCGGGGATGCATCGCAGATGCATCCCGATCGCGGCGATCCGCCGGCGCGCGGGCTCGTCGGGGAGGAGCTCGAGCGCGGGGCGGCCGACAGCGCGTTCCCGCTGGCGCCCGCCCGGATCGTGCACGACGTCCGCGCGGTCCTCGACCGCGCGGACGTCGTGCTGTGCGACACCGGCGCGGCCAAGATGTGGATGGCGCGGCTCTATCCGACCTACGAGCCCAACACCTGCCTGATCTCGAACGGCCTCGCGACGATGGCGTTCTCGATCCCGGGGGCGATCGCCGCCAAGCTGGTCCGGCCCGACCGCGCCGTCGTCGCGGTCACCGGTGACGGGGCCTTCCTGATGAGCGTCGCCGAGCTGGAGACCGCCGTCCGCGAAGGGCTGTCGCTGGTCATCCTGGTCTGGGTCGACGGAGGTTACGGCCTGATCGGATGGAAGCAGGACATCCACTTCGGCCGGCGCTCGGCCGTCTCGTTCGGGAACCCGGACTTCGTCACGCTCGCCGAGAGCTTCGGCGCCTCGGGCTACGCGATCGAGGCCGCCGACGAGCTCCTGCCGACGCTCCGCAAGGCGCTCGACGACGGCGGGGTGAGCGTGATCGCCTGTCCCGTCGACTACGCGGAGAACGCTCGGCTGGTCGAACGCCTCGGGATGCTGGAAGAGACGTGATCGCGTATCGCCTGGATGCCTCGGAGATCGAGCGCCAGGACCTGGCGCCGTTCTTCGAAGGGTGGCCGACCCCTCCGTCGCTCGAACGCCGGCTGGCCGCGGTCCGCGGCGCCGATCACGCCGCGTTCGCGTTCGATGGGGATCGCCTCGTGGGCTTCGCGACGGCGCTGTCGGACGGTGCCCTGATGGCGTACCTGTCGCTGCTGGAGGTGATCGCCAGCCACCGTCGTCGCGGCATCGGGACCGGGCTCATTCGAGCGCTCGAGCGAGAGACCGGCGGTCTCTACGGGCTCGACCTGTGCTGCGACGAAGAGGTCGTGCCGTTCTACGAGCGACAGGGCTTCTCCCGGGTGGCGGGCATGGTGCGTCGATCGCCCCACGCGCTCCCCTGAGCGGGCGCTGACCCGGGCATCCGCGGGTCGCGGCTACACTGGAAGACCCGAGCGCCCGAAGGAACGAACGTGCCGGTACTCGACAAGATCGCCAACCTCGGCGAAGGCCGCAAGCGCAAGAACCTGGCCGATCTCGCGAAGCTCGTGAACACCTACGAGCCCGAGACCGAGGAGCTCTCCAACGACGAGCTTCGCTCCAAGACGGTCGCGTTCAAGGAGCGCGTCGCCGCCGGGGAGGACCTGGACGACCTCCTCCCGGAGGCCTTCGCGTCCGTGCGGGAGGCGGCCCGACGCACGATCGGGCAACGCCACTTCGACGTCCAGCTGATGGGCGGCGCCGCTCTGCACCAGGGCAACATCGCCGAGATGAAGACCGGTGAGGGCAAGACGCTCGTCTCGACGCTCCCCGGCTACCTCAACGCGCTCGAGGGCAGGGGCGTTCACATCGTGACGGTGAACGATTACCTGGCCAAGCGCGACTCCGAGTGGATGGGCGGGATCTACCGCTTCCTGGGTCTCAACGTCGGGCTGATCCAGGCGTCGATGAGCCCCCAGCAGCGCCGTCCGGCCTACGGGGCCGACATCACGTACGGCACCAACAACGAGTTCGGCTTCGACTACCTGCGCGACAACATGGCGATGCAGCTCGCGGACTGCGTCCAGCGTGGCTACCGCTACGCGATCGTGGACGAGGTCGACTCGATCCTGATCGACGAGGCGCGGACCCCCCTGATCATCAGCGGGATGGTTGCCGACTCCGCCAAGTGGTACCAGACGTTCGCGCGCATCGCGCCCCGCCTCACGATCGACCAGGACTACGAGGTCGAGGAGGCCAAGTACCAGGTCGCCGTCACGGAGGCGGGGGTCGCCAAGGTGGAGGAGCTGCTCAACATCGAGAACCTCTACGACAGCTCGAACACCATGCTGGTGCACCACCTGCACAACGCGCTCCGCGCGAAGGAGCTCTACAAGCGGGACGTCGCGTACGTCGTGCAGGACGGCGAGGTCAAGATCGTGGACGAGTTCACGGGCCGCGTGCTCGAGGGCCGCCGGTACTCGGAGGGCCTCCACCAGGCTATCGAGGCCAAGGAGGGCGTCCGGATCAAGGAAGAGAACCAGACGCTCGCCACGATCACGATCCAGAACTACTTCAAGATGTACGACAAGCTCGCGGGGATGACCGGAACGGCCAAGACGCAGCTCACCGAGTTCGAGGAGACGTACAAGATCAGCGTCGTCGAGATCCCCACGAACCGCCAGATGATCCGCGACGACCAGCAGGACCTGGTCTACAAGACCGAGGACGAGAAGTGGGATGCCGTCGCCGACGACATCATCGAGCGCAACACGGATGGTCAGCCGATCCTCGTCGGCACGGTCTCGATCGAGAAGTCGGAGCGTCTGTCGGGGGTGCTCAACCGCCGCGGGATCTCGCACAACGTCCTGAACGCCAAGAACCACGAGAAGGAGGCCATGATCGTGGCCCAGGCCGGCAGGAAGGGGTCGGTCACGGTCGCGACCAACATGGCCGGCCGAGGCGTCGACATCCTGCTGGGCGGCAACCCCGAATACCTCGCTCGCCAAGAGATGGCGGCGCGCGAGTTCGACAACGACCGCTACCTGCTCTTCGAGATGGACGACGAGGAGCGAGTGGTGTACGAGACGGAGTACGAGCCGATCCTGACCAAGTTCAGGACGCAGACCGACGCGGAGCACGACGAGGTGGTGGAGCTCGGCGGGCTGTACGTGCTGGGCACCGAGCGGCACGAGTCACGTCGAATCGACAACCAGCTCCGCGGCCGGTCGGGCCGGCAGGGTGACCCCGGCGAGTCGCTGTTCTACCTGTCGCTCGAGGACGATCTGATGCGGATGTTCGCGTCGGACCGCGTCGCCGCGATCATGAACCGCTTCAAGTGGCCGGAGGGCGAGCCGATCGAGGCCAAGATGGTCAGCCGCGCCGTCGAGAACGCGCAGAAGCAGATCGAGGAGCTCAACTACGAGCGCCGCAAGAACGTCCTCAAGTACGACGAGGTGATGAACGGCCAGCGCGCGGTGATCTACGGCGAGCGCCGCAAGATCCTCGAGGGCGAGGACCTGAAGGAACAGGCGCTGGGGTTCGTCGAGGACGTGATCAGGGACGTGGTGACCACGTGGTGCCCGGCGGACACCTACTCGGAGGACTGGGATCGCGAAGCGCTGCTCGTGGCGCTGGCGGAGTTCTTCCCGGTGACGAGCTCCGTCGCCGACATCGAGGACATCCACGACCCCGCCGACCTCCAGGACCGGTTCGTCCAGGAGGCGTTCGAGGCGTACGACGCGAAGGAGGCCTCGCTCACGCCGCAGGTGATGCGCGAGCTCGAGCGCGTCGTCCTGCTCAACATCACGGATACCAAGTGGCGCGAGCACCTTTACGAGATGGACTACCTGCAGGAGGGGATCCATCTCCGCTCCTACGCCCAGCGCGATCCGCTCACGGAGTACCAGCGCGAGGCGTTCACGATGTTCGACGACCTGACCGCGTCCATCCAGGAGGACTTCGTCAAGTACATCTACCGGGTCGAGCTGGCCCGTCAGGACCAGCCGCCGGCAGCCTCGTCACCGAAGGTGCAGCGGCTGCAGGAGAACCGCGAGGAGGTGTCTTCCGGCGCTGGCGGCGCGGGGGAGGCCCCCCGCGCCGCTGGCGCCCAAGCCGGGAACCCGCAGCAGGTCTTCAGCGACAAGATCCCGCGGAACGCCCCGTGCCCGTGCGGCAGCGGCAAGAAATACAAGAAGTGCCACGGGGCCGCGGCCTAACGCGCGATCGGTCTGACCAGGAGC
>JBKOUM010000096.1:0-4210 GCA_046723385.1 Actinomycetota bacterium
GATCTACGGCGCGAACGGCGAGACGCTCGACTCTTGGCGACGCACGTTGGGCGAGGCGATCGCCCTCGGCCCGGACCACGTCTCCGCGTACGCCCTGACGATCGAGCCGGCGACGTCGCTCGGACGCAAGGTCGCGTCGGGCGAAGCCCCGGCTCCCGACCCCGACCTCCAGGCCGACATGTTCATGCTCGCGTGCGAAGAGTTGGCGGCGGCCGGCTACCACCACTACGAGATCTCCAACTGGGCACGTCCCGGGTTCGAGTGCGTCCACAACCTCGGGTACTGGGAGCGGCGTCCGTACGTCGGGCTCGGCGCCGGCGCCCATTCGTACCGGGACGACGTCCGGTGGTGGAACGTGCGGCCGCCCGAGACCTATATGGAGATGATCGCGTCGGGCGAGCTTCCGATCGGCGGCTCCGAGTCGCTCGATCCGTCGGACGCGTACCTCGAGGAGGTCTTCCTCAAGCTCCGGATCCTCGAGGGCGTGCCGTCCTCGTGGTTCGAGTCCGATCGGTACGAGCGCTACATCCGGACCGGCCTGCTGACCGACGACCTGGGCCGGCTTGTGCCGACCGAACGCGGGATGCTTCTGCTGAACGAGCTCGTACTCGGCTTGACCGCCTGAGAGCCGGCTACGACGCGCCGCGGACGACCGTGCAGCTCGGGAAGGGAACGAGAGCGGCCAACTCGCGGAACCGACCGAGCGCGTCGACCGGTACCCGGAACCGTTCGGTGAGCCGTGGCAGAGGTCGCAGGGAGCCGCCCCGAACGCCGTAGAAGTCCCGCTCGACGACGTACCGACGGCCGGTCCGATCGATCGAGGCCCACGAAGCCACGAGACGAGCTCCGTGCTGACGTACGCAATCGACCCCGCTGCGCTCGCCGAGGCTTCCCGCGTAGCCGAACGCCTGAGGACTGAGACGTCGAAGATGCCCACTTCGAAGGCCGTACACATCGAGGAAACCGGTCGACGCGCCGAGCCAGACGATCACGGCGATATCGAGCCGATGCCCGGGGCGAAGGCGCACGAGCGCGGCGAGCGCGGGCGGGACCAAGAGGAGCCCGGTGAGTGGCGCGACCTTCGTCCGGTAGGTGGCCCGGTCGGTCTCGACGATCAGGCGTGCGCGACACGATCCGTTGGGCGTGATCCTCGCGTGGGTGGACACGGTGTCCGTCGTTCCGTCGCCGTCGATGTCTCCGTACAGGACGGTATCGGCGTCTGGGAAGAAGTCCGACGTCGGCGCGCAATACGTCGCGGAGCCGCTGGATGCGACGTGTGGCACGAACATGTCGACGGACACGATCGCGATCATCACCGTCACGGCCCTCGTCATGACGATCGCGCGCATCGTTCTCCTACTCAGGAGGGAACCATCGCACCCCGCAGCCGGTGCTGTCGAGGCTATCGAAGGGCGGCGGGTCGGACGTGGGCTGCGTCGTGTGTTGCGAGTCGACGACGGTCGCCGTCTCCGCAGAGAGCTGCAGCTTCGTGACGTAGATGTCCTTGACGTCCGAACCCGGGCCCTCGATCGGGTGGTAGCTGCTCCATTGGACGAGAACAGGGCTCGCGGGGAGCCCCTCGCATCCGACCGCGAAGCTATATCCCTCGTCACCACCTACCGTGACCAAGAGCTGATCTCCTGCGGAGAGCCCCATCCCCGGCGCGTCGTTCGTCAGGGTCACCGGAAAGATCCCAGGGGGCTCCGTGTTCTGGAACGCTTCGTAGATCCCATAGACGGGTGTCGCGGAGCCCTGGTGCAACACGATGAGCTCGCGGGTGCCGTCACCATCCAGATCGGCCGCGGCGTACGCACCACATCCCATGCAGTCATCGATGACGACATGATTGCCGTCGGCCAACTCATCGCCATCGAGATCGATGGCAACGACGCCTCGCACGTCGGCGAAGTTGGGGTCTGAGCATGGCCCATCGTGTGACTCTTCGCCAACGAACACCGTGTCCTTCTGGCCGTCACCCGTGAAGTCGGCGACGATCGTCGATGTGTTGCAGAGCGGCACCCCGATCCCGATGTCGAGCCCGGACGCATCGGTCGCTTCCGGAAAGTTCGCCGCGGACCCGTGGAGAGAAGCTCCGCACATGTCCTTCCCCGGGACCACTGCGTCGGCGAGCGGGATACGGTCCTTCGATGCATCGGTCACGGTTGCCGTCGTGCCGTCGAGGTGCAGCGTCGTGGCCCGGATCTCCGTTTCCTTCTCGAACTTGTCGTAGCCGAAGATCGTGAGGTACGTCCCACCGGCTGACGTCTCGCACATGGCACCCTCTGCGTGGCCAGCGACGTCCACCCAGGCGAATTCGAGCGGACCCGTGTTGATGTATCCGATGCCCTGTGGATCGACGACGTCGATCGGAAGGATGGCCGGCGGCGAGGTCGTGGCGGCGAACAACCACACGCCGTAGCCGTCGGCGCCCGCGTTCGACACCGCGACCTCGGACGTCCCATCGCCGTTCACGTCCGGCGCGGCGAAGGCTTCGCAGCCGATCGGCGGGAAGCAACCCTCCAACTGGACCGGTGCCGTGTCCACGAGCCCGTCGCCGTTCAGGTCGGCGGCGACGAAGCGCTGGCCTTCACCGACCTTCGCACACGTGTCGCTCTCCCGCGTGAAGACGTACGCCGTTCCAGGAGCTCCCGAGACGGTGATCGGCATGGACATCACACGGCACACCTGGAAGTCGAGACCGAGGTTCTCGACGGAGGGCGTCGGTGATGTGAGCGGAACCGGCTGCCATGCGAAGCTCGACCCCTGGGCAACCGGGAACACGTCGGTCGCTCCGGCGGGAAGGACGTACACGACCGAGGAATGCTCGAACACGAACGACAGGTATGCGCCGTCGGGCGACCAAGCTGGAGAGGTCGGAACGGAGTTATCGCCGGATGGTGACGTGGGGACGACGAGCTGGCTCTGACCGCCGCCCGCGGGCATCTGCCAGATGCCGTCGGGCGTGACGAATGCGATCGATGAACCATCTGGCGACCACGCCGGGTCCGTTTCGTCCACCGACGCGGTCGGCGTGAGATCGATGGCATCGGTGCCGTCGATCGCGACCATCCAGAGGTCGTACGAGCCTCCCGGGACGTGCACGTCGGCAGCGGAGTAGACGATCGAGCCTCCGTCGGGTGACCAGGCGATGTCCTGCACGTCCTGATCGCGAACCACGACCTGTAGGTCCGATCCGTCCGGATGGATCGTGTACAGGGCACGACCCTCCGGTTCGTCCGCGGCGCTGAACGCGATCACCGAGCCATCGGGGGACCAGGCGAGGCCTTTCACATCGGCCGGGGCCCTCGTGATGGAACGTTCGTCGCTTCCATCGATGCCGATCAACCACAGCCCTGGGGGAACCGCCGATGCATCCTTCCGCACGAAGGCGATCGCCGATCCGTCCGGGCTGACGGCTGGATCGACATCACGCGTCCCCGGCTCCGACGTGAGGAGATCCATCGATCCCCGATCCGCCGGCGAGGCTCCGTCGGCGGGATCCAGATCCTGCGCAGACGCAGGAAGCACCATCAGGTGGCTGTCCTCTCCGTCCGGGATGCTGACGACGAGCGCCCCGTTCGCCACCGACGGGGTCGGACCGGCAGGGGTCGGACCCGTGCGGAACGTCCGCTCCAAGGCGACGAACCCGCCGACCGTGCCGGCCAAGACCGCCACGACGAGGCCGACCGTGCCGAGCGTACGCGTGACGGCGCGGCGATGTCTACGTGCACCGAGGCGCACGAACAGGTCGTCGGTGCCGGCGGGCCTCGGCGCCGAGCCTTGTAAACGGTCCCTCAGCTGGTCATCGATGCTCGGCATGACTGTTCTCCCGGTCGTTCTCGTCGAGCGCGAGCGCGTCGGCGAGATGCGCTCGCGCCTTGAAGAGCTGGCTCTTGACCGTGCCCTCGCTCGTACGCATCTGGTCGGCGATCTCGGTCGTACTGAGGTCGAGGTAGTAGCGGAGGACCGCGACCTCGCGCTGGCGGCGCGGGAGCGCCGCCAGCGCGCGGACCACGTCGATCCGATCCGCGTTCGGTCCCGCCGTCGACGATGGATCGGCGATCCGGGGCCATGCGAGCCGTTCGACGCGGAGGCGACGGAGCCGGCTCCGCGAGAGGTTCATCGCGACGGCGGCGACCCACCGATCGAGCGCGAGGATCTCTTGACCGCGGTCGCTGCGCTCCCAGGCCCGCACGATCGCCTCCTGCAC
>JBKOUM010000064.1:0-11616 GCA_046723385.1 Actinomycetota bacterium
GCGCTCCCTCCTTCGGCGAACGCTCGCGGGGTTCGACGGTCCGAGGCTCCTGGTCACGCACGATCCGGTCGAGGCCATGACCCTCGCCGACCGGATCGTCCTCCTCGAGGACGGCCGGATCACGCAGACGGGAACGCCCGACCAGCTCCGTGACGCCCCGCGGACGCGGTACGCGGCCGATCTTGTGGGGCTCAATCTCTTCTCGGGAACGCTCGTGCCGATCGGGGGCGGCGCGGGCGAGCTCAGGACCACCGACGGCCCTGTCACCGTGCCCTGGCCGGACGACGTCAGGGCCGAGCTTCTCGACGACGTCGCCGCGACGCTGGCGCCGGCCGACGTCGCGCTCCACGCGACGCGGCCCGAGGGATCGCCGCGCAACGTGGTTCAGGGCGTGGTCGAGGAGGTCGCGATCCTCGGCGATCGAGCGCGGGTGCGCCTCGCCGGCACACCCGCGCTCGTCGCCGAGGTCACCACCGGATCGGTCGACCGGCTCGGGATCGTCGTCGGAAGACACGTGTGGGCGTCCTTCAAGGCCGTCGAGGTCCACCTCATGGTCGAACGGAACCCAGCCGATACCCTGTAGCCCGTGAAGACCGAAGCTGAGCGCGCGGCGCTCGAACGAACGCCCGACGCGAAGGCATCGGAGCCGCGCCATCGGAACCCGATCCTCCGCTTCATGGGGGAGCTCCCGGGCCTGGTGATCATGGCGCTCATCCTGGCGATCCTGATCAAGACCTTCCTGTTCCAAGCCTTCTTCATCCCGAGCGCCTCGATGGAACCGACGCTCCACGGCTGCAACGGCTGCAGCGGCGACCGCGTCCTCGTGACCAAGATCCCCTACTACTTCGGAGATCCTCAGCGTGGCGACATCATCGTCTTCTCCGACCCCGACCCCGGAAAGCGGCCCGACCGCGGCGTCATCGGAGGGATCACGCATTGGCTAGGACAGGCCGTGGGGGTCCAGAAACCCGACGACGAGGACTTCATCAAACGCGTGATCGGGGTACCCGGTGACACCGTCTGGGCGAAGCACGGGAAGGTCTACGTGAACAACGTCGCGATCTCGGAGCCGTACCTGACCGAGAAGACGGCCGACTTCCCCAAGTTCCACGTGCCGAAGGATTCCTACTTCGTGATGGGCGACAACCGCGGCAACTCGCTCGACTCGAGGTACGGCCTGGGGTTCATCCCGCGCGACGCGATCATCGGCAAGGCCTTCTTCATCGTCTGGCCGCCTTCGCGATGGAACACGCTCTAGGCCACGGTCCCTCGTAGCCTGTCCGCGTGCGAACGCTCGTCATCGCGCTCCTGATCGTGGGCGTGGTCTATCTCGTGCTGGTGGCGGCGCTGATCCTGTCGGGCCGGAAGGTCGCCGCCAGGGAGCTCGCGACCCTCCTCCCGAACCTGATCCTGCTCTTCAAGGACCTCGTGAGGGATCCGAACGTCCCACGCCGCGCGAAGGTCGTGCTCGCGCTGGCCGCGGTCTGGTTGGTCTCGCCGATCGACCTCGTGCCGGAATTCCTTCCGGTGCTCGGCCCGCTGGACGACGCGGTGGTCGCCGCCCTGGCGCTCCGCTACCTGGTGCGCCGGGCCGGGCCCGAGGTCGTTCGTGATCACTGGCGGGGTGAACGCGCGACCCTGGACGTGATCCTCCGCGCCGCACGGATCCCGGTCATCCCGTGACGCCCCGCTCCTTCGCCCAGGCGTCGAGCAGCTCGTAGGCCTCGTCCTCCTGCACCGGACCCCGCTCCATCCGCACCTCCATCAGGTAGGCGAGCGCTTCGCCGACCACCGGTCCGGGTGCGACGCCGAGCCGATCCATGACCTGTCGCCCGTCGAGCGGTGGCCGCATCGCCTCCAGGTTCTCCTCTTCGGCGAGCGCCGCGATCCGCTCCTCCAGCTCGTCCTGGAGCGCGGCGAACCGTTTGGCCCGATCGGCGTTCCTGGTCGTGACGTCGGCGCGCGTGAGCTGGTTGAGCCGGTCCAAGAGGGGTCCGGCATCGCGGACGTACCGCCGGACCGCGGCGTCGGTCCAGCCTTCACCGTACCCGTGGAAGCGCAGATGCAGCTCGATCAGCGTGCCGACGTCGTCGACCACCGCGTGGGGGTACCGGAGGGCCGTGAGCCGCTCGCGGGCCATCCGTGCCCCGACGACCTCGTGGTGATGGAAGCTGATGCCATCCGGACCGATCTGTCGTGTCTTCGGCTTGCCGATGTCGTGGAGCAACCCAGCGAGGCGCAGCACCAGATCGGGTTCGCACCGTTCGACGACCGCGTACGTATGCCGGAGGACGTCCTTGTGGTGGTGGATCGGATCCTGCTCCAGGCGGAGCGCGGGGAGCTCCGGCAGGAACTCGTCGGCCAGGCCCGAGTCGACGAGCACCGCCAGGCCCTTCGCCGCGTTCGGCGCGACGAGGAGCTTGTCGAGCTCCGCCTGGATCCGCTCGGCCGCGACGATCTCCAGTCGCTCCCGCATGGCCCCGATCGCCTCGACGACCCGGTCGGCGGGAACGACGTCGAGCTGCGCGACGAACCGAGCCGCGCGAACCATGCGCAGCGGGTCGTCCGAGAAGGCGACCTCCGGATCCAGGGGGGTGTCGAGGATCCTCGAGCCGAGCGCCTGGACGCCCCCGAACGGGTCGATCAGCGTCCCGTTCGGTACGAGCACGGCCATCGCGTTGATCGTGAAGTCCCGGCGGCTCAGATCGGTGCGCACGTCCTTGCCGAAGGTGACCGCCGGCTTGCGGTTCCTCTCGGCGTAGATCTCCTGGCGGAAGGTCGTGATCTCGACGAGCGTGTCTCCCTTGAGCGCGCCGACGGTCCCGAACCTCACGCCCACGAAGTAGCGGCGGTCTGCCCACCCCTGCAGGACCTTCGTGGTCTCGGGGGGACGGGCGTTCGTCGCGAAGTCCAGGTCCGCGCTGCCGCGATCGAGGAGCAGGTCCCGCACGCTCCCGCCGACGAGGTACAGCTCGAAGCCGGCCTCCGCGAACCGCTCGCCGAGCTCGGCGGCGAGTTCGGGGACGTCGAGAGCGGCGCCGGAAGGCGTGTGGGCCATGACGGCACGAGGATAGCCCCGGCCGCGGGCGCTACCGTGCGCGGATGCCCGTGTGGCTGGGGTTCCTCTGGACGTTGCCGAACACGGCGCTCGGCCTGCTCGCGGGACTGCTCACGTTCCAGCGCCCCTCATTCCGGGAAGGGCTGATCGTGTTCGATCGCGGACCGAGGGGACTGACGCGAGCGATGCGCCGCGGGGGGAGGACGGCGATGACGGTCGGCTTCGTCATCGTCTCGTCGCAACGGGTCGAGGGAACGCTCCTCGCGCACGAGCGCCACCACGTCCGGCAGTACTGCGTCTGGGGACCGCTGTTCATCCCCGTGTACCTGCTCCTGGCGATCCCGTACGGGTACCGGCGCCACCCGATGGAGCTCGCGGCGCGCCGAGCGGCGGGCGAGATCCCGTGATCCACGTTGGGACGAGCGGCTGGCAGTACCGCGACTGGAAGGGATCCTTCTACCCCGAGGACCTGCCCCAGCGTGCGTGGCTCGGCTTCTACACGACGCGCTTCTCGACGGTCGAACTGAACAACTCCTTCTACCGCCTGCCCGAGGCGGACACCTTCGACCGGTGGCGCCGCGAGACGCCCGTGGGGTTCGTGATGACGGTCAAGGCGAGCCGCTTCATCACGCACCTGAAGCGGCTCCGCGAGCCGAAGGATCCGGTCGACCTGTTGTGGGGACGAGCGACGGAGCTCGGACCGCGGCTCGGCCCCGTCCTGTTCCAGCTCCCGCCGCGCTTCGCGGCCGATCCTGATCGGCTGGCCGGTCTGCTCCACGTGCTGCCCGCCAGGATGCGTGCCGCCTTCGAGTTCCGCGATCCGAGCTGGCACACGCCGGACGTGTTCGAGCTGCTCGATCGGGCCGGAGCCGCGCTCGTCTGGGCCGACCACCCGGGAGCGCGGGTCGACCTCCCCGTGACCGGAGGTTGGGCCTACCTGCGGTTCCACCAGGGCCAGACGCAGGTCCCCGGCTACCGGAAGGAGAAACTCCGTCGCTGGGCCGACCGGATCGCCGGGATCGCCGCGGGCGAAGGGTGGATCTACTTCAACAACGATGCGGGTGGGGCCGCGCCCAGGGACGCGGTCGAGCTGCGCTCCCTGCTCCGGGAACGAGGCGTCAGAACGGCAGACCCGAAGCCTGATCGTCGGTGAAGGCGGTCCGCCGGTCGAGCACGCCCGCGAGCTGGAGGTCGAAGTCGTGCGGACTCGTGGCGGTGCGGCGAGCCTCGTCCACCGCGACGAGACCCTCCTTGACGAGCGCGACGAGCGCCTGGTCGAACGACTGCATCCCGTAGTAGGCGCCCTCGGAGATCACGTCGACGATCGAGTCGGTCTGCTCCGGGTCGACGATCCGGTCGAAGACCCGCCCGGTGTTGACGAGCACCTCGATCGCCGGGACACGGCCCTTGCCGTCGGCCTTGGTCACGAGTCGCTGCGAGACGATGCCTCGGAGGGCACCCGCGAACGAGGTGCGGACCTCCTTGGCCTGCTGCGGCGGGAACAGGTCGAGGACCCGGTTGATCGTCTCCATGCAGTCGATCGTGTGCAGGGTCGAGATCACGAGGTGGCCGGTCTCCGCCGCCTGGATCGCCGACAGGGCGGATTCGGCGTCGCGAATCTCGCCCACGAAGATCACGTCGGGATCCTGCCGGACGACGTGCTTCAACGCGGCCTGGTACGACCCGGTGTCGATGCCGACCTCGCGCTGCTGGATGATCGACAGCGCGTCGTCGTGCACGACCTCGATCGGATCCTCGATCGTCACGATGTGCGCGCGACGCGTCCGGTTGATGTGCCCGATCATCGACGCGATCGTCGTGGTCTTGCCGGTCCCCGTCGGTCCGGTGATCAGGACGAGGCCGCGCGGGCTGTCGGCGAGGGTCCGCATCACGTCAGGCAGCCGGAGCTCTTCGAACGTCGGGATCTCCGAGCGGACGCGCCGCACGGCCAGCCCGACCAGGCCGCGCTGCCGGAAGACGTTGATCCGGAACCGGCCGACCCCCTGCAGCGTGTAGCCGATGTCGGCTTCGTTCGACTCCTCGAACTCCCGGCGCTTGTGATCGCCCATCACGGCGAGGGAGAACGACACGGCATCTTCGGTGGTGAGCTCGGGGAACGGGGTGGGCTGCAGGTCGCCGTCCACGCGGAGGAAGGGCACGTTGCCGACCTTCAGATGGAGGTCGCTGGCACCGCGCTCCACGGTGTGGCGCAGGAGCTCGTCGATAGTCATCCCGGGTAGCTCTTCGGCACGGGGGAGTCCGACCCTGAGCGGGGTCGGCAGGGCTACTATCCGGCCGTGATGGCCGGTCAGGACCATGTGCCGGCCCCCGAGGAGCCCGAACGACCGAAGAGACGTCGCCGGCGACATCGGCGGACGTCGGGGGGCAAGGACGCGGCGCGGGGTTCCGGGGGCCGCGCCGCGGCCCCGGGAACCGCGGCGCGCGCCGCCAAGGACCAGCCGGATCAGCCCAAGGCGCGGCGGCGGGGGCGCCGGGCGACGAAGGGCTCGACGCGGAAGACCACCGCGAGCGCGAAGCCCAAGCCGAAGCCGAAGCCGAAGCTGCCGACCCAACGCGAAGTGTCCGCCGGCGGCGTCGTCTACCGGCGCGCCGACGATGCGATCGAGGTCGTGCTCGCGTCGCGTCGCACGCGCCGCGGCGACCTCGCGTGGGGCCTCGCGAAGGGCGGCATCGAGCGCGGCGAATCGCGCGAAGATGCCGCCCTCCGCGAGGTCCGCGAGGAGACGGGACTCGACGCGACGATCGAGGCCGACCTCGGCGATACCCGCTACATCTACGTCTGGGAGGACGTGCGGATCCGCAAGCGCGTGCACTTCTTCTTGATGCGTCACACGGGCGGCGACGTTGACGATCGCGACGACGAGATGGAGGAGGTTCGCTGGTTCCCGCTCGAGCGAGCACTCAAGCGCGCCGCGTACCGCGGCGAGCGTGACGTGCTCGCTCGAGCGGCGGAGCTGCTGCGGTGACGCTGGGCGACGCCCTGCTCGGCATCGCGATCGGGCTCGTGGCGGGGATCCTCTCCGGGCTCTTCGGGGTCGGCGGCGGGATCGTCACGACGCCGGCGATCCAGGAGCTCCTCGGCGGCTCGCCGTACGTTGCGGTGGGGACCCCCTTGCCCGTGATCATCCCGACGGCGATCGTGGGTGGGGCCACCTACGCGCGCGCGGGCGAGGTGAGCTGGCGCGCGATCCGGTTCGCTGCGATCCCCGGCGTCGGGGGCGCGATCGCGGGCGCGTGGGTGACGTCGTTCATCGACCCGCACTGGCTGCTGCTCGTCACGGCGGTCCTGATCGGGTGGCAAGCGATCCGCGTGGGGTTCGGCGGCGATCACGCCGTCCGCCCGACGGGCTCGACCCCCGGATGGTCCTACGCGTTGTTGGGCGGCTTCACCGGGTTCGTCTCGGGGTTGCTCGGGGTGGGCGGCGGGATCGTGTTCGTCCCGCTCGTGACTACGGTGCTCGGGATGCCGCTCCGACGGGCTCTGGGCACGTCGCTCGTGCTGATCGCGGTCGTGGCAGTCCCTGGGACGATCGTGCACGCGGCGCTCGGGCACATCGACTGGGCGATCTTCGCGGTCCTGGCGATCGGCGTCGTGCCGGGGGCACGGATCGGCGCGAACATCGCCCTGGGGACCCGCGAACGCACGCTCCGACTCTTGGTCGGCTGCTTCCTGCTGGTCGTGGCGTTCGTGTACGGCGTCGCCGAGGTCGTCCGTCTGCTCCGGGGCTGAGACGCGCGGCTAGGATGCGCGCGTGGAACGCGCCGTTCGCGCGCTGCTCGCGGTCTTCGTCCTCGCGCTGAGGGTTTCGGCGGGCGGGGTGGCGTCGGCGCAGGACGCGAGCGTGTCGATCCGCCTGGTCCGGCAGACCCCCTGGAGCACCAGCTACGACGACCCTCGCCTCCGGATCTGGGTGGACGTCACCAACACCGGCTCGTCGTCCTACAGGGACCTCTCGATCGCCTTGACGATCGGGCCGACCTACGACTCCCGGGTGAGCTACGAGTCGTCGCTCTCCGAGGGACCGACCGAAGGGTTCGTGACCGAACACGAAGAGAAGGGCACCCTGGACCCGCTCGCGACCCGAACCTTCAGGATCAAGCTCGACCTCTCGACGACACTGGGCATCGATCAGGCCGACAACCTCGTGTATCCGGCGCGCGTCGATGTCCGTTCAGGCGGCGCCGTGATCGCGTCGCTCACCACGCCGATCCTCTACTTCGTCCGGCCGCCCCTGGCCCCGATGAGGTTCACCTGGTGGATCGAGCTCGCGCCGACGATCGCGTTCGGGGCGGACGGTCGCCTCGACGACAACGGCTTCGCCGATTCGCTGAGCTCGGTCGGACAGCTGGGGGCCCCGGTCGCCGCGTTG
Organism: Actinomycetota bacterium; assembly: GCA_046723385.1. Lineage (GTDB taxonomy): Bacteria > Actinomycetota > UBA4738 > UBA4738 > HRBIN12 > AC-51. The sequence continues at coordinate 7,450 of JBKOUM010000064.1, forward strand.
CACCAGCTCCTCGACGATCACCCGGCGACGAAGACGAGCCTCGTCGTGACGCCCTCCCTGGTCGAGCAGGCGGAGCGGATGACGCGCGGCTACACGCGCGTGGACGGCACCCCGGTCGCACAGGGCGAGGACGGCGCCGCAACCGCGGGCGCGTTCCTCGACGGTCTCTCGGAGGTGTTGGCCGGCGAGGACGTCCAGACCGTCGCGACGCCGTTCTCCGGACCGACGCTGTCCTCGATGCTCTCGAGCGGCTTGGGACAAGACCTCGATGATCAACGGACGCTGGGCATGCAGACGCTCCAGGATCTTTCCGGGGTTCCCCCGCAGGCCCTGATCGCACGACCGACCGCGGGCGCGCTCTCGGACGAGGCGCTGGATTGGCTCGCGGGGAAGGGCGTCACCACCGTGCTCGGCGACATCGACACGATCGAACGCACCGCGGAAGCGACGGTCCCCGAGCCCGCGCCGACCGCCACCCTGACGTCGCCGAGTGGGGTGCCCCTGAACCTCGTCCTCCCGGACCCGGGCGCGCAAAGCCTCCTCGATCGATCCGATCTGTTGGCCGACCCGGTCCGGGCCGCGCAGGCGGTCCTCGGAGAGCTCGCCGTCGAATGGAAGGAGGCGCCGGTCCCCGCGGAGCCGAACGTCCGCGGCCGCGCGCTCGCCCTCCCCTCATCGCTCCCACCGGGTCTGTGGCAACCGCTGCTCGACCGGTTCCACCACGTCCCGTTCCTCCGGACCGTCGACCCGGTCACGTTCGCGGCGAGCGTCGACCCCCCCGGCGACCCCGCCACGCTCCGGGCTCCGGACACGTCGGCGTTCCCCACGCCGTACACGGAAGGTCCGAACGGGATCCGAGGCCTCCACGGGCAGGTCGATGACTATCGCTCGATGCTGACCGAGCCGAACGACGCGCCCGACCAGCTGACGCGCGACCTCTATTACGCCGAGTCCGCGCCGTACGTGGGGGATCCGATCGCCGGCGAGCCCTGGCTCGACGCGGTCCGCGCCGCCACGCGAACCGTCTTCGAAAGCGTGCGACCCCAGGTCGGGAGGGGCGGGTTCACCTTCACGTCCGGCGAGGGCACGATCCCGCTCGTGATGGGCGACCCCGGCCCGGTCCCGCTGCGGATCACGATCCGCCTCGAGTCCTCGCAGTTCGACTACCCGCAGGGGAACGAACAGGACGTCGTGCTGTCGCGCCCCAACCAGGTGGTCACCTTCCCCGTCGTTGCGAAGGCCACCGGCCAGAACCCGATCCTCGTCCGCGTCCTGGCTCCCAACGGGGACGGGATCGGCGAGGCGCAGCCGATCGTGGTCCGGTCCACGGCCTTCAACCACATCGCGCTCATCGTCACGCTCGCCGCGGCCGGGGTGCTCGCGCTCCTCTACTCACGGAGGTGGTTCCGGCGGACGAAGGTCCCGAGCTGACGCCGGCCGGTTCCGAGCTCACGCCGACCGGTTCCGAGGCGGCGGATTCACGCGACGCCACCGTCCGCAGCGCCGCGGTGATGTCCGGCGGCACGCTCCTGTCCCGCGTGACGGGGTTGCTCCGCGTGACCGTCACGCTCGCGGCCCTGGGATTCACGGTCGTCTCGGACGCCTACAACACCGCGAACACGACCCCGAACATCATCTACGAGCTCGTCCTCGGCGGCGTGCTCACGAGCGTGTTCGTGCCCGTCCTCGTGGGTCGCGCGAAGGACCGCGGACGCACCGAGCAGTTCGAAGCGACCGAACGGTTCCTGACGATCGCGCTCGTCGTGCTGTCCCTCGTCGCGATCGCGGGCGCGATCGCCGCCCCGTGGATCATGCGGCTCTACCTGTCGGGCGTCGTGGATCCGGTCCGGCGAGCGCAGGAGGCCGAGCTCGGCACGTTCTTCCTGCGGTGGTTCATGCCGCAGGTCGTCTTCTACGGGGTCGGGGCGATCGCCGCCGGGCTCCTGACGGCCAACCGGCGGTTCGCGGCGCAGATGTACGCGCCGGTGCTGAACAACCTCGCGGTCATCCTCACGATGTTCGTGTTCATCGTGATGCGCGGCCCGAGCCTGCCGAGCGTGGCCGCCCTGACGCTCGCGCAGAAGACCGTGCTCGCGGCGGGGACGACGCTCGGTGTCGTCGCGATGACCCTCGCGTTGTGGCCGGCGCTGCGCCGGATCGGGTTCCGGTGGCACCTCCGATGGGATTGGCGCCACGAAACCGTCCGGCACCTCTTCCACCTGGGTCGCTGGGTCGCCGTGTACGTCGCCGCCAACCAGGCGGCGTACCTGATCATCATCATCTTCGCGAGCAGGATCTCCGTCGGCGCGTACACGGCCTACTCGCAAGCGTTCGTGTTCTTCTCGCTGCCGCACGCGATCGTCGCCGTTTCGATCTTCACGGCGTTGCTTCCTGGTCTCGCCGAGCGCTGGGGAACCGGGGACCGGGACGGGGTCCGAGAACTGTTCTCTCGTGGGTTCCGGGACACGATGGTCGCGATGATCCCGGCGGCGGCCGGTTACGTCGTGCTCGCGGGGCCGATCGTCGGGCTGCTCGCCGACCACGGCGTCGTCCGAGCGGCGGACCTTCCGGTGATGGCGTGGGCGCTTGCCGGGTTCGCCCTCGGGCTGCCCTTCTTCTCCGCGTTCCAGCTCCTGACGAGGACCCTCTACGCGACCCAGGACTCCCGCACGCCGGCCCTCGTGAACATCGGGGTCGGGGTCGTCAACATCGGGGCGGACCTGGTGCTCGCCTTCGGCCTCCACCGAGGGGTCACCGGGCTCGCGCTCGGTCACGCGGTCTCCTACCTGTTCGGATCGATCGTGCTGTTCGCGATCGTGCGGCGGCGCTTGGGCGGGGCGGACGAGCGCAGGATCGGTGCGACCCTGGTCCGGACGCTCCTGGCGTCGGTGATCACCGCCGCCGCAGCGGGTGGGGTCGCGTTCCTGATCGGGCAGGCGATCGACGTCCAGAGGCCCTTCGCGCGGCTCGTCCAGGTCTCGGTCGCCGTGATCGCGGGGATGCTTGTCTTCCTCGCCAGCGCCCGTATCGTCGCGATCCAGGAGGTCGACGAGGTGGAACGAGCGCTGCGCACGAGCGTCAGGCGGCGGCGGTGACCGACCCGATGCGCGCTCGCCCTGCGAAACCATCCCCGCACGACGAAGCCGGGTTCGTCGGCAAGGTCATCGTAGTCTGGCTGTTGCTCCTCCTGGTGCTGGGGATCGCGGCCGTCGACGCCGCGTCGATCCTGTTCACGCGGTTCCGCCTGGACGATGCCGCCGCCACCGCTGCCACCACCGCGGCGACCACCTACCGCAACGGGCGCGACGTGACGGACGCGTGTGCAGCCGCGCACCTCTCCGTGGAGACCGCCGATCCCGACGCGGTCATGTCGAAGACCTTCTGCAAGGTGGACACCTCCACCGGCGAGGTAACGATCACCCTCCGCCGAACGGCCACCACGATCCTCGCGGGCCGCCTATCGTTCACACGAGACCTCGCGCAGGTCGTCCAGCGCGAAACCGCGGGCCCCTCCGCGTTGTAGCGTGCCGACGTGGAGCAACCCCCCGCCGACGAAGAACTGATCCGCCGGTTCCTCGCGGGAGACGGAGACGCGTTCGCCGGTCTCGTCGACCGGCATCGGCAGCGCGTGTACAACGTCTGCCTCCGCCTCCTGGGCGATCCCGATGACGCCGCCGACGCGTCGCAGGACACGTTCCTGTCCGTGCTGAACAAGCTGGGTCAGTTCCGCGGCGACGCCGCGTTCACCACGTGGATGCACCGGATCGCGGTGAACGCGTGCCACGACCTCACGCGGAAGCGACGTCGCCAGCCGATGCTGCGACTGGCCGGCGAGGCGGACATCCCCGACGAAGGAGGTCCGTCGGTCCCAGATCCGGCCGACGAGCTCTCGGGGACGCGGGACGTCGTGACGGCGCTCCGCGCGATCCCCGAAGAGTTCCGGGTCGCGCTCGTGCTCGCGGACCTCCAGGATCTGGCCTACGAAGAGGTCGCGAAGATCCTCGATGTGCCGATCGGCACCGTGAAATCGCGGATCCACCGCGGCAGGGTGGCGCTCGCTCACGCGATGGGGCTCGGCGCTCGGGAACCGAACACGACGGCGACGGCGTCCCAGGAACAGACATGACGCATCCCGACGAGCTGCTGGCGGAGTACGAGGACGGCGCG
>JBKOUM010000154.1:0-4800 GCA_046723385.1 Actinomycetota bacterium
GCATACGAGATGCGCAGAGTAGTCTCGTGGGCTCGGAGATGTGTATAAGAGACAGGTGTTACGAAAGACACGGGAACGACGATCAGGATCGTCGACGCGTGCTTCACGCCCACGATCCTGCAGGTGAAGCCGGGCGAGACCGTGACGTGGGTGAACGACGACAAGTTCGTCCACAACGTCACGGCCAACGGGTGGGGTCACTTCGACGATCTCCAACCGCTCGCGCGGTACTCCGCGAACTTCGACCAGGATGGGCTCTATCCCTTCGCGTGCACGCTGCACCCAGGGATGTCCGGGGTGATCGTGGTCGGCGCCGGCACGGGACCGGGGAACGGGACCGCTGTCGACGTGGCCGCGCCGATCGAGGCGGCCGCACCCGCATTGCTCGCGTCGGACGAGACGGCTGCCGTGTCGAACGGGTGGGCGGCGCCCGCGGCGATCGGCGTGCTGCTCGGGCTCGTCGCGGGGCTCGGGCTCGCCGAGGTCCGGCGCCGGGCGACGGGAGCCGGAGCTACGCGTTGACCGCGATGCCGGCCTGCTGCATCGCGAGCTCGAAGTCGTGCCGGCTCGTCACCGCCTGCATCGCGTCCTCGACCGACACGGTCCCATCCTGGATCAGCCGCAGCAGCCACTGATCGAACGTGACCATGCCGTAGAACGCCCCGTCCTTGATCACGTCCTTGATCTCGGAGGTCTTGTCGGGATCCTCGATCCGCTCCGCGACGCGGCCGGTGTTGACGAGCACCTCGAGCGCGGGGACGCGTCCGCCGGTGACCGTCGGGACGAGTCGCTGGGACACGATGCCACGCAGGCTCGCCGCAAGGGCCAGACGGATCTGCTTCTGCTGGTAGGGCGGGAAGAAGTCGATCACACGGTTCACGGTTTCCGTCGCGTCGGTCGTGTGCAGCGTCGACAGGACGAGGTGGCCCGTCTCGGCAGCCTGGAGCGCCGCGCGGACCGTCTCCGTGTCGCGCATCTCCCCGATCAGGATCACGTCGGGATCCTGCCGCAGTGCCGCCCGGAGCGCCGACAGGAAGTCCTCCGTGTCGTTGCCGATCTCACGCTGGTTGATCGACGCCACGTCGTCCTTGTGGAGAACCTCGATCGGGTCCTCGATCGTGACGATGTGCACCGGCTTCGTCCCGTTGATGTAGGCGATCATCGCCGCGAGGGTCGTCGTCTTGCCCGAGCCGGTCGGCCCGGTCACCAGGATCAGCCCACGGTGCTCGTCGGCGAGCGTGCGGATGGAGTCCGGCAGTCCGATCTCCTCGAACGACGGTCCACCGAAGCGGAGCTTCCGCAGCACCATCGAGACCGAACCTCGCTGGCGGAAGACGTTCGCTCGGAACCGACCCACGTTCGCGACCGAGTACGCGAAGTCGACGTCGCCACGGTCGGCGAGGATCGCTCTGCGGTCGGCGGGCACGATCCCGTCGGCGATCGCCTGCGTCTCGAGCGGACTCAGCGGGTCGCGTTCCAGCCGGATGAGCCCGTGAGGGAGCCGCAGCATGGGTGGCGAGCCCACCTTCACGTGCAGGTCGGAACCCTCGCCCTTCACGAGCTCTTCGAGCCATGAGTTGAACTCCGGCACGATCGGCGAGTCGTCGTCCAAAGCGAGCACTCCCTCCGTGATCGATCCGACGGCGCAGACCAGACCAGCGCCATGAGGGGCATCGGCGCGTTCGGAGGGCGACTTCAGTGCGAGATGATCACCCCTGCTCAGGAGAGGTGATCTCAGGCGGCGGTCGATCAACCGGCCCGAGCCGTGAGACGGCAGATCGTGCTCCGGTCGGCGAGGGGCTCGAACGACGTCATCGACAGCGCCGGCCGCGCCGCGCCGAGCATGCCCTCGAGCAGACCCCGGTGGACGGCGCAGGCCAGGTCGCGGTGCTCGTCGAGCAGATCCCGGAACGGGCAGTCCCGGAGCGTGATCTCGACCGATCGTTTCCCGGTTCGGCGGAACCGAGGCGTGAACCCCGCCCGGGCCAGGGCGTCCTGCAGCGTCGCGAGGTGCAATCCGGCGGGTCGCTTGGCGCCTGGCCGTGGGACCGTCCGCCCCATCAGGTACGCACCCCAATCGCGCGCCAGCTCCTCCGCGCGATCGCGCTGTTTCGACGTGGTGAGCAACCCCGAGAGGATGTCCGCCAGGAGCTTGTGGTCTCGACCCTCCCGGGGTTCGACATCGACCGCGACGTAGACCGTCTGAGGTCGGCCGACGCTCGTGTTCGTCCGGGGGCTGTCGTGCGCGACGAGCCCCACCTCCTCCAGCCGCCGGAGATGGGGGCGCAGCGTGTTCGGGTGCAGCGACAGGCGCGTTGCGAGCTCGCGGACGGCAACGGGTCTCCCTGACAGCCGGAGGTAGCGGTACAACCGGTACCTGGTGTCGTCGGCGAGCGCCTTGTGCACCTCGATCGCCATCGGCTCCGGCATCGCGTCCTCGTCGTAGACTGGGTTTCCACGGTTCGCACCGTGTTTATGTTCCGAATCGTAGCCGGAGACTCCGAGGACGGATACGGATGATCACCGAACAGCAGGTCCGCGAGGCGTTACGGGACGTCCGCGACCCCGAGATCGGCAAGCCGATCGAAGACATCGGGATGCTGCAGCGGATCGAGGTCGAGGACGGGCTGGTTCACGTCCACGTCCTGCTCACGATCGAGGGGTGTCCCCTCCGCGACCGGATCACGACCGACGTGACGGCCGCCGTGCAGCCACTCGACGGCGTGCAGCGGGTCGAGGTGACGTTGACGCCGATGAGCGACGAGCAGCGACAGGCGCTCGTCGGCCAGCTCCGGGGCTCGGACGGGCCCGCGGCGCCGACCAAGATCTCGTTCCCGCCCCAGACCGCCTTGATCGCGGTCGCGTCGGGCAAGGGCGGGGTCGGCAAGTCGAGCGTGACGGTCAACCTCGCGTGCGCGATGGCGGCCGACGGCGCCAAGGTCGGGGTCCTCGACGCGGACGTGTGGGGCTTCAGCGTCCCGAGGATGATCGGCGCCGTCGGCAAGCCCGTCGGGTTCGACGACATGATCCTCCCGCTCGAAGCGCACGACGTGAAGGTGATCTCGATGGGGCATTTCGTGCCCGAAGAGACGCCGGTGATCTGGCGCGGCCCCATGCTGCACAAGGCGATCGAGCAGTTCCTGGGCGACGTCTACTGGGGCGACCTGGACTTCCTGATCTGCGACCTGCCGCCGGGGACGGGGGACGTGTCGATCTCGCTCGCGTCGTTCATCCCGGGCGCGTCCATGCTCGTCGTGACGACGCCGCAGGAGGCCGCGAGGAAGGTGGCCGAGCGCGCCGGCAAGATGGCCGAGCGCACCAACCTCCGCCCGATCGGCGTGATCGAGAACATGTCGTTCTACGTGTGCCCGCACTGCGGCGAGCGAGAGCCACTGTTCGGCGAAGGCGGCGGAGAGCTCGCCGCGACGACGCTCGGCGTCCCGCTGATGGCCCAGGTTCCGCTCGTCCCGGCGGTGCGCGAAGGCGGGGACTCGGGGACGCCGATCGTGCTGCGCGACCCATCCTCCCCCGCGTCGGTCGCGTTCCGCGGGGCCGCGGACGCGGTGCGCAGGGCCACGAAGTCGAAGGTCGGCAAGCCGCTGTCGCTGACCGCGCGCTAGCGGCTCAGCCGAGCTCGGCGGCGTCCGGCGTCACGTCGTCGATCCCCGCCTGGGGCTCGCCACGCCGTCCCGGCGTGGTGGGACCGGGTCGCTTCGTGATCGCCCAGATCGCCCAGGCCAGGACGCTCACGACGACGACCGTGAGCGCGGTCCACTGGGATCCCGTGAGCGGCCCGAACCGCTTGTCGATCCGGAGGAAGTCTTCCAGCAGCCGCGCGCATCCGTACCAGACGGCGAATGCGAGGGTGGCGATCCCTTCACGGCGCGGCTCGCGGATGAACCACCAGAGGAACGCGAAGAGCGCCCACGCGATCAACATGTCGTACATCGCTGTCTGGTGGACGCCGACACCGGTCGCGATCGTGTCCAGCCCCGCACGGAGCTCGGTGCTGCCCCGCTGGATGATCTCGATGTGGTTCCCCTGGAGCTGGGCCTGGCAGCTCGTGCCGTTGCAGACGAACGGCGGCGCCAACGTGCCGCCCTCGTAGGTCCACGCGAGCACCCACGACGTCGGCTTGCCCAGATGATCGCCGATGATCAGGTCCCCGATGCGTCCGATCGCGATGCCCAACGCGAGCGGCGCGGTCAGCGTATCGGCGACCTGGAAGAACCGCAGGCCGAACCGCCGGATGTTGATCGCGTTCGCGATCGTCGCACCGGCGATGCCACCGAGGAGGGAGATCCCCCCCTTCCACACCGCGAACCAGTCCAGGGGCGAGGCGAAGTCGCTCGCGTGTGCGATCACGTAGGCGACGCGCGCGCCGACGATCGCCCCGATCAGCGACCAGAACACGATCGAATTGACGGCATCGACCGAGATGCCGCGTCGGGGCGCGAGCCTGCCGAAGAGCCACGCACCGATCGCGAAGCCGATCGCGATGAAGACCCCGTGCGGCGAGAAGCCGAACACCCGGGCGGTGACGGGCCAACCGACCGATGCGATCACGGCAGCCATCGCGCCGAGCGTAGCAGCGGGCTCACGAGCGGCCGCGTGGCCACACGCGAGCCACGGCGCGTCCGAGTAACACACCGCTCGCGACGTCGCTCGGATAGTGGACCCCGACGTAGACGCGCGACACCGCGACGGTGAGATCCAGGGCGGACAGGGCCGCGGGGGGGGGGGCGGGGGGGCCCACCGGCCGCCCCGCCCCCCCCCCGCCAGCGGTGGGGCGAGCCGGGG